>DCUS01000242.1 GCA_002327885.1 Syntrophaceae bacterium UBA2208
CCGGAATTAAATGCCAAATAACTTATTCCATTGAATTGCGTAGAAAATATATCCCCCGGGAGATTGCGCCGCCATGTCATTCTGAGGCATTAACCGAAGAATCTCTTTTTCTAACTTAAGAAATATTCGACAACCTTGATAATTCTGTTATGTCAACCGAAATTTCAAGGCGTTTATTTTATGGATCTTCGGGCGACAATTTCAGAGAAACCGGTTCCATCAGATGGAGGAAAAATAAAATGACTTCTTTGGGAGGCTTGCCAAAAATATTCTTAATGGCATCCGAATAAACCCGGGCCTGTGGTTTGTAATGTTCGACTTTTAAATTTAAGTTATCTTTCTCTACTAAATCCGTCTTAAAATCCAGAACCACCAGGCCATCTTCTTCTTTAAAAACCACATCCATCACCCCTTCGAAGATGGTGCCATTGCTCTTGTATGTAAAAGGGACTTCTTTATGGTAACTGCTTGATTTAATCACACGCTGGAGAATTGGAGAACGAATGGCTTCCTTAACCATCTCCCCTGCCCTTTTTATCATGGGTCCTGTCGCTCCAAGATTCTTCCCTTCAATGGTTGCCATCTCTTCAAGAGAATCGGCCTGCCCCCAGTCCAGTTTTTCAAAAAGCCTGTGGACAAGTTTTCCAAAGGTAGCTCCTTCGCCCCTGGTCACCGGAGAGATCACCCATTCATCATCCTTTTCAACCTCTTCGATCTTTTCTATGGCCGTGGTGATCAAACGGCCCCCTCCGGCCCATCTCTTTAATTCCTCCCGGGCCTCTTTCCAGCGCTCACGTTGAGAAAGGATGAATCCGGATTCTTTTCCTCCTCCCTTTTCAATGTTTAATGGAAACCGGAAAGGAGTCATCTCTTCGGGTTTGAGTTCGAGCCTATTGGTATCGTAGAACAACACCTCTTCATCCCGGGTTCCGAATGAAACTTCATCGGGCTCCTTTAAATACGGTTTAAGGTAATTTAAGAAACTGCTATCCGGAATATCTTTTTTCCCGTCCTTTTTTTCTTTTACCCAGAAGACAGGCAGAACTAAAAAGTCCCTCGCCCTTGTCATCCCGACGTAGAGAAGGCGCTTCTCTTCCGCCTCTCTCCGTTTCTTCTCCCACTGGCTTAGCTCTTCATAATCGCGGGTCCAGAATTGACTCTTTTGATCGCCCACTTTAAAGGCGATCCGTTCTCCCTTGCGGTCAATAATAAAATTCTCACGCTTGCCGCCCTCATGGGCAAGATCGGTCAGGATGACCACCGGGAATTCCAATCCCTTCGCCCTGTGGATCGTCAAGAGCCGGACGAAATTATCCCCCCGTTCGAGCGTAGGAGGCTCTTCCTCTTCGGCTTCTTCCTCCTGTCTTTCAGAAAGCCACCGCACAAATCCCCTGAAGCTCAACATTCCCCTTTCATCCAGGGCTCGCGCCACATCGCCAATCTTGAGGAGATTTGAAACCCTCTGCTCGCCTTGAGGCTTCAAAAGAAAGAGAACCAATCCGCTCGTTGCCTCATAGAGTCTCTTCAACAGGGCGGCAACACTCGTCCGGTTTCGCATTTCATGGAGTTCTCGAAGGAGCTGGAAAGGCTGTTCTAAATTTGTGTCCCGGGCCCCTTGCAGGTAATTTAAGCTTCCTCCATTGGCATGAAAGAGAAAAAGTTCTTCATCTGAAACCCCGAAGAATGGTGAACGGACTGCGGCGATCAGAGAGATCTTGTCATTCGGGTTGTCAATCGTCTGAAGAACAGTTAGGAGCTGCTGCACCTCCTGGCGCTGATAAAAATATTTTCCGCCGATGACCCGGTAGTCCACCTCGCAGGACCTGAAGGCCTCCTCCAGAGGATCGAGGGGGGTGTAGGTTCGCATCAGGATGGCAATGTCTTTGAACATGACCGGACGGAAGGATTGGTCAGTGTCATCCCACACCTGCCACTTCTCCTCACTCACCAGCTTCTGAATGAAAGAAGCGATACAACGGGACTCCCATAAACGGCAATCATCAACCCTTTCCAACAGAATATTTTTAATTCCCGGCGGATAGAGGAACACGACCCCGTTTTCCTTTGGGACGCTCTCCTTCTTTCGGCCAAAATAGAGCGGCACATACCCTGGCTGGTATTGGCCATCCTCGGGGGGCATGATGATGTCCTTAAAGATTTTATTTACCTCCTGAACGAGAGAGGGCGCACACCGAAAATTCTGGGAAATGGTGAGGAGGCGGTTTTTTCCCATCCTGACCTTGGCGTCTTCGTACATTTCAATGTCAGCCCGACGGAACCGGTAAATGCTCTGCTTGGGGTCCCCCACGATAAAGAGGCGTTTGGAGGCCACCTGGACTTCTTTCCATTCGGATGCCTTCCCGGCTTCATCTTCCGAGAGGAAAAAGACGATCTCGGCCTGAAGCGGATCTGTATCCTGAAACTCGTCCACCAGTAAAAACTTGTAGCGGCCGCGAAAGTATCTTCGAACCTCGGCGTGTTCCTTGAGCATGCGCCTGGTAAAATTGAGGAGATCATGGAAGTCAAGAAAGTTCCGCTCCTGCTTGGCCTGTTTATAAACTTCGATATAGTCGGTTAAACGGTGGGCAAGCCCTGTCATGACCGATTCGGTGATGAGGGCTTTTGTGCCATTGAGATTTTCTAAGAGGGAGGCGAAATGCTCCTTCACTGTTTTTAGTTGATGATCCGGTTTCCAGTTATTTTTGTTTCCTCTTTTCGCGAACCCCATCGGAATTTCTTCAAAAATGATCCTCTCTCTTTCTTCTCTCTCGGGAATCGATTCAAGCTTTTTTAGTTTTTCGTTCAACTCTTCAATCATCAGGATGGCCTTATCCCCGGCGTCCCTGCAATATTGCTTTAACTGGTTCAATGACTCTACATTTTTCTCAAAGGCCTTGACGAATTGCCCGACAGCTTTTTCCAGATCACCGGGAGGCAGGGGAGAAGGCAGGTAATTCAGGACGTCACGGTTTTCCAGCATGGATTGGCTCATTTTGCGTATTTGATCCGGTTTGATTCCAATGAGCACCGCCCGACGCAATGCCGGGTCGTCTTTATCCATCTGCCTTTCAACCCAATCCTCCCAGACCTCCGTTTGTACGAGCCGGGCCATCAGGCCATCGGCGACTTCAAAATTGGGATCGAGACCTGCCTCAACCGGGCGCTCCCGCAACAGAGAGCCGCAGAAGGAGTGAATGGTCGTCACCTGCATCCGCTCTAAGTCAGAAATGGCCTCTGAAATTCTCTGGCCTTCGCCGGAAGCTGCTTCATTCAGGAGAGATCTTTCCAGCTCCTGGCGGAGTTTTACCTTCAATTCGGCTGCAGCCTTTTCCGTAAAGGTAATGGCGACGACTTCTTCCAGGCGTGCCTCACCTGTCTTGATCAGCTTGATGATACGGGTGACAAGCACAGTGGTTTTGCCTGTTCCGGCGGCCGCCTCAATGATATAACTTTGAGAGAGGTCTCCGGCGGCTCGATCACGCTGCTCCTGGTCGATAAGCTTTGTTTCTGACTTCATTCCTCGCTCTCTTCCGTCTCTTCTTCTCTCATTTTTAAATACCTCTTCACCCTCGGGTCATTTGCCTTGCGGTTAAAGAGGACTCGAGTCCAGGACCCACAGATTATTTTGAAATCACAGTATCGACACTGACCCTCCGGCACAGCAATGAAAACTCCCTCCTCAATGCCCCCGGCGATAGTCTTCAGAATCTCCTGAAGTTCTGCCTCCTTTTCCTTCAGCACAGACCCATCAAAACCAACGGGCTTCCCTGATTTGAGAAAATAGTACTCGGCCAACTCAACCTGAATGCCTTGATGGAGAGGACCGAGCAACTGCCTGGCGGCATAGAGATAAAGAGGAAGCTGCAAAGTCGCCCCACCCTGAAATTCGTTTGATCTGGCCGACACGAGGCCGGTTTTGTAATCCCTCACACGGGCTCTCCTAGCGTCTTTCGTCAAATCAATCCGATCAATTCTTCCTCTGAGATTGACTGATTTTTCTCCTATTTTGAGAGGGACGGGTTCTTCCGCTGAGATCTCGCTTTCCTGAAAATCGAGGCGCTTCATTCCGTATCGAACCTCAAAATAGGTTGGAATGAATTCCGTTTCATTCAGCTCCTCGTTAAAGAAATCGATCAGAATCTCGAGCATATTCCTTTTCTCAACTTCCCACAGCATGGGGTAACCGGTGACCCCCATCTTTTCAAATTCGACAAACTTCTTCTGGGCCATCCCGACCAGTCGCTCCGAATCCTCCGGTTTTAATTGCAAGGCAGAACCTCTCTCTTTTCTCAGATCCGTAAAAAATTTCCAGAGAATGTCGTGAACGAGCTTTCCCTTATCCAGAGGAGTGATGGTCGCCTCCTTCTCAGGTTCTGTCAGAGCCTCGACCCCCATAATGCCGTTTAAAAGATACTGGTAAGGGCATCTGGCGTAGGCCTCGAGCCGGGTGGGAGAGATGCTCTTTTTGAAGATCGAATAGCGCTCGCATAAAATATGGAGAGCTTCTTTTGAAGCAAGAATGCCTTCATAGCCCGTAAAGGTTCTCTTTCCCCATCGGGAGGATTCAAGCTGAAGGCCTTTTCCAAAGAATGGGGCAACTTCCCGCAAATAAAGCAGGGCCTCCGGTCTCTTTGCGGCCAATTTTTCCTGTCCGGTGGAGAGGTCAAACTCCACTTCATCAAGGGCTTCTTCCGGGATTTTTACCGCAATCTCGGATAAAGGGATCCGGACAAACCCCGGAAATTTTTCAAGCTGATTGAAATCGACACTCTTTCCACTGAGCGCTTTGATAGAGGCAAGGAGAAAAGATGATGGCAGACGTTCCCTTCCTGTTCCAATTTCAATGCGGGGGAAGCTGAGAATCAACTTTTCTGTTGCCGCTCCGACCATCAGGCGAAAAAGGAGCCGTTCTTCATCGAGCCTTCTCTCGGCTTTCAACGGCAAAGGCTCTTTCCCGTTCCCGCTCAAAAACCGGTTGAGGATTTTTCTTTCCTGGTCCAGCAGGATGGCATCCTGACGTATGAGAGGCGGGAAGGATTTTTCCACCATGCCGGGAACGATGACCATTCTAAAGGGAACTCCGCGGACTGCCATTAAATTGACAACGGTTGGCCCGTTTCGCTGAAACCTTCCGTTGGGAATCATCTCTTCCTGCAACACCTCATCCACCAGACGAGCGAAATCTCCCGGGGAAGGCGGAATACCAATCATATCGAGTTCGGACAGCCTCCTCACCGCCTGCTTAACAAGAAGGCCTTCTTCATCCTGCTCCACAAAGCCATCAAAGGCGCTCAGCAAGGCGGTCACTTTTTCATGCCAGGTGTTTGCCCCGGCCAAAAGCCGGATGGAGACAAAGAGCTTCTGAGTGAATTGAATCAACTGGTCAAGGGCTATGACATCTTCCCTGTGGAAGCGTTTCTTTCCTTCCTCCTCTTCGTCAGACTCCTCTTTCTTCAGCCAGCTCTCCCGAAGTCTGCGGAGTCTTTCTCCCCATTCCTCCTGACCTTCCACTATGCCCGCCTGAATGGAAATGGCATCCCATCGGGGCAGGTTGAGGGCAAAACCCTCTTCCGAAGAAAATCGGTCAGTCCGTATTTTTGCGAAGGTGGCGAATTCCATCACAGACTGCCGTGAAAAATTCCGATTCGTGATATTTAGAAGCAACATTAAACTCCGGCCTGCCCGGGTCTCAATACAAGGCAATCCTTCACGGAGGTAAGGTTCGATTCTTAGACTGTCAAAAGCCTCCCTGAAAAGACGGGAATATTCTTCGGGGGATCTGAGGACAATTCCTGTCTCATGGAAAGGGATTCCCTCTTTCTGCGATGACTGAAGAACCGCCCTGATCACTTCACGAACCTCTCTTGGCTCGCCCGGGGCGGAAATGATCTGAATTTCCTTTGAAGAATTTTCTAAAGGCTTCCCGTCATTGAAGAGGTGGAGGCAGAGGTGATCCAGAGACGCCGATCGGGTCTTGAGCGCTAACCCCTCGATACAACTCTCTTTAAATTTTAGATCCTTGAGCCACTTCAAGGCCTGTTTTACAAATTCGAAAGCATGGGTGGGTTCATAGGGAAGGAAGGTGGTGGTCTCTTTCTCAACAAAACAGGCCTCGAGTAATCGTTTCTGTGCGGCATTAAAGTCGTAAAAGCCATAAATCAGCATCTTAAGCGTCTGTCTCAAGTATATCGAATCCTTCACCCGTTGACTTGCAGAGATCATCAGGTCCGATTCGTCGTAACATTTGAGACCTTCAAGTTGCTCTTGATAACCCTTCCAGAGTTTAAGCAAGTCCTTTAATTTCGGGAGATGAACTTGTTTTGATATTTTGGTCTCCCGGAGAAGACGCTCGATCTCCTCCGGCAGGAGGCAGGCATCTTTAAGATCTTTTAGTGTTGAAAGAATAGCCCTATGGAAACCCGGGCGGTCGGCAATGTCACGAAAATAAAATTCCTTATCTTCTCCGGCCAGGGACTTTGCAATGTTTCCAATGATCAGTTCATCGGCATGCGAAGGAAGTTCTTTTCTCCCCTGATCGAGAAAATGGGAGGCACTTATTTCCCTTGCAAACTCTTCTAAGGTCAAAAATAGAAGGTTAAAATGTGGAATGTCATTTTCCGCAAGGAGACGTCGAAGGTGAAGTCCGAGGAGTTTCGACGATACGAGGACCAGGAGAGGGTTGAAAGGGTCCTGCTTTCTTGCTGCTTTGACTTCTTGGATAAACGAAGGCTCAAGAGCCGGATAATCTCCTGTCACTAAATGCTGTGCTTTCATCCCATCCTTTTTCGTTACTCCTCCGCGGGTTTTATCTCATTCGTGAACCCTATCAATGCCCCATTTTACTCCCTGCCGACAATTGAATCAACCTTCTTAAAATTCAAGAATATTTTTTCTTCAAACTTATTACCGAAAGCAGTAAAGAACCCCGCCTACAAGGTGGGGCTTTAAAACCTAAATTCTAAAACCCGAAACCAAGATCCCGAAACAAGTTCGGGATGACAAAAAGACCAGAGCCAAACTGTCATGTCATGCTGAACTTGTTTCAGCATCTGATTCATTTTTTCTGCTTTCAGCAGACGCATCTTTCATCCCCGTCCACAGGAAGGGGTTTTCAGATGCGATTTTAATAAATAGGCTACATTAAGATTCATTTTNNCTTTTATGGGAAATCGGGAGATACCGATTTCCCATAAGTTTTCAGGGTTTCGGCCACTCACTATCCCCAAGGGGATCGGAAAGTTTTTTGTTTGTCGGTGCCTCCCGACAAACAAAAAGTTCTTTTCTCTGCGACCTCTGCGCCTCTGCGGTGAAAGCAAACAATTTTATGCTCTGCTCAATAATTATACATTAGGACCTCCCCCAATGAGTGTCCTATGTTTTTATCAACCCCGGTTTTTTAAATCTGCCGGGATAGTGCGATAAACGAATACTTCCATCAGGTATGGGTTATCAGGCGTGAAGAAGAGACCGATTTCAGGGATGGCGGTGGAGAATCCTGCTCAGGGTCAAGCGGAGCAGGGCAAAGCGAAAAGATAGCCAGAGTATCTGTAATCTAATTCTGAAATTTTTTATCATATTCTTCCTTAAAGCTGTTGACATCCCCGACGTACTTCGAATGGGACCCGGTGATTCCTGTTTGGGCAAGGGAGGTCTTTCCGGCATAATACGCGGACAAGGTGGATTCCCAAACCTCTGATCCGGGTTTCATCCTTTTTTTGTAATGATCGTAAAGGTCCTTGAGGATGTGCGTGGCCACAATAATGTTCATGACCGGATCGAAAGCCGCATGGGTTGAAACATTGAGTTTCAGCTTTTCCACGTATTCTCCCCATGTGATGGGATGGACCTGCATGAGACCCATCGCACTCTGGGAGGAGACGGCATAGGGAACGAACAGACTTTCCTTCTTCATGACAGCCAGGATCAAGGACATGGGAAGATCCAGTTTCTTCGATTGCCGGATCGTGACTTCGGCAATATCAAGACCCTGGTTCAAGCTGAGGCCCTTGTTCCTTAATACCGAGTAAATGGCCTCTTTGGTCTTCAATTCATCAAGTTCCTGCATTTCAACGATCAAAGATTCTGAGGGCTCCTTACCCTGAAATATGAAAAATGTTAGTGAGACGATGACAATAACATAAAAGATTTGTGTTAGAATGAACTGGGTTCTCCATCTCTTCTTCAATGCTTCGTATCTGGATCTTAAGACAACTCCGTGTGTCTCCATTTTGTTCATACCCATTTTGATTTCTCCAAAAAAAAGGTTTCAATTTAAATAAAGCAAGGAATATGCCATGATTTTCATTTGAGCCCAATTGATTGCCTTCAAATCGAATTGACCCAACTTAATTGATTCATCTGTGTATCTATTTTCTTTCCATACCCAATCTTCTTCCACTTTGTGGAAAACCATTTCTCTCATTTTAAAAATTATTAAGCAGAATATAAAATGGTTTACTTTCACCACAGAGGCACAGAGATCGCAGAGAAAAGAACTTTTTGTTTGTTGGGAGGTACCGACAAACAAAAAACTTTTCGCCCCCCTTGAGGCTAATGAGTGGCTGAAAGCCTGAAAACTTATGGAAAATCGGAAGATACCGATTTTCCATAAAAGTCTCCTTCTCTGCGTCCTCTGCGTCTCGAAGGAGCCCCATCTTTTCGGGGCGAGTGGGCGGTAAAATCATTCTTCATGGCACCTATTTATGGCTCTCGGCAATAAAAGAGACCAGAAATGACAAATCCAATTTTTTGTTTGACAATTGAGCTTTCTCCAAATATTTTTAATCCTTGAAGTTTTGGATCATCTCAATTTTTCTGAAGGAGGTTATTTATGAAGGGGATTGAACGGTCAATATACTATTTTGGTCAGGCAGGTCATGAAAACACCGCTGATATCGTAGAAATTGTAGATAAGCGATTAAAGGAAGGAGATATCAAGAGTGTGGTCGTGGCAAGCTCTCGCGGAGAAACAGGCCTTAAATTTGCCAGGAGGATGGCCCGTGAAACCAGCCTTGTCATAGTAAGCTCTCATCCTGGGTACTCCGCCCCCGGCGTCTGGAAGTTTAATTTAGAGATTCTCAAGGAACTGGAATCCATGGGCTGCAAGGTGGTGAAGCAGAGCCATATCCTTTCGGGACTGGAGCGCTCCATCAGCAACAAATTTTCGGGAGTTTCACATACCGAAGTTCTCGCAGAATCTTTAAGATGCCTTTTTGGTGTGGGAATGAAGGTGGCGATCGAATGTGCGATCATGGCTGCGGACAGCGGGGCCATCCCCATTGGTAAAACGATT
>DCUS01000143.1 GCA_002327885.1 Syntrophaceae bacterium UBA2208
CTGGAAGAAACTCTCATTGCCCTCAGTATCAGTGCGATCATGAACCCGGCGGCACAAATGGCAGTTGAAAATCTTAAAGAACTAACAGGCTGTGAGGTTCATATGACTCACATGCCGACTCCCGGAGACGAAGCCGGCCTGCGAAAGTTGGGGGTAAATTTGACGAGCGATCCGGACTTTTCGACCAAACGCCTCTTCGGAAGATAATGCTGAACTTCACTTTCAGTCCGGTCCTCCTCACCCTGACCCATTCCTAATAGACCACTTCATGTTTTGAACCTGCCCTGCCTCCCCGCAAGATTGCCATCCCCATCATAAAAAATTACTTGGGTTTGGCTAAACAATTCTTAAATTCAGTTCGACCTCTAATCTCGACAGAGGCCGTTTGTCCTCGGATCCAGAGTGTCGCATCCCCATCACTATATTTCGTGCCGGATTCAGAAGGCATCCGATGCAAATAAAATCTCTTTCCGGGCACTGTGAGAAAGGCAATATCGACGTTCTCGTAAAGCTCTACCACGAAACTCTTCCTATCATCGCACGTATAGGCAACTCCAGATTTGAGCGCTTTATTGGAGGAACACCCAAACCATAGGATCAAGCTTAGCATGAGCAATACAAGACTCATCAATCGAGGGTTACCCTGATTCATCTTTTTCATAACCACACCAGATTATATCATCATTTCTTAGGGCTCAATCTTCGTCCCCAATACTTTCAAAAACTTCGCCAGCCACTCAGGATGAGCTGGCCAGGCAGGTGCGGTGACGAGATTGCCATCCACATGAGCCTTATCCACGGGTATGTCGACGTACTTGCCGCCCGCAATTTTCACATCAGGTCCCACCGCCGGATAAGCTGAGCATGACTTGCCCCCAATCACTCCTGCGGCTGCTAACACTTGCGCGCCATGGCAAATGGCTGCAATGGGCTTATTTGCCGTGGCAAAGTGACGCACCGTTTCAAGCACTTTCTCGTTCAGACGAATGTATTCGGGCGCTCGTCCACCAGGGATCACCAGGGCATCATAAGTTTCTGCCTTGACTTCATCAAAGGTTGCGTTCAGTGTGAAGTTGTGGCCTGGTTTCTCGCTGTAGGTCTGATCTCCCTCGAAATCATGGATCGCCGTGCGAACCCTTTCCCCTGACTTCTTCCCGGGACAAACGGCATGAACGGTGTGACCGACCATCAGCAATGCCTGAAAAGGCACCATCACCTCATAATCCTCTACAAAATCCCCAACGATCATCAAAATCTTCTTCGCCCCCATGTTTAACTCCTTTCTTTTGTTTTATAAAAAAACCTGTTGAGAATCCGTTGAGCCGTTGAAACCTGTATCCACCTAAACAAGAGTTTAACATTTAAAGATTTAGTTGGAAAAGATATTTTCAATTCACGGGTCAATCAACTAAGGATAACACATT
Organism: Syntrophaceae bacterium UBA2208; assembly: GCA_002327885.1. Lineage (GTDB taxonomy): Bacteria > Desulfobacterota > BSN033 > BSN033 > UBA1163 > UBA1163. The sequence goes on from DCUS01000143.1 coordinate 1,425, forward strand.
AACTTCTTCTTTTGGTATGTTGCGGTCAACAGAATTCTATTGAAATTCTCTAATTAGATATATAAGAATAGAATAAGAGAATAACCGAATCAAAGCAAGAATGGGTAATAGGGAATGATGAAAAAGCAATATCAAGTGGCGATTGTTGGAGCCGGTCCATCAGCCATCTTTGCCGCTCTCACCTTATCGAAGGGTGGCATGAAAGATATAGTGATTTTTGAGAAAGGAAAGGATATCCATGAGAGGAAAAGAGGGAGGGGAATGGAACTCCTGTGTGGCTGGGGAGGAGCAGGTGCCTTCAGTGATGGGAAGCTGACTCTTTCACCAAAGATAGGTGGATTCTTAGGCGACTTTATTCCCCAGAACCAATTGGTGAACCTCCTCAGAAATGCTGATGAGATCTATCTCTCATTCGGTGCCCCGAAAGAGGTCTTCGGTCAATCCTCTGGTAAAACTGAAGACCTGTACCAGGAAGCGAAACTGGCAGAATTAGAATTCATTCCCATGGAAATCAGACATCTGGGAACTGAAAACTGTGCGCCTCTCTTGAAGAAGATCCGAAATGCCCTGGAGAAAAAAGTGGACGTCTTCTTTAATACCCCCGTGAAAGAAATTCTTGTTGAGAATGGAAAGGTCATGGGGGTATTGCCTGAGAATGGAATCCGGGTGAACGCGGACTACGTGATTTGCGGTCCGGGCCGTGTGGGAGCCCAATGGATCAAGAACGAAGTACAGCGATTGGGAATCCCTTCTATACCAAGTCCGGTCGACATAGGAGTTCGTGTGGAAGCCCCTGCCCCCATTCTTCAAAAACTTACAGACATTGCCTATGAGGCAAAATTTATTTATGTTTCCAAGACCTTTGATGACAAGGTTCGGACTTTTTGTATGAATCCTTTCGGAGAAGTGGTTACAGAAACAATTGATGAGATCGTCACCGTCAATGGCCACAGCTATGCTAATAAAAGGACTGAAAATACCAATTTTGCCGTCCTTGTTTCCAACACCTTTACCGAACCCTTCAACGACCCCATCGGCTATGGCAAGTATATTGCGAGACTGGCTAACCTTCTTGGGAATGGTGTGATCATTCAGAGATTGGGAGATCTGCTCGATGGAAGGCGATCCACGCCAGATCGGATTAATCGATGCATCACTCAACCTACTCTGATTTCAGCCACCCCGGGTGACCTCAGTTTTGTCCTTCCCTATCGACATTTGAAGAGCATCATCGAGATGCTCGAGGCATTGGATCGAATCACTCCCGGCATCTTCTCCAGGCATACTCTCCTTTACGGGGTGGAGGTAAAGTTCTATACCAATCGGGTAAAAATCTCACCAGCCTTGGAAACGGACATCCAGAATCTCTTCCTGATCGGTGATGGAGCAGGGATTACGCGGGGATTGATGCAAGCTTCCATCAGCGGGATATTAGCAGGAGAAGAAATTTTAAAAAGACAGAAGTTAAAGAACGGGGCTTCCAGGTACAGGGCATCTCCAACGACGGCATCAAAGAACCGTCCATAATGGAGAAGCACACGCTCTAAGAGCCGTTTGGCCGCGATGATCTCGCCCTCCCCAGGCCGAAGCATCTCGACATCCAGGGGGAGGGCGAGATCGAATCCGATCAAATGACAGACCACGCCTCGGTGGTAATATTCAATCTCTTCTCGGCCATGAACCTTGACCTTTCGCTGGGAGCAGGCCTCACAACACCGATTCCGAGAGGGAAAAAAATTCATGCCCATCGAGCGCCACAAACCGCCACGGCCCCCCTTTGTTAAAGACCTTGTTGCGACCCAGTCGATGGTTGATCCCGCAGAGCATGGCCCGAAGATCCTCGGGCACAATCAAACAAAACACATCCCCGATTCGATCGGCGCTGGGTTTGACCGGACCCACCAGACCATCCAGTCGCTTGGGCACCCGCAGTTCCGATTCAATCGCATTGAGACTGCCACGGCGCATCGCAAACATCGCAAACGCACTCGTCCAAATCGCTGAGGTCGGAATCCTCGGCCGCTGCCGTCCATCCCGAAGCCTCCTGACTCGGTCACCGAAATCAAAGACCTTCTCGACATAGCGACAAAACCGTGACATCATGGCCGCTGCCTCCTTTTGCCCCCGATCAGAACCTTCTCCTTTCCCCTGAGGAACCGCTCTAAAGATGCCTGAGAAATCTTCTCGATCAATTGCCAAGCCTCTTGATAGGTGGCCACCCATCGACGAGCCGTTGCTTCCAGCGCCTGCGGTACATAAATCATTTTTCGTTTCTCTCCGACTCTCAGGGCGATGCAAAGTCCCGGATGAAGCTCTCCCTGGGTACATTTACATCCCTCCTTGCCGCAGACCCGATGCAGACTGACCAGGCTTCCACAAAGAAAAGGCTGCTCATGGACGAGCTTGGCCAGACGGGATCGGGCGAAACGTTCCGAACGAGTGAATTGACCCCGGTGTTTCATCCAACCACCTCCTTCCCTATCTGTTATATATTAATATAACAGATCAATATTAAAAGTCAAGCCTTTTTTCAAATGCGAATTTGCTCCAAGGAAGGCTCCGGCTCTAACTGATTGATTTCACAATGGAGGGCTGGCTATTAATTCTTTAATTACGGAATCGCTGTTTTCAGACTTTATTTTCTTTCAAGTTATTTCTCGATAATTTCGGATTTCATTAATATTAACGACTACTTATAATTTCAACTACGGTAGATCATATTACTAAGGAGTCCATAATTGAAAATACATATCATCTGAAAATCTCCCCTACCCCCTTTTTGCCAAAGAGGGGTAATCCCTCCCTTTGGTATCTTTTCCCTGCCGAAAGCTGGCAAAGGGAGGTAAGGAGGGGTTTTATAAAACAATGTCGTTATTATTATGGACCGATTAATAAGTAGAAATGATTTTATTGTGGTGGGATGAAATTTAAATTTTCCTTTATTTTCTAATAAAATTCTTTGTCTCCCAATGGAACTCCCCTTTTAACCAATCAGATTAGTGGACTTTCTTTTCGTAGCCTTCCCAGTATTTATCCTTCATGCCCTTTTTCTGGATCTTTCCGGAACCCGTTCGGGGAAGGGCCTCAATGAAATCAATCGATTTGGGCGCCTTGTAATGAGCCATCTTACCCTTACAGAACTGAATGATGTCTTGTTCAGTTGCTATCTGTCCAGGCTTTAATACCACGATCCCCTTCACCGCTTCACCCCATTTTGGATCGGGGATTCCAATCACTGCACATTCTAAAATCGCCGGATGCATGTAAAGGATATTTTCGACTTCCGTGGAATAAACATTCTCTCCACCCGTGAGGATCATATCTTTCTTGCGATCCACGATGGTGACATAACCCTCCTCATCCATCACGGCCATATCCCCGGTGTAAAGCCATCCGTTCTTAATTGATTTCTCTGTCTCTTCAGGTAACTTCCAATATCCTTTCGTTACAATATCGCCTTTGACAATGATCTCTCCAACCTCTTCTTCGTCCTTTTTAATCTCTTCTCCCCTTTCATTCACCACTTTCAATGCGACTCCGATAAATTCCCTTCCTGTTTTTGACTTGAATCGAAGTTGTTCCTTGCCGGACAATTTTTTTAAATGGTCTTTCAAAAGAGAGAGGGTCAAATAGGGACTGGTTTCGGTCATGCCATAGGTCTGGATATAGTCACACTTGAAGGTATCGACGATCTTTCGGACAACTTCCGGAGCAATGGGTGCTCCCCCGCTTAACAAAACTCTCAAACTTTTGTAATCATATTTTTCCACGTCAGGATGATTGACCATCAAATTGAGCATGGTAGGGATAAGATTGGTGAGAGTGACTTTTTCTCTCTGAATGGTTTCCAGAACCACCTTTGCGTCAAACTCCCTGACCAAAACATGAGTTCCACCCACCCATGTGACCGCCCAGGTCGCCCAGGCGTCTGCAAGATGGAAGAGTGGCGCAACATGAATCCACACATCACGGTCTGTGAGATGAATTTCCGCAATGGTGCCGAGGGCATGGGTCATCCCATTTTTATGGGAGAGCATCACTCCTTTGGGACGGCCTGTTGTACCACTGGTATAATAAATTTGGGCAATATCCTCCCCATTAACGGGGGGCTCAGGGAAAACATTGGTATCGGCTTGTTCCAGGGCTATCTCATAATTAGTATCGACGGAATTTCCCCCGCCCGCCGGCGAGAAGGAATTCCTTTGGCTCTCCCCGGTCCAGAAAATATTTTTAATTTTTGGAATCCGCCCCCGGATCGCATCCACCTGCTTCTTAAACA
>DCUS01000108.1:0-1552 GCA_002327885.1 Syntrophaceae bacterium UBA2208
ATATTTTGGCGAAGATTGATCTCTATTGTTGACGAATCGGACAGCGCGGTGGCCCGGACAGCCTTTTCAAGCCTTCTCAGGGATGCTCACGACTACACCTGTATGTTTACCGACCAAAAAGGGAGAGAGCTTGCCCAGGGGTCCTTTGCCACACCCGGCCAATCGGGAGCCATGGCTTTGGGAATCAAAAATCTCGTCACCAAACTTCCTTTGGAAACCTACAAACCTGGAGACATATTCATCACCAATGACCCCTGGGCCTTGGCAGGCCACCTGAATGACGTCTGTGTCATGAGCCCCATTTTATATAAAAACAAAGTGGTGGCTTTTACTGCCTGCGTATTTCATCATTCGGATATTGGGGGTCGCGTCTCTTCAGACAACCATGATGTTTTTGAAGAAGGACTTTTCATCCCTCTCGTGAAGCTCTACGAGGGAGGGGCGCTCAACCAATCTGTGATGGATATGATTCGTTGGAATGTCCGGACACCCGATGAGGTGGTCGGAGATATCCGTTCCCAGATTGCGGCCAATCATATCTGCTCGGAGAAAATCTGTCAGATGTTAAGGGAAAACAATTTAGACAATCTGGATGACCTGGCAGATCAAATTATCAGCCGCACAGAGAAAAGCATGAGGGAGGAAATTGAAAAGATTCCCGATGGCATCTATCGAGCGGAGGGGAAAATAGAGCAGATGAAGGGACAACAGGATGTGGTGATTAAGGCGGCGGTTGAGGTCAAGGGAAGCGACATTACCGTTGACTTAGATGGATCCTCATCCCAGGTGAATTGGGGTGGCAATGTTGTTTTCAACTTTACTTACGCTTATGTCTTTATGGCCATGAAAAGCATGTTCGGTCCGGATATCCCTAATAATGATGGTTGCGCAAGACCCGTCAAGCTGAAAGCCCCCGAGGGGAGTGTTGTCAACTGCAAATTTCCCGCAGCGGTGGCAGCCCGGCTTGTGATCGGGCATTTCATCACAGAGATCATCTACAGGGCCCTCTCCGGAGTCGCGCCCGACAAGGTGATTGCGGCCAGCGGAGGCACACCTGCCCAGATGAATGTATTTTATGGAAAACGGAATGATGCGAGGCCATGGCATTCGGTAATTATACGCGGGGGCGGAATGGGAGCCAGTTCCATCAGCGATGGCAATTATGTCTACATTTTCCCCGCCAATGGCGCTAATACCCCGATTGAGATATTCGAAAGTGACACGCCTCTGATTGTTGAAAGAAGGGAGCTGCTCATTGATTCAGGCGGTCCAGGCAGGATGAAAGGAGGCCTTGGTCAAAGGGAAGTCTTTAGAGTGCCCTCTGATCATTATGCCCCGATTCCGCCTGTGAATTTAGGAATCCAGGCAGGCAGACACATCCACCCTCCAGAAGGGCTCTTTGATGGTAAACAGGGAGCCAGAGCTCAGTTTCTGGTAAATGGGGAACCTGGAAATCCTTACGGATTAACACAGCTCAAACCGGGTGATGTCGTGACCATCGATGCCGCTGGCGGAGGAGGCTGCGGAAATCCCTTGGAGCGGGAACCTGAAA
>DCUS01000108.1:1619-8321 GCA_002327885.1 Syntrophaceae bacterium UBA2208
TTTATCATCTCTTTGCAATGGATGGTAAAAACAATGCAATATCGGGGAAGATCATGATGATTACCATAGCGATGATGTCGATCAACACAAAGGGAATACTTGCCTTATAAATTTCACTCATGCTGTGGTGAGGAGCTACGGCCTTCATCGTATAAAGGACTAACCCAACAGGTGGGGAGATGGTGGCCATTTCCATATTGATTAAAAGCACCGAACAAAACGGCAAGGGATTAATCCCTAAATGCCTGATGATCGGCATATAGATGGGTAAGGCCACCATCAAGATGGAAAGGGGCTCCATGAATGTTCCAAGGAGAATTAGAATAAATTGCATGAGGATTAAAACAACGATGGGTGGTAGGGGAAGTTCAGTGGCTAACTTGACAAGATTTTGGCTTGCCCCGATATAAGCAAGAAGTTGTGAAAAAGCAGTCGCTCCGCTTAGAATCATGAACATCATGACAGTAATTTTTACACTATTCACGATAGACTTCTTTAGTATTTCACCCCTGAACCCTTTATAAAAAAAGGCAAGGATAAAACAGACCAGGGCGCCCACAGCTGCTGACTCCGTGGGAGTCGCCACGCCGAAGATGATCAAACCGATCACAGCAAAGATAACGAGACCTAAAGGCAAAAGATATTTAACGCTCAAAACTATTTTCTCATGAATGGAAATCTTCTCCATCTCATATTGCGGGGCGAGTTCAGGTTGTAACATACATCGGGTGACAATATAAATGCCAAACAAAGCACCCATTAATAGACCCGGAAAAACAATGGAAAGGAGAAAATCCCCCACAGAAATCTGAGCGAGGCAGGCCAGTAACACACCCAGGGCGCTGGGTGGGATCATGGCTGCAAGTGTCCCACAACCCATAATCGGACCCAGGGTCATTTGTGGCTTATACCCTTTCTTCTCCATTTCAGGCAAAAGGGTCTGACCGAGCATAGCGCAACCGGCCATGGAAGAACCGGATAGCGTTGAAAATATAACCCCACCCGCCACTGCCAACAGGCCTAATCTTCCGGGTAACCTTCCCATCCACTTCTCCAGGGTCTCCATCATATTTTGAGCAATCCCGAACAGAAACATGATTTCTCCCATCAGGAGAAAAAGTGGGACGGGAAGGAGAGAAAAGGAACTGATCGAGCGAAAGATGCTCAGGATCAATTGTGTCAGGCCCATCTCTCCCCAAAATATGTATGCGAAAAGAATGTTGATAAAGAGAAAAGAATAAGCAACAGGAACCCCTAAAAAGAACAGGAAGATTAAAGAAAAAAGAATAAGGATGAAGAGGGTGATCCAATCCATTCAGCGCCCCTTAGGATCGAGAGCAGAGGGTATAATGCCAAAAAGTCTTGTGGTCACATAGTCCCATCGTCTTGTAATTTATAGACTGAGCGACTGCAAGACGACACAACTATACGACTATTTAATGTCATGTTCTATGCTATTGAGTGATAAATAATTTCCGGATCTTTATTAACACCTCCAAAAACAGAGGGAGGCTACCAATCGGGATGACAATAATGATCAAGGCGATGGGGGTTTCGATGACCGTCGGATTAAAAACCCCCCGCCTAAAATGATCGAGGGTAGTATAAAAACCATAATAAATCAGTACCGCAGCAACAATCCCCACTAAAAAATAACTGATTCCATTAAAGACCTTTTTCTTTCTTCCGGAGATCTGACCGGTGAAAACATCAATCACCACGTGGCCGTTTTCTCTAAATACCCATGCCATCCCAAGAAAAGTAATATAGAGAAGCAATATTTCCGTAACCTCGGTTCCCCACAACAATGGAGAATTGAAGAAATATCTCAATGTCAGGTCGACACAAACGATCATCATAAGCCCGGCCATCATGAGGGAGGCAATCAACACAAGGATTTTATTGAAGCCCGTCACCAAGCTTTCCAGGGCTCCAAAAAACCTATTGATCATTTTCACCCATCCTTTAAAATGAGGGGGATGCAGAGTGCATCCCCCATAAACACATTCGCAATAAACGCTGAAAAATCGAAAATCAAAATCCGAAACAAATTAAAATCTTGGGCAACGAACTTGGTCATTGCGAGGAGCGAAACTCCGTGAAGCAATCTCATGAGATTGCTTCACGGAGTTTATCCTGAGCCAAAAAGCGAGATCCTTCGGTTTGCCCCGTACACTATGTGGTGCAGGGCTTCGCTCAGGGTGACACATGGCGAAGGGTTCGCAATGACAATCTATTGAGGTCACGTCATTTGAATTTAGAACATTTAATATTGCTTCGAATTCCTGATTTCATACTTCGAATTTTCTTACTGCTAATAACCCATGAGTTTTTTTAACGTCTTTACTTCTCCGGGGACTTTTTTCTCAAGATCCTCTAAAAATGCATCATTGGCTGTGTCAACATATTTTTTTGCATCCGCAACCGGAAACTGAATCCTTTTAACGCCCAGTTTTTCCATCTCTTTTTTCTCTTTGTCTATCTCCCTTTCAAAATAGGCCTTCATCTCTGTCTCATATTTGACGGTAAGGCTCAGCAATTTATCTTGAACTGATTTGGGAAGTTTGTTCCACACATCCAGATTCACGAGGACAAAGGTATTCTGCCTCGCATAAAAGGGGATATCGATAACATTCTTGACATATTCCAGCCATCCCCATTCTCTCGGCCCGATCGTTGGCCATCCGAACCCTTCTACGACGCCTCGCTGCAAAGCCGTGTAGGTTTCGCCAAATTGGACCGTGACAGGAACCATTCCCAACTTCAACATCATTTTATCATACTTCGCAGCGGTTCTCATCTTCAGGCCCTTAAGATCTTCAATCCCTTTAACCTCCTTTTTCACATAAAGATAAAAAGGATCATATAACCAGGTTCCCAAGGGCATCATGTTAATCTTCTTATGTCGATCAACAAAGTAATCCCAGACGCCCCCTTTCTCTCTCTCTTTCTTAAAATCGTACTTTGAGAGAGAGATGGTATCCCCCTCGGGAAGGATCCCTGTATAATATGCCGCCGGTAAAAAACCGATCTGAAAAATACCCTTTCGAACCGCCTCGGGTTGCTCGAAGGGTGGCATCACCTCCGGCCCACCAAGCCATGTGACTTTTAGGGATTCCTTGAGTTCAGCATTCACCTTATCGATCCATACCTGAATCATTGCGCAGAGACGATGATCTTTTGGCAAAAAGGAGACCCCTTTTAGCTCCATGGGCTGCGCCGATAGGTTAGAAACACAAAAAATGCTTAGAACAATAAAACAATAAATCAATAATGAACTGACAAAAACCTTTCGCATTTCAATGGCCCTCCTTTCAGGTTTTCGAGCAAAATGATATTTTATAAATCCCGTTTTTTACCTTCTCTCCATTGTTCTTGCTTTATAAAAATGGTTTCATTATATTCTTACCCGAAGTGTTCATCATCATATTTCAGCCAGCTGGGGTTGTCAAGCCCTCTTCATGAAAGGATTTTGACAACCTTCTCTGTGTTAGAGATTGGATTAAAAGGGTTATTTTAGGGTATGAATCACCATCCCCCTTCCTCAGTAAAAATCTGGATTGCCATCATCAGTGTTTATCTGGTTTGGGGATCCACCTATTTAGCGATCCGCTTTGCTGTGCAGACCATGCCTCCCTTCCTTATGGCGAGCGTACGATTTCTTATTTCCGGTTCTTTATTATATATTGTGAGACGCGTTGGGGGAGATCCAAAACCCACCCGCCTGGAATGGCGCTCCGCATCGATCATTGGAATTTTTTTGTTGGTTGGAGGAAATGGGGGCGTTGTTTGGGCCGAACAGTGGGTCGTATCGGGGGTCGCCGCATTGCTTGTTGCAACGGCACCCCTGTGGATGATTTTAATCGATACACTCCATCCCCGTGGCCGAAAGTCCGGCCCAAAGGTTATTTTAGGGGTGATGTTAGGTTTTTCTGGCATTTTGATTCTCATCCATCCTTTTCAATCCATCAATCAGGGAGACATCGATCTGATCGGAGCTCTGGTTATCCTCCTCGCCTCTTTTTTCTGGTCCATCGGCTCACTCTATAGCCGGCAGGCCAAACTCCCTTCATCTCCCTTATTAGGAATCGGAATGGAAATGCTGGCAGGAGGGATGGGGTTACTCCTCCTCGGGATACTCAGCGGAGAGCTGAGGCAGTTGAGTTGGGCATCGATCTCTCAGGAATCATGGCTGGGGTTGACCTATTTGATTGTTTTTGGTTCCCTGATCGGATTCACTGCGTACACCTGGCTTCTTCGTACTGCACCCACTCCCTTGGTTTCTACCTATGCTTATGTGAATCCCATTGTGGCTGTTTTGCTCGGCTATTTCATAGCAGAAGAGCCTCTCACATTCCGAATCCTATTCGCTGCAGTCTTGGTGGTGGGATCGGTGGCTCTCATATCCATCACCCAGCAAAGAGCGCTTCGCTCAAAAGGAACCCCTCTTAAATCATCGGAAAAAGGGGGAATGGATTAAATTTTGTTACTGAAAAATCTAAATGAGGGGAGAGACGAATGGATAATGAGATTTTAAGAGAACTCAATTTCGTTCAAGAAAAAGGAGGCCTCTTTTTTAAGGAGGTCCGTTACCTTCTCATCCGACCTGAAACTTTAATCTCATTTCAGAAAGCTTCCGAGAGGGAAATTGGTCTAAAGGCCAATCAAATTCTATTCGAAAGTGGATTTGCAGGAGGTGCACTTTCCTCAAAAAGATACCAGGAAGTTTATTCTTTTTCAGATGAAGAGATCGTTCGGTTTATGATCAGCATGGGGTCTCAAATTGGTTGGGGAAGGTTTGAACTTGAAAAATTCGATCCTGTTGAGAAAAAATTGGTTATTAAAGTCTTTCACTCCCCTTTTGCTGAGGCTTATGGGACTTCAACATCAGGGGTCTGCCATTTCATTCGAGGCGTCATGGCTGGAATGGCTTCAACCATTTTCCAAATAACTGTCATATCGAAAGAGTCATCCTGCCTCTCAAGAGGCGATCAATTTTGTCGGTTCGAGATAATGTGATAAGTTTCACTTGACTCTATTCTCTTTTTTTTATACGATGTTTTAGATGATATCAGGAGGCGGAAAAAATGGGAAAAAGCTTCATGCCAAAGATAAGAACAGAGAGGGAATTAAAACGAATTCAATTGGAGGGACTTCAATGGACCGTCAATCATGTCTATAAGAATTCCGAATTTTACCGGAAACGATTTAATGAGGTTGAAGTCAGACCCAAGCATATCAAATCATTAAAAGATATTTCCAAACTTCCCTTTACCACTTCTAAGGATCTTCAGGAGGGGTATCCCTTCCCTCTAAGATCTTCCCCCTTTGAAAAGATTGTACGAATCCATGCCTCCTCCGGAACGACCGGAAAAAGAAAAGTCCTTTGCTACACCCAGAAGGACATTAACGATTGGGCCAATATGTTTGCCCGTTGCTATGAAATGGCCGGGTTGACCACAAAGGACCGGGTTCAGATTGCAGTGGGGTATGGGGTGTGGACGGCTGGAGTCGGTTTTCAGGCAGGGGTTGAACGGTTGGGAGCCATGGCGATTCCCATCGGTCCGGGCAATATCGATATGCAATGTCAGTTCTTAGAAGATTTTCAATCCACCGCCTTATGTTGCACTGCCTCAATGGGTGTCCTGATGGCAGAAGAAGTCGAAAAACGACACTTAAGGGATAAAATTGCCCTGAAAAAACTGATCATGGGTTCTGAGCGTTCGAGTGATGCCCAGAGAAAGAAGATGAAGGAACTTCTTGGCGTCGAGCACGTTTTCGATATCCCGGGACTCACAGAACTTTATGGACCGGGAACAGGGCTGGACTGTATCTACCATGAGGGCATTCACTATTGGGCGGACTACTACATTCTCGAAATTCTCGATCCTGAAACACTACAACCTGTTCCATCGGGAGAGATCGGGGAAATGGTGATTACGACTCTCCGGAAAGAAGCTGCCCCCTTGGTCCGCTACCGGACCAGAGATCTGACTAAACTTATTCCAAAACGGTGCTCTTGCGGTTCCATTCTCCCGATGCATGACCGATTGCTGGGACGTTCGGACGATATGTTTATTATTAGGGCAGTTAACATCTACCCCGGCCAGATTGATCACATCCTATCCAGCACAAATGGCGTTGGGAGCGAATACCAGATCCACCTCGACCGAAAAGAGGATGGGAAGGACTATATGACGATCAAGGTGGAAAGGGTGGAGAGTGGCAAACCAGAAGAAGATCCGGCATTAACCAATTCGATTGAAGAAACGATTAAAAAACAGATTCTGGTCAGCGGGAAAGTAGTGATGGTTGATTATGGGACTCTTCCTAGATCGGAGCGAAAGAGCAAGCGAGTTTTTGATAATCGGGGAATTTAATCTTTTACCAGAGGAGGTGATGGAACTTAAAATAACTTGACGGAAGGAAATATATTGTATACAGTATACGCTAAATTTAGTCATTTTAAAAACAAAAAGGAGGACTACAGAAAATGAGACGAAAGAGTACATTCATAATGGCCGTAGGATTAGTAGGCGCCCTCTTATTGGGGGCCAGTTTTTGGGCTATCCCTGCCCAGGCACAAATCAAACTGAGTTATGCAAATTTCCCACCCGCCCCCACCTTTCCCTGTGTCCAGATGGAAAGGTGGAAAACGGAAATCGAGAAGAGGACTGCCGGAAAGGTAAAAGTGGATACCTA
>DCUS01000108.1:8370-24191 GCA_002327885.1 Syntrophaceae bacterium UBA2208
GTTGACCTTCCTCTCGGATGGCCCAATGCGACAGTGGCAAGCGTTTCTCTCTATGATCTGGTGGATAAATATAAACCCAAAGAATTCGAAAAGGTGAAGGTCATCACGATGTTCACCTGTCCCCCGGCAAATATCATGTCCATGAAAGCGGTCCGCAGCCTGGCCGATATCAAAGGCTATGAACTGAGAGCCTCTGGTACGGGTGCAAAGATTCTCGGGCTTCTTGGAGCCGCCCCCGTAGCCATGCCGCAATCCGACGTACCCGAAGCCCTTCAAAAAGGGGTTATTAAAGGAAACGTCTCCTCCATGGAGGTATTGAAGGATTTCAAATATGCTGAATACTGCCGCCATGTGACAAGTAATGTTAACCTCTTTGTCGTCTCCTTCGCCGTGGTCATGAACCAGGCAAAATGGAATTCTCTGCCGAATGATGTAAAAAAGGAAATTGATGACCTCCGAAGAGAGCAAGCCATCTGGACCGGCCAGTATGTGGACAATCACGTCAATAATTCGCTGAAATGGTCCAAGGAAACCTATAAAGATTTCCAGATGTACACTCTTCCCAAAGAGGAACTTGCCAAGTGGTATGCCCTCCTGAACCCAATGATGGATAAGTATCTCAAGGATTATGAAGCGAAGGGATTGCCNNNNTCAATTCCCCTTCTTGGAAGGGGGATTGAGGGGATGAAATGAAGGAGTCACCCGTGATAGGAACGCTGGAAAAAATCAGCAATGTCCTGAGCAAATGGTTCGTCTGGGTGGGAGGGTTTGCCCTATTACTCATGATAGGCATCGCCTGTGCCAATATGCTTTTGCGGCCTCTGGGATCTCCTCTTAAAGGGGCTTATGAACTGGTTGGGTTCTTTGGAGCCATGACGGTCGCCTTTGCATTGGGCTATAGCCAGATGACCAGAAGTCATATTGCTGTGGATATTCTGGCCATCCATTATTCAAAACGAACACAACGGGTGATGAATATAATCAGCTCATTTATCTGCACAATCTTTTTTGTTCTGGTCACCTGGCAAACCGCTGTGTTTGCAACCACTATTTGGAAACGTGGTGAAACGTCAGAGACATTAAGAATCATTTACCACCCTTTCGTTTATTTAGTCGCCCTCTGCTGTTTGCTCCTTGCCTTTGTTCTCTTTATCGACTTTCTGAAATCACTTACTCCTGAGAAAGGGAAAAGTAAATGATCGGGATTATCGGTATCATTATCCTTCTCTTTGTAATGATCGTCCTGAAGATGCCGGTAGGTTTCTCAATGGCGGTTGTGGGTTTCGGGGGCTTATGGTATGTGACCGGGTTGAATTCCGCTCTCTCTATGATGGGAACCGAAACATGGTCAAATTTTTCATCTTACAGTCTTACCGTTATTCCCCTCTTCATCCTGATGGGAACCATCTGTTTCCATTCCGGAGTGAATAAGAACCTTTATAACACCGCTCATAAGTGGTTTGGCCGGACCCGGGGGGGCATTGCCATGGCAACGGTGATGGCCTGTGCAGGATTCGCAGCCATTTGTGGCTCCAATAACGCTACGGCGGCGACCATGACGACCGTCGCCCTGCCGGAGATGAAAAAATATAATTATAACAAGGCTCTTTCTTCCGGATCCATTGCATGCGGCTCAACCCTGGGAGTCGTTATCCCACCGAGTGTGGTGCTTATTGTCTATGGAATCCAGACCGGGCAATCGATTGGCAAGCTATTCTGGGGTTCTACCCTCCCCGGAATCTTCATGACAGTTCTCTTCTGCCTGACGATTTATCTCCTTTGTGTAAAACATCCGGATTGGGGTCCGGGAGGAGAGAAAGCAACAATCTTCGAAAAAATAAAGTCTATTCCCGGGGCCACCGAGATGATCATCCTCTTTGGCTTGGTTATGGGGGGGCTTTATACAGGGGCTTATACCCCTACCGAGGCAGGGGCAGCGGGTGCCTTTTTCGCGCTTATCATCGCCGGGCCGATCAGGAGAAAGCTTAAATGGAAAGGATTCGTTTCTGCGATTGTGGATGCATTGAAAGTCACCTGCATGGTGATTGTGATTATCTGGGGAGCCGTCATCTTCGGTCGATTCCTCACCATCAGCAGGCTTCCATTCATTGCGGTCGATTTTGTTTCAACGCTTCATGTGCCTCCTTACATGATTATGATTTTCATTTTGATCATTTATGGAATTGCAGGAATGGTGATGGACGCGCTCGGATTTCTTCTGATTTCTATTCCTATTTTCTTTCCCATGGCCATGCAATTGGGCTACGATCCGGTATGGTTTGGCTGTATCCTCACGGTGGTCACCACGATGGGAGCGATCACCCCTCCGGTTGGAATATGTGCTTATGTCGTCTCCGGAATGTCCGAGGATATCCCTCTTTCAACTGTTTTTAAAGGTGTCTTTTGGTTTCTTCCAGCTTATGCGATGACCATGGCAGTCATGATATTTTTTCCGAAAATTGTCCTCTTTTTACCCAGTCTGGTAAAGTAATTTGGAGGTTTCTATGAAAAAGTTTGAGTATTTTAAGCCAAGGACCCTCGAGGAAGCGCTCACTCTTTTTACCAAACACGGTGAGAAGGCAAAATGGATTGCGGGGGGGACGGATATCATCGTTATGATCAAGCAGAAAACAATGGCTCCTGAGGTCCTGATCTCTTTGCAGGGAATTCCAGGTCTGGGTCAAATTAAATTCAATGGATCCTTGAGCATCGGGCCGATGGTGACTCATCGGATGATTGAGATGTCCGAATTGATCAAAAAGGATTTCTCTGCATTGGCTGATGCGGTGGGTTGGCTGGGCTCCATTCAGATCCGAAATGTAGCCACCATCGGCGGGAATATCTGCACAGCCGCCCCTTCTGCAGACACAGCCACTCCCCTCCTGGTCTTTGGAACTCAGATCAAGATCATCGGTCCTAAAGAAAAAAGCACCATTCCCATCGAGAAGTTTTTTAAAGGTCCCGGGGAAACAGTATTGAGGACAGGGGAGTTAATTAAAGAATTAATCATTCCCAAACCTTTACCCAATACGGGATCTGCTTACTATAAACTTCAGAGACGCCTGGCCTTAGATCTTCCCATTTTAGGAGTTTCTGTTCTGATTTCCCTGGATAAAAACAAAGTTTCTTGCTCAGATATGCTTTGCACCACCTCCCCTATTTCTTCCATTCTCCATAAAATGGAAGAAGATCAAATTGTCTGCAAGGAAGTCAGAATTGCCTTGGGAGTCGCCGCCCCAACCCCCATCAGGGCAATCAAGGCAGAAGCCCTTTTGAGAGGTAAAAATTTGAGCGATGAACTCTTGGAGGAAGCAGCGGAGACCGCCGTCAAAGAAGCTCAGCCCCGGGACAGCATCCGAGGGGAAGCCTGGTACCGCAGAGATATGATCAAGGTTTTGGTAAAACGGATGGTAATGAAATCGATTGAAAGAGTCATTCAGCCTGAGGAAACGGTATTTCCGGAAAGGTTGTGGTAATATTAATGATTGTCATTCCGAGCGCCTGCCTGCCGGTAGGCAGGGAGCGAAGGAATCTCAAATTGAGATTGATTCGTCGCTCCGCTTCTCGCAATGACAGGGTAATATTGAGCCAAAAAGGAGAAAATAGCGATGAAACAGACCGTCACTTTTAATTTGAACGGAGAACCCGTATCAGTGGAGATCGAACCCCATCTCACCCTTTTGCAATTACTGAGAGATAAAATGGAATTGACGGGAACAAAAGAAGGGTGCGGCATGGGTGAATGTGGCGCCTGCACTGTCCTGTTAGACGGAAAGACAATTAATTCCTGCATCTTCCCCGCCATGGAGGTAGATGGAAAGAACGTGATGACCATCGAGGGGTTGACGGATGCGCAAGGGAATCTCCATCCCATCCAAAAGGCATTCATCGAATACGGAGCGGTTCAATGCGGTTTTTGCACACCGGGGATGGTCCTCTCTGCGAAGGCCCTCCTGGATGAGAGTCCAAAACCCACGGAGGAAGAGATTCGTCACGGCATTGCCGGCAATTTATGTCGCTGTACGGGTTACATCCAGATTATTCAGGCGATTAAAGCAGCCAGCGGACAATAACAAGAGAATCTAAAGAGACTCATTATTGGATAGAACTATTAAACGAAGCAAACCCGGATTTTAAAGAAAATATTGGCAAATTGTTAGAGGAAGCGCTTGAATTAAAGAAAATATTTTCTTCAATTGCTGACAAATCTTCTTAATTGGAAAATTGGCGATTGGTAATTAGAAAAGGGAGGTTGCCATGGAAGAGTTTATCAACGTTGGAAAACGAATTCCCAAGATGGATGCAGAGGAAAAAGTAACAGGCAAGGCGGTCTATATTCATGACTTAAAAATACCAGGGATGCTTTATGGAAAGATTCTCTACAGTTCCCATCCTCATGCAAAGATAAAAAGTATCGATACCTCTCAGGCAGAAAAACTTCCTGGGGTAAAGGCTGTTTTGACCGGTTACAATACCCCCCCCATCAAATTCGGAGTTTATAAAGACAATGTCCCTCTCAAAGCCAATAAAGTCTGCTCTCTCCGTGATGAAATCGCCGCCGTTGCGGCCACAGATCCTGATATCGCTGAAGAGGCGCTCGATCTGATCAAAGTCGACTATGAAATCCTCCCTGCCGTATTCGACCCGGAAGAAGCCATGAAGGAAGGAGCCCCTCTCATCCATGAAGAGCATGTCGGAGGGAAGGAGAAAAAACCGACCAATGTTCTCAACCTTCCATGGAGACTGATTGCGGGAGATGTGGAGGAGGCAAGAAAAAATTCTGCTTATGTGGCGGAAGATCGCTTCAAAGTCACCTGGGTGACTCATTGTTGCATGGGGACGAGCGGATGTCTCGCTCAGTTCGATCTAAAAAATAATCTCACCGTATACAGCATTACCCAAATCCCTTCTCTGGAGCAGAGGGACTTCACGGACGCCCTGGCTACGATGGGATTGAAGGGAAAGAAGGTTCGAGTGATTAAGACAATGATCGGCGGCGGATTTGGAAGTAAACTCGACACCTATGCTTTCGAATACATTGCCATCTTATTGTCTTATAAAACCCGGAAACCTGTTAAAATAGTCTTCAGCCGTGAAGAGGAGTTTTTTGCCACCTCGCCCAGACAACCTGCCATCATCGATATTGCTCAGGGCTGCACCAAAGAGGGGATGCTCACCTTTCGCGACATCAGGATGACCCTCGATAACGGGGCCTATACGTCGTGGGGAGCAACGACCCCTTCGGTCATGATGATGCCCATTTCCTCTCTTTATAAGGTCCCCCATGTTCGTTATATTGCGAAATGTGTTTATACGAATAATACTTACTCTCAAGCGATGAGAGGATATGGGAATCCCCAAGCCACATTTGCCATCGATTCTCAGCTTGATATTCTTGCGGAGATGGCAGGAATAGACCCTCTTGACCTCAGGCTTAAAAATGCCAATGCCCCGGGCGAGATAACCCCTCAGAATTTTAAGATTCAATCCTGTGGATTAAGAGAATGCATTGATGAAGTGGCTCAGAAGCTCGATTGGCGTCAGAATCGAGGGAGGAGAGATGGGAGAGGGATAGGGATGGCTTCCCTCATCCATGTCGGCGGAGGCGCCCGAGTTTATAAATCGGATGGATGCGGAACAATCATTAAGATGGATGACTTTGGAACCGTTAATGTCTTCACCGGGGCCACAGATATGGGACAGGGGGCGGATACGGTTATCGCTCAAATTGTCGCTGAAGAGCTTGGGGTCAGAGTGGAAGATGTGGTGGTCACCCATACGGATACGGATATTTGTCCCTGGGACGTTGGAGCCCATGCCAGTCGAACGACCTTTGTGGCGGGGAATTCTGCAAAGGGCGCAGCAAAAAAAGTGAAGGACCAACTTCTTGAGGTAGCCGCCAAATCGTTGGGTGAAAGTCCTGAGAATTTAGATATTCGGGATCGAACCATCTATTCGAAGAAAGACCCTGAAAAGAAATCCCCTTTGGGAAAAGTATTGAGAGCGGCCCACTACACTGCTGGCGGGAGCATGGTGATGGCGGAATATTTCTATGATCCGAACAATGAGAATTTGGATAGAGAATTTAAAGGAAATCTCTCCGTCACCTATGCCTATGGGACACACGGTGTTGAGGTGGAGGTGGATAAGGAAACCGGTCAGGTAAAGATTCTTAGATATATTGCTGCTCACGATGTTGGAAAAGCCATTAACCCAATGCTACTCGAAGGTCAGGTCTATGGCGGAGCCACCCAGGGAATCGGCTATGCCTTGACCGAAAGGTTGATTTTGCAAAATGGAAAGGTGATGAATCCGAACTTCCTTGACTATAAAATGCTCACCGCCAAGGATGTCCCCAATTTCGAGACCATTGTGGTTGAAACGAACGATCCATTTGGACCTTTCGGTGCAAAAGGAATTGGTGAACCGGGTCTGGTTCCGACAGCCCCTGCCGTTGCCAATGCGATTTATGACGCCGTCGGGGTGAGGATTAAGGATCTTCCCATCACCCCAGAAAAGGTATTGGCAGCCTTAAAAGAAAAAGGATAGAAGTGGATTATTGGAATGATGGAATTTTGGTTTTAAAAGCAGAGAGCCAGTATCCCAATGTTCCGATATTATCTTGTTTTGTTCAAATTTGGCATTTTTTGTGTAATATTTTCTTAATTTGTCCTTTTTTAAATTATTAACCCCTCCCATTTAATACTCTTTTGCATTTTCTTTTAAATCGAATTCTTTATAGATAACTAATAATTAGAAGTGGAACCCAAACTCCTTATGAAAATTTGGAGCATTTTGGAATAAAACTTGCTTTTTCGACTTTTTGGGGATTTTTTTATCTCAATAGTTAATGGTCTTGTAAAAAGTCCCTAAAGTGGTGGTTGCGAGCAAAGCGAATCAGTCTCGTATTTTGTAAGTGCTTAATTTCATGGGATTGCGGAGCCTGTTCCGAACGAAGCGAGGAATCTCCGGATTTGCTTCGGCTTTGCCTCGCAACCGCTACGCTCCTCGCAATGACACGCGGTTGGAGTTTTTATGAATTCCTTATCAATAGTTTAATTAAAATGAAATTGGTATTGGAAGGGAAAACAATTATGGCATCTCAAAATTTTAAGAGAAAGAAAATAAATTTTAATTTAACAAACCGAAAAAGAACACGGTCGGTTACTGAGGAAGCGCTGAGGCAATCGGAAGAACGATATCGAACCATTCTTGAAAATATTGAAGACGGCTACTATGAAGTTGATCTTCCCGGGAATTTTACCTTCTTCAATGATTCCTTATGCCGAATGCTGGGTTACTCCAGAGATGAAATGATCGGCATGAATAATCAACAATACACGGACCCTGAGAACCGAAAAAAATTATTTGAAGCCTTTAATACGGTCTACAAAACAAGGGAACCCATGAAAGGGTTTGCCTGGGAGGTGTTTAGAAAAGACGGGACGAAACTTTTCGGCGAGGCTTCGATCTCTCTCATAAAAGATTCAAACGGACAGCCAATCGGTTTTCGAGGGATTGCCCGCGATATCACTGAGCGGAAACGGGCAGAAGAGGCCTTAAACTCCGAAAAACAAAGATTCCAAACTCTATCCGAACAAGCACCTTTCGGAATGGTGATGATTGATCAAGAGGGCGACTTTAAATACATCAATCCCAAATTCACAGAATTATTTGGATACGATTTAAACGACCTCCCAAACGGAAAAACCTGGTTTAGGAAAGCCTACCCGAACCCCACTTACAGACATGATATCATCTCATCTTGGCTCAATGATTTAAAGAGTTTCAGGAGGGGAGAAAAAAGATCTCGCACCTTCACAGTGACCTGCAAAAATGGAACAGAAAAAATCATCAACTTTATTCCTGTCCAATTAGAGACAGGTGAAAATTTGGTGGCCTGTGAAGATATCTCAGACCGGAAACGCGCGGAAGAAGAAATGATGGTTCTCGAAGAACAACTTCGTCATTCCCAGAAAATGGAGGCCATCGGTCAATTAGCAGGAGGCGTCGCTCATGATTTCAACAACCTCCTTACGGTCATCAAAGGTTACAGTCAACTTTCCCTGCTCGACCTTAAAGAAAGCGACCCTTTGTGGGGAAACATTCAAGAAATTCATAAAGCGACACAACGAGCAGCAGACCTTACCCGACAGCTTCTCGCCTTCAGTCGTCGTCAGATCCTGGATCCTAAAGTACTGGATATCAATACTCTCTTAAAAGATCTGGACAAGATGTTGCGCCGGATCATCGGTGAGGATATTGAACTGGTAACTCTATTGGCTGAGGATTTGGGGAGAGTAAAGATCGATCCCGGACAATTCGAGCAAATAATCCTCAACTTAGCCGCAAACGCCAGAGATGCCATGCCTTCAGGAGGAAAACTTACCATTGAGACCGCCAATATTGAATTGGACAAGGAATATGCCTTGACTCATATTGGCGTGAGGCCCGGCCCTTATGTGTGTCTATCGTTTGGCGATACGGGAGTCGGAATACCCTTCGGGATGAAAGACAAAGTTTTTGAACCTTTTTTTACGACCAAGGAAAAGGGGAAAGGGACGGGTTTGGGATTATCCACGGTGTATGGGATTGTAAAACAGAGTGAAGGAAATATCTGCATTTACAGCGAACCGGATTACGGAACAACATTCAAGGTTTACTTCCCAAGAGTCGAAGAAAAGTTAGATACCGTTCTCAAGCAAGAGAAAATCGATTTTTTGCCCAGAGGAAATGAAACGGTGCTTTTAGTCGAAGATGATCCATTGGTCCGAGGTCTGGCACATCGCATTTTGATTCAGCAGGGGTATAAGGTCCTTGAGGCCGCCAACGGAGAAGAAGCCTTACATGAAGCGAGAAAACATAGTGGAGAAAAAATCCCTCTTTTGTTGACGGATGTAGTCATGCCTCAGATGGGCGGGAAAGAATTATCTGAAAAGATTAAACTCCTCATCCCTGGTATCAAAGTCCTCTATACTTCGGGTTATACGGGTAACGCCGTTGTCCACCATGGGGTGCTCGAACCAGGCACCCACTTCTTGCAGAAACCTTTCTCGCCTAAAATGCTGTCATACAAGGTGAGAGAGGTGCTGGACAGATAAATAACTTGTGGAGATACCTTTTAAACAGGAGCGAATTTATGAAAGAAATTATGACGCCTCGCGAGGCAGCAGAATATTTGAGTGTTCATGTCCGAACCATCTACCGCCTGGCTAAAAACGGGGATATTCCCGGTCGGAAGGTGGGGGGAAGCTGGAGATTTAAAAAAGACGCTTTGGATGAATGGCTTTCCTATAAAGAGAACCCCTCTCCCAATGGAAAAGGCTAAAAATCTGAAGCCATTCGGGCGGGGAGATGCGGGGGGTCCTTGATACGAGACGATCATAAAGGGGATTTAGGATGGAGATTCCCCTCTCACTTTAATCAGCTCCGCCACGATGCTGACAGCGATCTCTTCGGGAGTTTCTGAATTGATGTCAATTCCAATGGGCGCATGGACCCGAGCCAAAACATCGTTCTCCATGCCCTCTTCTATCAAATTTTGATAGAGGGTCCGAATCTTCTTCTTGGAACCGATCATTCCAATATAATGAGCTTTGGTTTTAACTGCTTGCTTCAGCACGAACCCATCGTAAAGGTGACCCCGGGTGACAATGACGATGTAAGAGGTTTCACCAATATTGAGTTGACTGAAACAACTCTCAAACTCTGAAACGATAATTTCATCCGCCTCGGGAAAACGTGACCGATTTGCAAACATCTCCCGGTCATCAATGATCACCACCTTAAAGTGGACCTTCTTGGCAAGGGGGGCAAGCTGTTCAGAAACATGCCCTCCCCCAAAAATATAGACCGTCGGCTCAGAAAAAATAGGCTCCAGAAGTATTTCCATTTTTCTATCTTTAGAGCTTAACGCTATTACCTTAAGTTTATTTTCTTTTAATAATTCCTCCCCTTCTCTCAAAATCAACTTCTCCAATTCCGCTCCATCCATTAAAAAACCAACCTTTTCTCCAGAGGTCTTCATTAATACCTTTGAACCCTCCCCCTTGGGAAGAGGTTTATCCATGGAGACCAGGGTTGCCAGGATGGCTGATCCCCCTGATTGTCTAATTTTTGCCGCTTCCTGATAGATCGTTAAAAATTCTTCTTCAAGGAGTTCCAAAAAAATATTAATATTCCCTCCGCAGATGAGCCCCCCCTCAGCTAACAGCTCAGGCGTTAAGTCGAAATGAAGAATTTTCCTTTCCCCTTTCTCCATTACGCTCTGAGCCTCTTGCCAGACCTCTGCTTCAACACACCCCCCCCCGATGGACCCGGAAGAGGTGCCGTCACTTCTGATCAGATATTTCGCGCCGATCGCCCTGGGCGCAGACCCGATGCGAGCAACCAATGTGGCTAAAACCGCTTTATCTTTATTTTTAAGGACTTTCACAATCTCATAATAGATATCAGCCATAACGATGTCCTTCAATCCTTTCAACCGGATTTTAAACTACGAAGTTAAGACTTTCAAGAATTATGGCTTCTTCTCTTTTGACCCGGACTTTTTCTGAGTGGTTGGGGGTTTCTTCTCCTTGGATGCCGGCTTCTTTTCTTTCTGGGGAACCTTCGCCTCTACGTCCTTGGCCTGTGCGAGGGGGAGGAGATAGAGTTTATAGATAACCGGGTCAACCCATAGCTCTATCTCGGGCGCTAAATCTCCTACCAAAGCGGAGAAAGGAGCCAGATTGTTATAGGCATTAAAATTTGATGAGAGGTCTTTTAAAGATTTATAAAGTTTGATCGAAGCAAGGAGGTGGGTTGATTTACTTCTCAATAATTTAATCTGTTGGAGTGCCATATCAATTGAATCTTTATCCCCTTCCAGTTTCGAGATCCAAAATTTCCCCTCCTGGTATCGGACATCCGTCTCTCCTGTCTGAATGGCCTGAATCAATTTTGTTCGAATCTTTTGAGCCTGCTGGATAACTCCTTCCAACTGACCGAACAACTCCGCGATCTCTTTCTTGGAAAGCTCAATCTTCTTGGAGGAGACTTTTGTTAAAAAGTATTGTAGCGAAAAGTCTTCCGCATAACTCACGGATACTAACCCAAAGAAAAAAATAATCCCGATAAAATAAATCTCCCGATATCTCATATTATTTCTCCTACGAAAGATATTTCCCAAAAATCATTCTTACGATATAAAAATCACTTCTGCCACAGGGGACTCTTTTTTTAACTGTCCCAACACGATCCTTTCGATCTGCCGGTGTCTTTTCTCAAATATTTTTTGTGAAATGCCTTTCCCCATTTTTACACCCTCCGGAATATCCACCTTATTCAGAAAAGCAACAACCCTCGAGGAAGATGGAGCTCCTTTGAATAGACCTTCGGGATGGGTCATCAGGATAGCCATCCCCTCATCGGTTATCCTTTCTCCGATTAAAATTCCTGTCATTTTTGAAACCCTTTCCGGCTGAAAAACATTTTCTTCATTTAGCTCCATCTCAATTCCATCCACCCCCAAGATGGCAACCACTAAAGTGGTATGGGGTGGGATTACGGGTTCCCATTCTCTCGGTGCTTTGATCGTTCGGCCTGCCGCACCATCTGCCTCGACAATGATTATATCCACTCCAGGCAGACCCCGAAGTTCTTCCACCAGATTGGGAGAAATTCCCGTCAATTTCCTCGGTTCAATTCTCCCTTGAGCAACCGTAATATGATGATATTGGTCGAGATGGGTTCGCACAAAATCCTTGATCTTTTCCTCTTCCGGGTCAATAAAAATAAAGTTTGTTTCTTTAAGGGTGGGCTCGAATATCTTCGTTGTCGTTGTTGTAACCACCCTCTTTCCACTAAGAACCAACTCCTTTGCGAGACGAAACATCAATGTGGTCTTCCCCCCTGCTCCGACCAAACTGATCACCTCTTTTTCTTGGACCCCCAAAGCTTCTATTAGAAAACCAGCTGGCTTTTCTTCTCTCTGGGGCATCTTGGCAAACCTCTCGATCAGAGAATAAATGACTTTCTGATTTGGATCCATTTTTTTGAACAAAAGATCAAGAGCCCTATGACCTTAAACGAAACAGGCGTCAACGCCCTATCCCAAACATCACGATCACTGATTAAATTTGTATAAAATGGCCTCCAGTACTCCTCCGCCGATGGCCCTCGTTTTATCAGAAATGGTAAAGCAATGTTCCTTTATCCCCCTCGGATCAATATCGCCCACCTTCATGCCTTTTTTTACTTCCACTTCTTTCCGCAGAAGCCCTCTGACGACCCCGCTGATTTTGGCAATCACCGGAAAATCATCAACCACAGCGACCACCGAACCCTTATTCACCCGCTCCCCAATCGATTTTTGTGGATGGAAAACCCCCTTCTTCATCGTCCGAAGAACCCTCTCCACGGTGTACCCAGCGATCTCGCCTGGAATGCCCGTATCAGGCTCTGCCGAACCACTCATGATCATCTTTCCCAGGTGATGCCCCCGATTCGTCTCGATCACCACATGGACATCCTTTCCGGTGAAAAAACAAGGGCCGAGGCCGATGACCCAGGGTGCATGATCAATCTGCGTCCCCAAATTCTTTTTGGCCATGATCCCATCAACGAGAACATCGGGTTTTAAAACATTCCTTGTCTTCTTCCCATCGGGATCGATCAAAATTGGAATTTTGTTTTCCATCCAAACGGATTCAATGCCCTCCGCTTTAGAAATCAGTTTCGCTCGAATTCCCTCCACTTCTTTCTCCCCTTCATAAATGGCCTCGCTGAAAGCCACCTCTCTTCTCACAGCAAGAGGTTGGGGAACCTCTATCATACAGATCTTGAAATGAGATTGGTGAAGTCGATGGGCAACGCCACTGGCCGTTTCCCCTGCTCCACGGATTAAAATTACTAATTCGTTTATCCCTTTCATCGGTTTCATCTAAATCCCTTCCCTCATTGCTGTCGGTTTCCGGGTATGTTTCTTTAACTCTTTGAGATAATCCTGCCATGTATCGATATCCCTTACAACCCCTAATGATTTGACAGGGACCCTTCGTATATCTTCCGGATGCTTCTCAATAATAGACCTCCCTCCAACATCCCCCTTTAAACCCAGCAATTCCTTTTTATATTTCTTAGAAAAAATAACCGGGTGTCCCATCCTTCCTTGGAAAGAGGGAAAAATGATTCCTTCTTTTCTCTGACCGAAGACATGAATCAGGGCATTAATGGTTCTCGTCTTGAGGGAAGGCTGGTCCCCCAAAGCAATCATCACCCCCTGACTATCGGGATGGATCATCCGAAGGCCTCTCCGAATGGAAGTGCTCATGCCCCTTTTAAAAAAAGGATTGACAACTGTTTTAACATTTCTATTTCGGGACAGACCTTTGAACATTTTATCTCGAGGTCTGAGAACAACGACCACCTCGGTTGCTTCCGAATTCAAAAGGGCCTTGAGACAATGCTCTAAAACGGTCTGTCTTCCCCAAGGAAGGGATAATTTATCCCCCCCCATTCTTTTTGATTCCCCTGCCCCGAGAAGAATTGCAGAAATTTTTAACATCTTTTTTTCTTTTAGAGATTATGTTAAATTTTTACACAACGGGGAAGTTTAAACTATTTTTGCTTAGAATTTAATCCATCTTTTTTAATCCTGTCAAGGTCTTAAAAGGCAATCCGATGAAATGGATCACCATCCTTGCATTAACAGGGTCAACCTTCCTTATTCTAACAGGAACGGCCATTTATTCCCAGCAGACGGTTCAGGACGCACGGATTCAACCGGCGCTAATTGAAGCCCGCCAGGTCTCCAATGAATTAGCCGAAAAAGTCCGGGAATTGCTTCTTAAGGAAATGGAGAAGGGGGGATTCATCAATGCCATCAAGATCTGCTCTGAGGAAGCGCAGAGAATCACCCACTCCATCCGCGTCCAGAAAGGCCACTCTCTTCGACGTGTCAGTCTGAGATACCGAAATCCAAGAAATATTCCGGAGGAACATGAGCGAAAACGATTGGAGGAATTCGATCGGCTCAATCGTGAGAAAAAATTGGATCATGAGTATTTTGAAATAGCAAGAGAGGGAGACAAAGAATATCTCTCTTATATGAAACCTCTTATCGCGCTTCCTTTATGTATGACCTGCCATGGACCGAAAGAAAATATCCCTGTAGAAGTAAAAAGCATTCTCGCAGAGAAATATCCGGGTGACCGGGCAACGGGTTTTCTCGTTGGAGATGTTCGGGGAGCCATTAGCGTGAAGATTCTTTTACGAGCATCAAAATAGAATAAGGGGGACCGTGAGATGAAGAGATGGGGATCTACAATTGTTTTAATGTCATCCATTATTTTTGTTTTAGCAAAATCAGGAGCGGCTCAACTTAAACTGAGCGAAAACACCGAGGCCTGTCTTTCGTGTCATTCCCAATTGCATCCGGGCATTGTGGCGGAATGGAAGAAAAGCCGGCATGCCCAAATCACACCGGGCGAGGCCATTAAAAAATCGAAGCTGGAGAGGAGGATTTCCGCCGAAACAGTGCCCGATGCGTTAGCTCACCATATCGTCGGCTGTGCGGAATGCCATATGATGAATTCCGAAAAGCATCAGGATCATCATGACCACAATGGCTTTGAAGTCCATATCGTGGTGTCACCGTCCAACTGCTTGACCTGCCATCCAACCGAAGTCGAGCAATACGGGAAGAATCTTATGTCCCATGCCTATGGGAACCTCATGAATAATTCGGTTTATCGGTCTCTTGCCGATTCGGTAAATGGGATTCAATCTTTTGAAAATATGAAGACTCGGATCAAACCTCCAGACCCAGAAACGAATCTGGACTCCTGCATCTATTGCCACGGCAGCGAAGTGAAGGTCAAAGGGAAAACATCCAGGGAGACAACGATGGGTCAGATGGAATTCCCCATCCTCTCCGGCTGGCCCAATCAAGGGGTGGGGCGGATCAATCCGGATGGGAGTAAAGGTTCATGCACGGCCTGCCACACCCGGCATCAGTTTTCAATCGAAATGGCAAGAAAACCCTATACCTGTTCGGAGTGCCACAAAGGCCCGGATGTCCCTGCTTACAAAATCTACGAAGTCAGTAAACATGGAAATATCCACTCCGCATTGGGCAAGGGATGGAATTTCAATGCCGTTCCCTGGACAATCGGTAAAGATATCACCGCACCCACCTGCGCTACCTGCCACGTCAGTTTGTTGGTCGATGAAAATAAGGAGGTGATTTCGGAAAGGACTCATCAGATGGGAGATCGTATTCCCTGGAGACTGATGGGACTCATCTATTCCCATCCTCATCCCAAATCACCGGATACCGCAATCATTAAGAACAAAGCCGGTTTACCCCTGCCGACAGAACTTACCGGTGAGCCTGCCCCGATGTACCTGATCGATAGCAAGGAGCGGGAAAAAAGAAAAGTCGCCATGCAGAAATCGTGTCTGGCTTGCCATAGCCAGGGATGGGTCGATGGCCAATGGACTCGTTTTGAAAATACAATTAAGACGACCAATGAAATGACCTTGACCGCCACCAAAATCCTTCTGACCGCCTGGGAAAAAGGTGCAGCGAAGGGCCTCGCTCAAAAGGACAGCATTTTTAATGAAGCGATAGAAAAAAAATGGGTGGAACATTGGCTCTTTTTTGCCAATTCGACACGATATGCATCCGCTATGGTTGGAGCAGACTATGGGGTTTTTGCAAATGGTCGATGGTACTTGAGTAAGAACATTCAAGAGATGATGGATTGGCTTGAATTCAAGCTCCAAAATCAACCGGAGAGAAAGGATAAGAAGAAAGAAAAATCAAAATAAACAGGCGG
>DCUS01000108.1:24271-32995 GCA_002327885.1 Syntrophaceae bacterium UBA2208
CGCCGCCAGCCTACTCCTCGTCAGGTGCAGCACTTGGTAAAGCTTGGTTGCTCCTGATACCCTCGAAAAATTCTTTTGTCTTTGCATAGGTCCTGTAGAAGAATTAGGGATGAGGTCATTAAGGATTATCTGAGAGGTGTGCATTAATACCCTCCCTCTTCATTCAACTTTGCACCTACTATCCCAATGGGGAGTTGATCCTGGATTCAATGATTACTGAAGGAAACAAACAAAAAAGACAGGATCGAATATTGACCCTGCCTTTCCCTGTTCAAACTCTAATTGATTTACTTTTTAAATTTCTTTTGAGTTCCGAAGAACAAAGTAGTGCGGGAAAATGTTTCCCTCATCTTCTTTTATTGTTGCCTCAATGAAATAAACATCTTTATTGATAAATCCATTACCAAAAACTGTTTCCGCCCAATGCAAGACCGACCACTGGGTTATTCTTGCAGGGTCTTTTCTCCTTTCGGGTAGTATTCCTATTAACTCCCCCCCCTTTACGGGGTCACGAAGGTAAAATTCATAGGCTATCATGCCTGATTCTCTTAATGTGTTTAGTAGAAAACTAAACCGAAAAAAATAGAGTAGAGCCATTTCTGTTTCTACTCTATTTTAATGAGACTTAAATAGGGACTTACTTCTTAAACTTTTTTCTTGCTCCCCAGAGACCAACCAACCCAAAACCAAGAAGGAGCATGGTAGCGGGTTCGGGCACTGGCGATACTGAAAGATTAACATTATCTACAGCCCTCATATATTGAGATGTTCCGCCGAAAGCAAATGCTACAACTATTACATCATAATCATCAGGTATGACACCTGTAATTGTCACATGTGTCCAATCTGTTGCTATGGATAGTCGTGTTGCACCTGCTAAATCCACAAAAGGTATGCCATCAGAGGTATATGGCCATGAAGCTACATCGGCATCTGAGTACCATGGGGGATAGGGTTCAAGTTGATGAACCCCATAGTCCATTCCGGCCAGAATAACCCTTTCGGGTTGGCGGTTCTCCGCTATATAATCGAATTCAAAGGTAAACGAAGCCCCGCTTAACGATAAGCTCGTAACATCTATGCCATAATACAAAAGACTTGTTTCATCTGTGATGGTAATATGTTGTGCATAGTCATTGCTTCCATCAGTCGCAATCACCCACCTACTAAAATCAATCCAAATGCCAAGATTATCATCAGTTGTTTCTGGAGAAATTAAATCAATCTCAAGACCCGAAGGATTAATAGTTTGGCCTGTAAAATCTTCACTTAACAATGTTAGTGAATAGGCAGGGACAGCGACTAATAAAATTAACAATACTGGTAATATCCTAATTCCCTTTTTCATTTTCTCTGGCCTCCTATAATTTAAATTACTAAACTTAATATGCAAAAGGGAAGCCATATCTATAATAATTTGAAATTATTAATCTTTTCTTGTTTGTCATATTCTGAGAATATTAAAAAATTGTAAGGTTTTCCGACAGATTTTTGTACTAATGGCTAACCAGTTAATTTAATTAGGGAGTTTGCCCATTGTAAAGTGTAAAGTTTCTTTACATAATTACAAATATTTATGTTAAATACTGTCAAATCGTGTAAAGTTCACTCAATTACAGATACCTGAATGCTCCTAAGTTTTTGTTGATTTTATACTTTATAAATTGATTAGAATTACAAAAATTTTATGGAAAAAAAATGGAAAGCACTTTTTTTTATAAAATATTTCTTCTCTGATTACAGAATGAAAGGTTGTATGGATGGAGGATTTTAGAAAATCACGAGGAAGAAATCTGTGAAGAAGGCAACATCTATAGTCTCTCCATTTAAATCTTACTCGGAGTAATTGATTCCAAGTTATAAAGAACATGATCGCTTGAATCATGAGTCCAGGGAAATTAAGGGGAACACCTTACAATCCCGTTCGATATGAACAACATCCGAGCAAAATTTGACAAAGGCATTATTTCCCTGTATGATGCTCTGCTAAGATGGGACCCTATGGGAGGGGCTCTTTAAACCATAAAAAGAAAGGAGAGGAATATGATAAAGAGAGTAGGAATCTTAATTTGCGTCTTTTCGTTTTTGGTCACCGGCAGTGCGCTTGCCCAGACCCCTAAAAAGGGGGGAACGCTGGTGTTCGGGCGTGGAGGGGACAGCGTCGGTCTCGACCCTGCTTACGAGACGGATGGGAACTCCTTCATGATTTGTGACAATGTTTATGAAGCCCTTGTTTTTTACAAGGATGAATCCACGGCACTGGAGCCAGGCCTGGCAACCTCCTGGGAGGTGAGCCCGGATGGCCTGACTTACACCTTCAAACTTAGGAAGGGAGTGAAATTCCACGACGGCACTCCCTTTAATGCGGATGCGGTTGTCTTTTCTCATGGCCGAATGATGAAGGAGCGTAAGATCAAATTTTTCGGTAAAGGCTGGGAGATTCCAAAGCAGGATCGTCCGCCAGAATACTGGGTCTCCATGGAGATGGATAATACCATCGATTCTATTGAGGCAAAAGACGAGTATACAGTCGTTTACAAGCTTAAAAGGGTTGAAGCACCTTTCCTGGCCAATATGGGAATGGATTTTGCCGACATCATCAGTCCAACCGCCTTTATGAAGGACCCGACTGGCTTTGTCCGAAACCCTGTGGGCACAGGCCCTTTTAAGTTCGTCAAATGGATCAAGGATGACCGGATTACCCTCGAAGCCTTTAAGGATTATTGGAACAAGGCGAGGGGTCCTTATTTAAATAGAGTGATCTTTCGAGCCATTCCTGAAAACTCCGTCCGGTTTCTGGAGCTGAAAGCAGGCAATATTCATATCTGCCAATTCCCTAACGCGGCCGACATCCCTCTTGCCAAAAAAGATCCGAAGATCCAGGTGTTTACCCAACCCGGAATGAATATCGGTTACCTGGGTTTCAACCACAAGAAGGAGCCATGGAAAAGTAATCTGAATCTTCGCAAGGCATTTGCCCATGCAATCCACCGTAAGGCCATTGTAGACAATATCTACCAGGGTATGGGGGAAGTGGCCAAGAATTGTATTCCCCCTACGATGTGGGGTTATAATAAGGAGGTCGCGGGATATCAATATGATGTGGAACTGGCCAAAAAGTTGCTTGCTGAGGCTGGTTTTCCAGAAGGCAAAGGCTTGCCGGAAGTTACCCTCTGGTCGATGCCGGTTGCACGACCTTATAATCCTGAGGGTCTGAAGGTCGGAGTGGCCATGATCGGGGACTTAGCTAAGATTGGCGTTAAAGCCCGGGTGGTGAGTTACGAATGGGGGACTTACCTCAAGCGACAGCGCGAGCAACCGGAGGATATGGACTTGTTCCAGCTTGGCTGGACGGGTGATAACGGCGATCCCGATAATTTTTTTGCTGTGCTCTTCGATGGCCTTGCCTCTCCGGCAGTCCGCACCCAATGGCACAATGAAACTTATCACAAATTGATGCTCGACGGGAAGCAGACGGTCGATCAGGCTAAACGTTCGGATATTTATAAAAAAGCACAGCAAGTGATGTATGAAGAGGTACCGGTTATTCCCATCGCCCATTCCATCGTGATGTGGCCAGGCTTGAAAAAAGTTCAGAACTTTAAACTCCACCCAACCGGATCGGTTTACCTGGGGAACGTTTGGTTACAGTAGTAATTAAGGTCTGGGCAAGGAAGAAACTCTTTGCCCGGGCCTCACTCTGCATCCCGACCTGATAGACTGATCTCCATAAATTATGATAGGTTTCATCATCCGGCGTATCCTTGTTGTCATTCCTACCCTTCTCGGAGTTTCCATCATCATCTTCCTCATGTTGGCGATCACGCCCGGCGATCCAGCTGAACTGCTGCTGGGTGAGCGAGCGACCCAAGAATCTCTTGAAGCCATGAGGGAATATTTAGGCCTTCAAAAACCTCTTTATGTCCAGTACTGGCTGTTCCTCAAAAGAGTGGCCAAATTTGATTTGGGGGAAACCATCTGGACACGGCAAAAAGTATCGAAAGAGATCATGGAGCGTTTTCCAGCTACCATCGAACTGGCCGTGTTTGCAATGATGATCAGTAGCCTTTTGGGAATTATCCTCGGAATGATATCGGCGACGAGACAATACTCCTGGTTTGATTATTTAAGTATGATCGGCTCGCTCACAGGAGTGAGCATGCCTGTCTTTTGGTTAGGATTGGTATTGATGCTGATCTTCTCGCTGACCTTGGGTTGGCTCCCCATGTCTGGTCGTATCGGGGTGGATACGGAGTTAGAGGTCATTACCAATTTTTATGTTATCGATGCCATCTTAACTCAAAATTGGGCAGCCCTGAAGGATGCCTTGATGCACCTAATGCTGCCGGCCATGGCCTTGAGTACAATTCCTCTTGCCATCGTAGCCCGGATGACTCGCTCCTCCATGCTCGAAGTGCTTCGGCAGGATTATATCAAGACAGCCAAAGCCAAGGGGCTAAGCGAAACCAAAATCGTTCTCAAACATGCCCTCAGAAACGGCCTTATCCCTGTAGTCACCGTGGTTGGTCTTCAATTCGGTATCCTCCTGGGTGGAGCGATTCTAACCGAAACGGTATTTGCCTGGCCTGGTGTGGGAAAGTGGCTCTATGAGGGGGTGGTCAAACGGGACTACATGGTGATCCAGGGAGGAACTCTGGTCGTTGCCAGCATCTTTGTTATCGTCAATCTGATTGTGGACATACTTTACTCCATTATCAATCCTCGCATCAGTGTAAAATAGAGGA
Source organism: Syntrophaceae bacterium UBA2208 (assembly GCA_002327885.1). Classification (GTDB taxonomy): domain Bacteria; phylum Desulfobacterota; class BSN033; order BSN033; family UBA1163; genus UBA1163. Next base: position 29,017 of record DCUS01000108.1, read on the forward strand.
CGATGAAGAATAACGATACAAAAATGAACCTGTGGGCGAGAATAGCTAATCCGGAGGATCGACATCCTTTCTTCGACCAGATTGAAAAACTTTTTAAGAACAGGACCGGCCTGGTGGGTCTGATCATCATCATTGTCTTTTCTTTAGCGGCGATATTCGCCCCTCTGATCAGTCCCCACGATCCGGATGAGAATTCTCTCTACGACCAGCTCAAACCACCTCTTTGGGACCCAGAGGGTTCGACCAAAAACCTCCTCGGAACAGACGACCTGGGTCGAGACATGCTATCCCGTCTAATCTATGGCGCTCGGGTATCACTCACTCTGGGGATTGTCAGTGTGGGAATCGCCTTCCTGTGTGGTTCATTATTAGGGGCGATTGCCGGCTATAATAAGGGTTGGCCGGACAACTTGATCATGCGCTTGATGGATATCATTTTAGCCTTTCCTCATATTCTTCTGGCCATTGTGATCGTCGCTTACTTAGGGCCGGGATTGAGGAATGCCATGATGGCCATCGGCATCATCAACATTCCCCGTTTTGCCCGCATTGTCCGGGCCTCCGTCATGGACGAGTACGAAAAGGATTATGTGACTGCTGCAAAGGCAATAGGTTCCAGCAACAGACGGATCATTTTCAACGCCATCTTTCCAAACTGCTTAGCCCCGATCATCGTTCAGGCCAGCCTGGGCTTCGGAGCAGCCATTCTGGATGCTGCCGGCCTCAGTTTCTTAGGACTTGGCGCTCAGCCTCCACTTTCGGAGTGGGGAGCCATGATTGCCCAGGGACGGGCGATGATCCTCCGGGCTTGGTGGGTCATGACTTTTCCCGGAATTGCCATCCTTTTAGCCGTGCTTGGCTTTAACCTCCTCGGCGACGGCCTGCGCGACGCCTTAGACCCCAGACTGAGAGATTAAACGCATGTCCGTTAAAAACCTCCTTGAGATTCAAAATCTTAAAACGTACTTCGATGTTCGAGGGAGAGTTCTTAAAGCCGTCGATGACGTCAGCCTGACGATCAGATCAGGTGAGACGCTGGGTCTCGTTGGCGAGTCAGGCTGCGGGAAAAGTGTAACTGGCGCCTCCATCATGCGTCTTATACCCATCCCCCCGGGTCGTATTGCAGGAGGAAATATTTTCTTTGAAAGTATGGATATCCTAAAACTTTCCGAACCGGAAATGAGAAAGGTCAGGGGGAATAAGATCTCTATGATCTTTCAGGAACCGATGACCTCTCTCAACCCGGTCTTCACCGTGGGGGATCAGGTTGCAGAAGTCATCCGTCTTCATGAAAAGCTTTCCCAAAGGGAAACCCGGGAAAGGGTAATCGAGGCTTTTCGTCTCGTGCGCATTCCAGCCCCCGAATCGCGCATTAAGGAATACCCTCACCAAATGAGCGGAGGGATGCGTCAGCGTGTTATGATCGCTATGGCTCTGGCCTGTCATCCCAAGTTGATGATCGCTGACGAACCAAGCACAGCCCTGGATGTGACCATCCAGGCACAGATCCTTGATCTGATGAATAAACTCAAAGAAGAGACCGGCGCTTCCATTTTGTTTATTACACATGATTTAGGGGTGATTGCTGAGATGGCTCAGAGGGTGGCGGTGATGTATGCAGGGAAGATCATGGAGGGCGCTGACGTGGGCACCCTTTTCAGCGAACCGAAACATCCTTATACGATGGGTCTGATGAGTTCCATTCCCATCCTGGGCATTGGTAAAAAACAAAGACGGTTGAGCACAATCCCCGGGGTGGTTCCTTCCCTTTTTAAATTGCCGAAGGGTTGTCTCTTCCATGATCGTTGCTCAATGACCCTTAAGGTGTGCGACCAATCGGAGCCTCCGATGATCGACCTTGGAAACAGCCATTTCGTCCGGTGCCATAAATATGTCTGATGCAAAAATAAGCAGAAGCACGTTCCTGCTTGAGACGAGGGAGGTGGTCAAACATTACCCCATCCGGGGTGGGATTTTTTTGCGTCCGGTTGCCTCAGTCAAAGCTGTGGATGGAGTCAGTTTATATATTTTGCCGGGCGAGACGCTGGGCCTCGTGGGAGAATCTGGTTGCGGGAAATCGACTCTTGGCCGGCTCATTCTACGTTTAGAGGAGCCTACCGCTGGCGACATTATTTTCCAGGGTAAAAGTATCCTCGGTTACGATCTGAGACAGATGAGGGCTTTGCGCCAGGAGATGCAGATCATTTTTCAAGACCCTTTTTCTTCACTCAATCCGCGGAAAAATGTAGCCCATATTGTCGGAGAGCCACTCTTTATCCATGGGATGACCGAGCGACATGAGCGAGAAGATCGGGTGCTTAAGCTTTTGGAGGTGGTCGGTCTCAAACGGGAGCATATGCGCCGCTATCCCCATCAGTTCTCTGGCGGCCAGCGCCAACGAATTGGAGTCGCCCGTGCACTCGCTCTTAACCCCAAGCTCATTATCTGTGACGAAGCCGTCTCGGCTCTCGACGTTTCGATTCGAGGCCAGGTCATCAATCTCCTCCAGGACCTGCAGGAGGAGTTCGGTTTAACCTACCTGTTCATCTCTCATGATCTGAGTGTGGTGGAGCACATTAGCGATCGCGTAGCGGTGATGTATCTTGGCAAGATTGTGGAGCTGGCAGACTCCCAAAGTCTCTACAAAGTTCCCCTCCACCCTTACACTCAAGCCCTCCTCTCTGCCGCGCCTGTTCCCGATCCAAAATGGAAAAAGAAACGAATCGTCCTGCCCGGTGATGTGCCCAGTCCCATCAATCCTCCTTCCGGATGCCGCTTCCATACACGCTGCCTCTATGCGAGGGATATTTGCAGTCAGCAAGAACCGGCTTTGAAGGAGGTGAAGGAAAACCATCTTGTCGCCTGTACCTTGATGCCTTCAGGAATGGAGGGTCTGTGAATTTAGAGTTGATGAATTGAAGATTAAGAACGGTAAGAGGCATTAATCTTCACATAATCTAAAGAGAGATCGGCGGTGAGAACTGAAAATTGGCCCTTTCCTTGATGAAGGTCAACGATAACTTTGAAAGATTTCTTTTTGATCATCCGGCCTGCTTTTACCTCTAATCGGGCACCGACGCCCATCCCATTTTTCACAATGGGAGCCTTATCAAAAAAAACATCAATTCGATTTGGGTCTATCCGGGCGCCGCAATGACCTAAAGCGCAAAGAATCCTCCCCCAGTTGGCGTCTTCTCCAAAGAAAGCGGTCTTCACCAGCGGAGAATGAGCAACGGCATAAGCGGCCCGCCTGGCATCCTCCTGTCCCCTTGCTCCCCGGATCAAGATTTCAATAAATTTCGTCGCCCCTTCTCCGTCTTTCACCAGACTCTCTGATAGATTCCGGCAAACTTTTGAGAGCATGGTCTGGAACTTCTCGCCATCCCGGTCCATACGACTTAAAGAAAGACCTGCCCTCCCGTTCGCTAAAATCAAAACCGTATCATTGGTGCTGGTCTCCCCGTCAATCGTGACCCGGTTATAGGACGCTTCAGCGGCTCTCTCCAACATCTTCTGAAGGAGCGGGGCTTTAATATGGACATCGGTGACAAGGAAGGAAAGCATGGTGGCCAGATTGGGACGAATCATTCCTGCGCCCTTGACCATCCCGCATAACCTAACCGGTTTTCCTTTAATGTGGCAGGTTTCCACTTCAGTCTTTGGAAAAGTATCCGTAGTCATTATCGCTTCCACCGTGCTCATCCATCCTTCCGGAGATAGTTTATTAATTAATTCGGGAATGGCTTCACGAATTTTCTTGATTGGAAGGGGGCTTCCGATCACCCCTGTCGAAGATGCAAAGACCAATTCCTTATCGATTCCTAATTGCTTGCCGACCCAAGAAGAAACCTGTCTGGCATCCCTTAATCCCTGACTTCCCGTACAGGCATTGGCATTCCCGCTGTTGATGAGTATCGCCTGGCACACCCCTCTCCGGATTCGCTGCATATCCAACTGCACGGGCGCTGCCTTGATGGTA
>DCUS01000108.1:33020-52397 GCA_002327885.1 Syntrophaceae bacterium UBA2208
CGAAATCCCCGAGAAAAGAAAACCCGAAACATTAAAATCGAGTGGTCTCATTTTATTCCCTCATCCTTGATTCTGTGATGTTATGAACCGAATTAATAGGCAGGGGGGTTAATGTCCAATGCCAAAGTTTAAAGTTCAAATTAAATTCAAAGTTTAAATGTTAAAAGACCATGGTTTTGTAATTTAACACTCATTTGTCATTTGAACTTTGATATTTGTAATTTTTTTATGCCCTCGTCTCTTCCTCTTTGGGCAGGCAACATCGTTTATACTTCCTCCCGCTCCCGCATGGACAGGGATCATTACGACCCACCTTTTTTCCATCTCGCCGAACGGTGATCCCCTTGCCGTCTTCTGTCTTTCCGCCTCCGCCCTGGACCAATTCCCCGCGACTCATCACGAAGGTTTGTTTGCGTTGCATTTTCATTTCTGTTGCTTCCTGCTCCTTAGCGATCTGGACGGCGAAGAGTTTTTCAACCGTATCTTTCTTAATTCTTTCCAGCATCTCAAGAAACATTTTATAGGCCTCTTTTTGATATTCAATAAGAGGGTCCTTCTGCCCATAGCCTCTTAATCCAATTCCTTCCTTCAATTGATCGATGCCGAGGAGATGGTCCTTCCAATGATAGTCAATGGATTGCAGCATAATCAGCTTTTCCAGATATCGAAGCATCGGTGCTCCGAAATCCTCCTCTTTCCTCTGGTAAATGTCCTTCGCATTCTGAACAACCATTTCTTTCAATAAATTTCGATTGATCCCATTTTCTTCACCCGAAGAGGCTGACCACCTGAAAGAAAATTGTTGATAAACGGCATCTGAAAGTGATTTTAGATCCCAATCCTCTGGATGATCCTTTTCCCCCATATAGAAATCAATAAGCCCCTCGCTTTGCTCTTCGATCATCTCCATCACGGGATCTTTCAGATCTTCACTTCCCAGGACCTCCCGTCGTTGGGTATAGATCACCTCTCTCTGTTTGTTCATGACATTATCATATTCCAACAGGTGTTTCCGGATTTCGAAGTTATGGGCCTCTACTTTCTTCTGAGCGTTCTCAATCGCCTTTGTCACGAGTCCATGCTCGATCGGCTGATCTTCTTCAATCCCCAATCGATCCATAATATTCGAAATCCTGTCAGAGCCGAAAATCCTCAGGAGGTCATCCTCCAGGGAAAGATAGAAACGAGAGGAACCGGGATCGCCCTGTCGGCCGGATCTTCCTCTTAATTGGTTGTCGATTCGCCGGGCTTCATGCCGTTCGGTTCCCAAAACGTGGAGACCCCCCAATTGGATAACCTTCTCCTTTTCTTTCTGCACAATCTCAAGGGCTTTTTGGTAGGCCTTCTGCATTGCCTCTTCGGTCGGTTCCCCTTCCAGCAGAGTCTTGGCTAAGAATTTCGAATTTCCACCCAAAAGGATATCTGTTCCTCTTCCAGCCATGTTCGTGGAAATGGTCACTGCCCCCACTCGTCCGGCCTGGGCAATAATTTCGGCTTCTCTTTCATGATGTTTGGCATTGAGGACGTCGTGCGAAACCCCCTGTTTCTTCAAGAGTTGGCTCAGTCGTTCGGACTTCTCAATAGAGATCGTCCCCACCAGGACTGGACGCCCTGATTGATGGAGGTCCTTGATTTCCCGGACGACAGCACGAAACTTTTCGTTATCGGTTTTATAAATGACATCGGCGTAATTGGTTCGCCTCAGGGGCATATTGGTAGGAATGACCACCACATCCAGATTATAAATTTTTCGAAATTCCGCGGCTTCCGTGTCCGCTGTCCCCGTCATCCCGGCCAATTTTTTATACATTCGGAAATAATTTTGGAAGGTCACCGTAGCCAGGGTTTGATTTTCATTTTCAATTTTTACATTTTCCTTGGCTTCCACGGCCTGATGGAGTCCATCGCTCCACCTCCTCCCCGGCATCAGCCTTCCCGTAAATTCATCGACAATAATGACCTGCCCATCTTTGACCATGTAGTCCACATCTCTTTTGAAAAGCGTATGGGCTCTCAACCCCTGATTCACATGATGAAGAATCTCAATATTTCTGGGATCATAGAGGTTTTCGACATGGATCAATTTTTCGACGTGAGCCACTCCCTCTTCCGTCAAAAAGGCCGTATGACTTTTTTCTTCCAGCTGATAATCTTTCCCCTGCCTCAATGAGGGGATGATGCGATTAATTTTGTAGTATTTATCAGTTGATTCTTCCGCAGGGCCGGAGATGATGAGAGGCGTCCTCGCCTCATCAATCAGGATACTATCCACCTCGTCGACAATGGCGTAGTTCTGCTCCCGCTGAACATAATCTTCGAGAGCAAATTTCATATTATCCCGGAGGTAGTCAAAACCAAATTCATTATTGGTCCCGTATGTGATATCACAGGCATAGGCTTTCTTTCTTTCCTGATCGTTCAGTTCGTGGAGGATGACCCCTACGGAAAGGCCCAAGAACCGATAGATCACTCCCATCCATTCGCTATCCCTTCTGGCCAGATAATCGTTTACCGTGACAATATGGACACCCTTCCCTTCAAGAGAGTTCAAATAAGCGGGCAAGGTGGAGACCAGGGTCTTCCCTTCACCGGTTGCCATTTCAGCGATCTTGCCTTCATGGAGGACAATCCCCCCTATCAACTGGACGTCATAATGTCTCTCTCCAAGGGTTCGTTTTGCTGCCTCGCGGACGACCGCGAAAGCCTCGGGGAGGACCTCTTCTAATAATTCCCCGCGCGCTATCCGTCCTTTAAATTCAAGGGTTTTATCTCGAAGTTGATCGTCACTCAGGGGACCGATGTCCGGCTCAAATCGGTTGATTTTCTCGATAAGGGGCTGAATCCTTTTTAATTCCCTCTCATTCTTGCTCCCCACGATTTTCTTGATCAGTGACCCAATCATAAAACAATCCACTCCTCTAACTTCTTCTATAATGTTTAAAAATTATATAACGGATGGCACGGGGTTTCAATATCTAAAAGAAAAAGGCCCGATGCTGAACCGCTTCATCGGGCCTTTTCGATCTGTTTGAACCGTTCAATCAGTTTAAAATATATCTCATCGGGTTGAGCGGAATGCCATTCAACCTGACCTCATAATGAAGATGGGGTCCTGTTGTTTTTCCGGTATTTCCCAACTCCGCAATTTTATCGCCTCGTTTAACTTTTTGACCCACCCGAACCAAAGCCTTATTAAGATGACTGTAACGAGTGATCATCCCAAATCCATGAGAAATCACTATTATCTTTCCATGAGCCCAGTCACTCCCGACATCTGAAATAATCCCATCGGCGGTGGCCATCACAGGGGTTCCTATTCGATTTGAAATGTCGAGTCCCTCATGCATTTGGGTTAAACCCGTAAAGGGGTTACTCCGAAAACCAAAACCCGATGTCACCCAACCCATCACTGGCCAGACGGAGGGGGTGTGAACCAATACCTCCTTTTTGGCCTGTAAAAGTTTTTCGAGTTCGGAAAGACTTTCTTCCCTGGACATGGCCTCTGAACGGAGACGCTCAATATCTGTTTTCATCTGTAGTACCAATCCCTTCTCGTCTTTCTCAGCCTTTAACTTATCCCGAATATCAGAGGGGGATGGGCCTCCCATTCCTATAAAGGATGCCGGTTCATGTCCTTTTTCCAGATTGGCAATGATCCGAATCTTCTTGTCGAAATCCTTCAGCCTGGAAAGTTGACTTTCCAGGTCTTCTATCTTGGATGAGAAAAAATGTATTTTGGACCGCTGCTCCTGAGTTTCATGTCGTAATTGACCCAATTCAAAGGTTTTCTTTCTGACCTGAATATAATCACAAAAGAAGAAAATGGTAGAAAGCAGTCCAAAACTTAAGAGATAAAGTCCAATCTTAAAGGTCTTTTTATGTATACGGAGATGTCGGGTTTTGGAAGACTTCTGGCCAAAGATAAGCACATTGAAATAATCTTTATCCAAAATTACCTCCTTGTTTCACCCCATTTTGAAAGCCTTATTTTAATACCAGACTTAAGATTCCTATGTCAAGTTTTTTTTGGCTTTTGTAACCCCTCTGTGACAAGACGCTGAACCCAGACTAATGATCGGTATAAAGGGAATTTGATTAGAATTTTGTCAATGTCCGCTGATTAACAAATCTTTCACCAATAAGCTCGGTGCTCCGACTCCTCCTAAAAATCTGAAGTCGTCCCCTACTGCGACAACCTTTCGGAAGAGTTCGAAGAGATTCCCGGCGATGGCCACGGATTTCACCGGATGGACCTTCTCTCCTTTTTCGATCCAGGCCCCTGAACATCCAAGAGAAAAATCTCCCGAGATGGGGTCTATGGTGTGGAGACCCATCACCTCTTCCACGACCAATCCCCGTGAAAGGTTTTCCACCATTTTGGAAAAAGAAAGCTCCCCAGGCTCAATAAAAAAGTTTGAGATTCCAATCCCGGGGGGCGACTTGATGCCATAGCGCCGGCTGTTTCCTGTGGATGCCACACGTAACTCGGGAGAGGATAGATTCTGGCGATTGGCCCAATATCGGTCATATAAATAACCCATGACCTCACCTTGAATCACTAAGGATGTCCTTTGACTTGGCATCCCTTCCCCATCGATGGGAGCGGTTGAAATTCCTTTTGGATGAAGTCCGTCATCTATAATGGTGAGGAGGGGAGAAAAATATCTTTCTCCCTGTTTTCCCTTTAAGGGTGACTTCCCTTTTTGAACCTGGTCCGCCAAAAAGGAGTGGGCGAGGATTGATAAAAATTCTGAAGCGATTTGATTCCGGAGGAGAACCGGATAGACTCCCGTTGGAATCCTCTTCCCCCCCAAACTTTCCAATGCCTTCCTGCCGGCAGACCGCCCCACTCTCTCCACATCAAGATCATTAAGAAAACGGCTTACATCGAAATCCCATCCCACTTCTGATTCTCCTGATTCCTCGGCAACTGCGGTGACACTGACCGAGGCGAGGCTATGGTCGTATGAAAATTTCATTCCATTCGAATTTATCAGGGTGGTTCTGGAGAGAACTTCCTGGTAAGCGGCTTTCCTCACCTTTTTAATCCTCTCTGTGTCTACGGACCTGGCCGATTCTTCTAAACATTTTGCCTTATCGATCTTTACCTTCTCTGAAATCTTTTCCAATGACTCATCAAAAATGGGGAGACTCGGGGGAAAAGCTTTAATAAAGGGTGATAAATCGAAGCAAGGATCTGCAGAAGCCACCTTGGCTCCCTGGATAGCCCCTTCTATCATCCGGTCCAGTTCAGCTAAAAAATTCTGTCTGACGGGATGCGAAGGGTTCGAAAAGGTCATGTAAGAAAAACCCATGCGTTGATGATTTAAAATACGAAAAGCCATTCCTAAGTAGCTGGAAGTTTGCAAGGTTTCAATATTTCCCTCCTTCGACTCAATGTCGAAATGGGAAGATTGATCGAAATAAATTTCATGCCCGTCAACGGATTTCCTGCCGAGAATTGTTAAGGCCTGGTCGATTATTTCATCCATAAAAATTCCGTCCTTCGTTACTTCTTGATTCCGAACGAAATTCTTAAACTTTAAACTCTTCGTTGAACCCATTCCATTACCATCGAATGAGGCTGCTCGCCCAGGTGAGACCTCCGCCGAATGCTGTGAGGACAATCAAATCCCCCTTTTGGATCGATCCATTCCGGACCGCTTCATCCAGGGCGATGGGGATGGTTGCCGAAGAGATGTTTCCGTACTTCTCAATGGTGAGATAGACTTTTTCAACAGGGACATCCAGCCGCCTGGCTACCTGCTGAAGCATGCGCAGATTGGCCTGATGAGGGATGATCCACTTAACATCGGAGATTTCGACGTTATTAAAGGCAGCGGCTTCTTCAGCCGCCTCTGCGAATCGCTTTACGGCCACCCGGACGGATTCATTGGCTTTAATCATCCTCAGGGTATGAAGTTTCCTGTCAACACTTTCATAGGAAATAGGGGTGGTCTTTGAACCGCCACCCGGGAGAAGCAAGTTTTCACCGTTTGCCCCATCCGTATGGATATGGATGGAAAGGACTTCACTCATCGCCCTTCCTTTTTCTTGCAAGGGTTCGCTCTTCGAAGACGAAGAGAACGAACGAAGGATCACCGCGCCTGCTCCGTCCCCCCAAAGGATGCAACTTTCTCGATCTGTCCAATCGAGGGTCCGGCTCATAATTTCTACGGACGCAACCAGGGCCGTTCTATAAGTTCCCGTTTTGAGATACTGCTCGGCAACGGAAAGACCGAATACGAAGCCACTGCATGCTGCGGTAACATCAAAAGAGACCGCCTTCTCCGCGCCCAATTTTGCCTCCAACCAGTTGGCCCCGGAAGGGCAGGCAGTATCCGGCGTCATTGTGGTCAAGATGATGAGATCTATCTCCCCGATAGAAACCCCTGCCATTTCCATGGCCTTCAGGGAAGCCTCTTTGGCAAGGTCAGAAGCATTGACATCCGGCGCCGCAATTCTTCTTTCCTTAATCCCGGTCCTTTTGTAAATCCATTCGTCATCGGTGCTTAAAATCTTTTCAAGATCAAAATTGGTAAGGACCCTCTCCGGAAGAAACGAACCGGTCCCCAATATAGCGATCCTCTTGCCCTCCATCACCAAACTCCTTCTGCATGAATTTAGAATGGTCACTTCTTTGATGAGGCCAACGAATACGAAAAGGAAGGTATAAAACCCTAAGATCTGCAGTCTCCCGGTTGCTTTGATACCGAACGAGACTCTTGAGCAGGGAGACCGTCTTCCTCCCCTCCCCTTTTTTAACTCCGATCAGGTGGGCGACCTCCCAAAAATCCAATCCTTCTTTCTCAATTCTTTTATAAAAACCCCAGAGGAAATCGGTTTCCTTCCCTTTCTGGGGGTCCTTCTCCCAGCGAAAGACACGGAACAGTGGAAAGAGATTCCTTTCGAATCCTTCGTCCTTAAATGGAAAAAGATAGAGAAAGGAGAAGGTGATACGACCTGTGGATTCCCTTTCATAATCAAAAAAAGGCCAAATTCGAATAGTACTCTCCTTTTTAACGCCTTGGCGATCTTCTCCTGACCGGATTCGAATAAGAAGAAGGATGCGATGGGTCCTTTCTTCAGTTTCACTCATCTGATCCTCTTCCCATTGATACAGAGGGTAGAGAACAAAGATCCTTTTCAGATCCCCTTCCTTTTCCTTATACCCATAGAAAGGAAAGAATTTTATCCCATAAAGTTTCTCCCCCTGCAAAGATTGATAAAAAGGCCAAGGGAGGTCCAACTGCTCAAAACCCGTCAGTCGATCTCTGGCGTAAGAGAAAAAAGGCCAGAGAAGAGTCTTGCTTTCGAAATGATTTGATTCTTTTGAAAGATAGAAAGGAAAGATCATCCTTTCTTCGACGGGGTCCTCCGTATCCATTCCGGTCGTCTGCTTTAAAAAGACAGGCCATAATAAGAATTCCGATTTTGAGATCCCGAATGTTTCACGACGACCGTAAATAGGCCAAAAGCGAAACCCCTTCTTTTTTTCACCCTCGATGAAAGAGAAAAAAGGCCAAAACAGATTGGTGGTATGAAAGCCTTCGGATATTGTTCGACTGTAGATTGGCCAGAAATAGAAGCGGATTTCTTCTTTTCCATAGCGGTTTAAAAGAGAACCATAAAAAGGAAAGAACCCGAAATATTCTTCCCCCTCTTCTGTTTCTCCAATAAAGAAAGGGAAAAGCTGGAAATCCCATTTCTTCTTACCATCAAAGTTTTCCTCTCGAAAAAGGGAAATGAGAGCGAAATAACCCTTTTTATCGCCATCTCTCACCTGATATTTTCCTAAAGGGTAGACATACTCCAATCTCCGGAGAGATTCTTTCTCATCATCCGTCCAGTAAAGAAGGGGCCGAATTCCCCATTGCCTTTGTTGGGGATCTTTCTTCCATGAAAAGAAGGGACCCAATCCCTGTATCTCTTTAGTCCCTTCAATCGGATCGGAAAAATATTGAAAGAGTGGCCAAAAATTGAGGGAATATGGCCTTTCCTCTCCTAAGGAAACAAAAGGATGGAAACAGAAGAGCACAAAAAAAGTCAATAAAAAAAGTATCTTTCGGATGGCCATGCGTCATTTAAGATAAAAAATAGAATAAAAAATTAAAAGAAAAGCCCGATGATTGTTCCCAGCACCGTAATGGGTGTTTGTTCTTGAATTCCTTCGGCGGCTTTTTGAACCTTTTTCATCGTCTTTTCCGTTTCCTTTATCAGGGAATCATCATTGATTAACTTCCCAAGGGTCCCTTCCCCTCTCTCCACCTTTTCTGCAATCTGGTTCACTGATTGGAGCGCCTTATTCGCTGACTCCATCGTCTCCTTCGCAGACTTTACCGTCTCCCCGATCTCTTGATAGAGAGTTTCGTCATAGATCAGCTTTCCTAATGTCCCTTCACCCCGTTCAATCTTCTCAGAGGCATTCTTCAGTGACTCGGCCGTCTCCTTCACCTTTTCCACGGCCTCTTTGGCCGTCTCAACAGTCTTCTTCGCTTCCTGATAGATCGCTTCATCGTGTATCAATTTCCCCAAGGTCCCTTCCCCGCTTTTTACTTTCTCTCCGATATCTTCAATGCTCGCAAAGGCGCCTTTGGCCTTCTGGATCGTCTCCTTTGAATCTCTCGCCAGACTGGTTAGTTGACCCGAAAAATTATCCAAGTTTGTAACTATCCTATCAATTTTTTTAGGGTCTATGGTTTTAATTAAATCGCCTACGGGTTTAATGATCTCTTTGATATCCTCTCCCGCATCACTCACCTTCGAAAGAAATTGTTCCACATCCATCGGGGACGAACCCTGTTCAATCAACCCCCCTGATTCTATCTTTGGATTTCCTGGCGTCCCGGGATTGATCTCGACATACTTTTCTCCCAAAAAACCCTCCGATTTCAAATAAGCCTTTGCATCCTTATAAAGGGCCACCTCGGATGGAATGCGGAACGTGACCTTGGCCTTCCCGTTCTCCAGAATGACCTTTTCCACTTCCCCCAGACGAACTCCAGCGATCCTGACTTGTGAATTCTGCTCTAAACCGGCTGCCGTGTCAAAATAGATGTAAAGGGGATAGCCTATTTTTTTCCCGACCTGAAATTTTTCAATTTTCAACGTCATCAATATCAGAAGGAAGATTCCGACCACGACAAAAACGCCCACCCATGCCTCCGTGTTCTTTTTCTTCATCCTCAAACACCTCCTCCGTCATTTTCTTTCAATTCTCCGTTCCCTATCCTCGTGCCGCATTTGTTGAGAGTTCTTCATCAGAAGAGATGGGTCCACCCCTTTGATGGGACCCTCCGACCTCCCTTCGATAAATTGCTGGACAATCGAATTGGAAGAATTCCTGATTTCTTCGGGTGTTCCGATTTCAATGATCTTCCCTTGATACAGCATGGCTATCCGATCCCCAATTTTATAAGCGCTCTTCATGTCGTGCGTAATGGCGATCGAAGTGACATTGAGTTTCTCTCTCATCTCAACGATCAAATCATTGATGGCATCCGCCATGATGGGATCAATCCCAGTCGTTGGCTCATCGTAAAGAAGTATTTCTGGTTCGATCGCAATCGCCCTGGCTAAACTCACCCTTTTCCGCATCCCCCCGCTCAACTCGGAGGGCATCAGATCCTCAACATTTCTCAACCCAACCAGCGCTAACTTCTCAGAGGCAATCCTTCTGATGTCTCCTTCCTTGAGGTGAGTTTGGTGCCGGAGTCCAAATCCCACATTCTCCCAGACCGTCATGGAGTCGAACAGAGCTCCCCACTGAAAAAGCATTCCAAACTTTTTCCGGACCTCAGTCATCCCCTTTTCATTCAAATTCGATATCTCCAAATCATCCACATAGATCTCCCCTTCGTCCGGTTGCATGAGACCGATGATGCATTTGATGAGAACCGTCTTTCCCGAGCCGCTTCCTCCGATGACCACCATGCTCTTCCCTTGATGAACCTCTAAATCCACCCCTCGCAGAACCTGGCTGTCTCCAAATGATTTGTACAGCTTGGCGACCCTTATTTTCGTCGTAGGTCCCTTGTCCATGATCCTCAGAATAATAATGCCGTAATAAAATAATTTGAGATGAGTATGGTCAGCGACGAAAGGACGACGGCCTGGGTCGTCGCCCGGCCAACCCCTTCCGCCCCCCCACGGGCAGAAAAACCCTGGGAACAACTCACCGTTGCGATGATCATCCCGAAGAAGAGAGCCTTAAGAAGACCGATATAGACATCGTCCAATTCAAGAAAATTCCAAGTCCTTCGAAAATAGAGGGTCGGGTTTGTTCCCAGAATCTGGACGCTCACCAGATACCCACCTAAAATTCCAATGATATCAGCGAAAATGACCAGAATCGGAAGCATGATCGTCGCTGCCAAGAACCGTGGGACGATCAAATATTTAATGGGATTCGTGGCAAGGGTGTAAAGGGCATCGATCTGCTCGGTGACCCGCATGGTTCCAAGTTCAGCGGCCATGGCAGATCCTACGCGGCCAGAAACCATTAACCCTGTTAAAACCGGGCCCAATTCCCGGGTCATGGAAAGAGCCACTACCGTTCCCACCATGGTTTCGGCCCCGAATCTTTTGAAACCTGTAAAACTCTGGAGAGCCAGCACCATTCCCGTGAAGGCAGAGGTGATGATCACTACTGGGAAAGAACGAACCCCAACCTCCTGCATCTGCTTCAGGATCTCTCTTCCTTCCAGAGGAGGGCGAAAAATCCAACCCAGGTTCTGGCCAAAAAGCACCATAATCCTCCCTGCCTCCTCGAAAAACCGGATCGTATAATTTCCAATCCACCTCAATGGATTCAAGAGACCTCCAGAATTAATGACAGTGGCAAATTCCAAAATCCCCGCCACCCGGCAGGCAGACAAATGATAAATGAATGCCAAATATCAAAAATTTCTTATTTCTTTTTTAACATTTAATCATTTGGATTCCATTTAAACGTTGAGCTTTGATATTTGAAATCCATGATTATCCTTTATAAATCCTCGGGACCCTTTTTCCTATTCCGCATAACACTTCATAAGGGATCGAGTTAATTTTTTCAGCGATCTCCTCGGCGCTAATTTGCTCTCTTCCCTGTCTCCCCATCAGTACGACTTCATCCCCCATTGAAACACGGGGAATATCCGTTACATCCACCGTGACAAAATCCATACAGATCCTTCCCAACACGGGCGCCCTCTTCCCGTGGATCAATACCTCTCCCCGGTTGGAGAGATGGCGGCTATAGCCGTCCGCATATCCAATGGGGAGAGTAGCGATGAGGCTCTCTCGCTTTGTTTTAAATGTCCCCCCATAACTGATCCTTGCTCCAGGGGGAACCGATTTCAAAAAATGGATGCAGGTCTTAAGAGTCATCACGGGTTTAAGGGAAATAAGTCCTCGAATGGCGGGAGAGGGGTATGAACCATAAAGCATGATACCTGGCCGAACCAAATTTGCTGAGTAAGCGGGAAAAACCGTAAGTATCGCACTGCTTGCCATGTGAAGATACCGGCAGGAAATCCCCATCTCTTTCGAAATCATTAACGCTTTTTGAAAAGCCTTCCATTGGTGGTGAGTATAACTTTCCTCTTCCCCCATCATGGAGAAGTGCGAAAGGAGTCCTTCTATCTCAATATTGGGAAATTGTTTGACCTTTTTCAAAAAATCAACCCAGAGGTTGAGAGGAACCCCCAATCTTCCCATCCCCGTATCCACTTTGAGGTGAACCTTCACCATCTTCTTCCGTTTCTCTGCTTCCCGGGAGAGAAGTTGTAAAGAATCCTTTCTAAAAAGAACAGGAGTGAGGCGAAACCGAAAAAATAAATCCACCTCTCTCCCGAAAATGCCTCCCAAAACAAGAATGGGGGTTTTGATCCCTCCCTTTCTCAATTCCACTCCTTCCTCAGGAATCGCTACGCCTAAATACTCCACTCCTAATTTTTCCAATCGATGAGAGACAGGAATGGCTCCATGGCCATAAGCATCAGCCTTGACGACAGCCAGGAGTTTTACCCCCCGAGGAATTTTCTTCCGGATTTGTCGAAAATTATATGCCAACGCTCCGAGGTCAACTTCTCCAACCGTTGGTCTTATTGAGGAGAGTTTCATTTTTGTAATAATGTATCAAACTCGTTGAAGGATAAGAAAAAAAACAATAAATTGATAACATTAGCCTTTTGAAAAGTCAACGGAAACCTATTCTTGACAATTTTATCCTTATTCATTAATCTTGTTTTGTGACAGAGTCGAATCCCAAAACAATTCGGATTAAGATCAATGAGAAAGAGACGCTCGTCCCTTCCAACACCACTCTCTTCCATCTTAAAAATCAATATAAACCCAAAGCCGATTTGATGATCTACAACGGTTTTCCGGCCAACTCAGATCGTCCTCTCAAAAAGGGGGATGAGATCGCCCTCATTAAAAAGGGGGAACCCCCTTCTTTCGAAGAACTAGAATCTCTCTTGCTGGCAAGACATACACCCGGGGTTCATCAGAAAATCAAAACATCAACTGTGGGAATCGCCGGATTAGGAGGTCTCGGGTCACCCATTGCCATCGCATTGGCCCGCATTGGGGTGGGAAAGCTTATCTTAGTTGATTTCGATGTTGTGGAACCCTCCAACCTGAATCGGCAGCAATATTATATTCATCAGATTGGGATGCCAAAGGTGGAGGCCCTTCAGAAAAATATCTCCATGATCAATCCTTATGTAAAAGTCCAGACCTATCAGGAGAAACTCAATCGAAACAATGCGGAAAGAATCTTTCAGGAAGCAGAGGTGGTGGTCGAGGCCTTTGACCGCGCCGAAGAGAAGGCCATGTTGATTAACGCTATTTCAGAGAAGATGCCGGATAAATATATTGTGGCTGCTTCGGGTGTGGCAGGATACGGAGACAATAATGAAATCAAAACAATCCGTTTTTCTTCAAAGGTTTTCATCGTGGGAGATCAAAAGACGGCCGCTCAACCCGGAGTGGGGTTGATGGCGCCGAGGGTGGGAATCGCTGCCCACCATCAGGCCAACACAGTTCTAAGAATCCTACTGGGTGAGGAGAAGGAGTGAACTTCCCTGGATAAGCTAAGTGCTTTCAATCCAAATCGGTTTGAGATAAATATTCGTCTGGTTAGATCGATTCGGTTGTACTATGTAGAAAAATTGAAAATCTTATCAAAAAACTAATCTGATTTCGAATATTCAAAAAGAAAGGAGAGGTTAGAGATGAAAAAGTGCATGTTCATAGCGGTGGTTGGGTGCCTGTTTGGTATGACGGCATTGGCTCAGGCTCAAGTGGACAAAGCGATTGACCGATTCTTTCAGAGAGGAGAGTCAAGGATCCGGCCCCGCGATCTGAGGGTGCTTCAACTGGAAATTTCTCCGGATCCCGTTCGGGAGGGCCAGCGGATCAGTTTTCGTGTCACCCTTGCAAATGACTCCAGTCATTCAGGGAGAATCAGCCTTATCGTAAAAGACCGGGATCAAATCATCAGTGAGGCGAGGGATGTAAATATCTATCCGAGGGAGAACCGGATTGATTTACCCGAGACCTATTATCGGTTTTCCCGCTCGGATCATTGCTTTACCGTGGAGGCGGATATCGGGCGCACCAGACAGGCCATTGACGTGGCCAGGGAATTCTGCATGCAACGAACCCTTGCTGGCTGGACTTTGAGCGATAAAGGAATTGGTTACCTCTTGGTTGAAGACCTGGATATGTCTCCTGATCCGGCTTCTCCGGGTCAGGATGTACGGTTCAAGGTGAAGCTTCGAAATGATGGGAGACCGATTCGTGCAACGATCCGGATCCAGGATAAGGACCAGGTCATCGTCCAGCTTGAGTATATTACAATCCCTCGAGGTTTGAGTGACATCCATTTCCCTTACACACGGTATTCCTTCCAGCGATTTGACCACTGTTTTACGGTGCTGGTGGACTTCGAGAGAACCCCTTATCAGATCGATACAGCGAGAAACTTTTGTGCGAAACCCATGGGTTGGACGCTGAGACCGTAAATTTAGAAAGAAATCCCTTGTCCTGGACATTCTAAAGCAAAAGGAGGTTTTGGAGAGACATCAGCATAAAAAATAAGGAGGGGGTTGGTCACAGCAACCCTCTCCACCTCATTTCTTTCAATGAAGCACATTTCCATTGCTAATCGTTATTTTTTAGAGCTATCCGTAAGGGAACATGAATGGACACTATCCCATCGTCAATAAAAAGAGCATGATTAGCGGTGAGGACAACTTCTAAAGAGACCATTTTGAGTTAAAAAGGAAGCTCCAAGGCTTGAAAGCGCCTGTTTTTGAATGTCAATCTTTAAAACTCAATTAGTTAGGCGTAACCAACCCAAGCAAACCCAAGCTAAAATTAAAGGTACATAGGGAGGGTAAAATTGGAAAAAAAGACCTATATCGATGCCTTCGATCCTGAGGGAAAGAGCCGAACCGTTTGCGGAGAGTGCGGCCTATGTTTGCAGCAATGTCCTGTTATGAAAATGGGAAAGGCCGAATCCCAAGCAGAAATGGGCCGGCTACTAAAAGGTCAGGAAACCGAACGGGTGTTAAATGAATGCACATTCTGCTTTAGTTGCAACCATTACTGTCCTCAAGGTTTGCGGCCTTATGCCCTTATCATGGAGCGTGCAGCGGATAAGAATCGCAGCATAGGAAAAGGTTTCCCGCCATATATGGACTACCTGCTGACGGGGAAGACCGATTCCTGCGTTTTTTGGGATGTATATGCCGCCGAATCGGCAGAGGAGAAGTCGATCCTGGACAGATGGGAGTCTGTTCCCCCCAAAAGCAGGGAGGTGCTGTTCATCGGCTGCGTCGGGAGAGAGATTCCTTACGATACCGAGCACTCATTTGTGTTCAAGGAGTTGCCCAAATACTCTCCGCGCGATGCATGCTGCGGGGAACTGGCGTATCGATATGGGGATTATCAGGCCTTCTTCGGGACTGTCGAACGCACGCGGAAAATACTCGAACGCCTCGATACAGAGCGTCTTGTATGTTACTGCGGCTCCTGCGCAAATTATCTGGGAAATATCTGGCCGAATTATCATGGCGTCAAATTGCCCTTTAAGATCGTATCGGTATGGGAGTGGCTTTGGGAAAAGTACCGGAAAGGCGAAATCAAGGTCGAACGACCGATCAACCGGAAGGTGGCACTCACCGACTCCTGTTACAGCAGTGAACTGGGAGATGGGTTTATGGATGCCGTTAGGGGCCTGCATCGGGCCGTGGGAATGGAGGTCGTGGAACTCGAGAATAACCGGTTCGATAATCTGACCTGCGGTACGGTGTCCATTCTTCGGAACAATTACGATTTGAGAGAAGGCGTCAAAGAAGCCAAGAAAAAGATGGCGCAGGTTATGAATACGGGAGTCGGTGACCTCAGTTGTTACTGCCCCGGATGTTATATGCAACTTCGTGGCGCGGCCAGGAGGTCCAATATACAACCCCATTATGCCTTGGAGGAAATTCTCTGGGCTTTTGGAGATGAGTGCACGGTCCCATTGGAAGAGAGGGCGGCAAAACAGACCGAGTTTTTCATAGAAAAGGTGAAGACTCCATCCACAGTTTAGAGAGAGGCATTAGGTCAGTCCTCAACGGGCGGTTGCCCATAAACACAGCAAATAAATCGAAAGATCTGTTGATAAATGTCTTGAGAGATTTAGAATAGAGCTCGAATTGAAAAAGGCGGCAACTTTTCCCAATAGGGGAAATAGGTGGACCCGATGGTCAAAACAAAAAACGTGGGGAAGCAGGAGTCGATAGTTCGTTCCATCTTGGGGAGCATTCTGATCGTCCTCTCTTTTTTCATCTCGGGAATCTTCTGGCTGGGTGTTGGGTTGATCGGTGTAATCATTGTCATTTCTGCTCTCTTTAAATACTGACCGTGAAAGGGGCTCTTGCTGAAGGTCTTCAGCAAAGAAGGTAAGGAAAAGGGATAGGTGAATATTTTACCGTTTGTAAGATTCCCGGAGTCTTCAACTCTTCCTTATGGCCATGAAATTTCTCAGTAAGGCTAAAACATTTTACCACTGGGTGATCGTCAATGGATTTCTTGTCTACAAGATCTTTGTCAATCCGAAAACGCCCTGGTATGTCCGTTTACTGTTTTTGATCCCCCTTCATCATTCTCTTTGTCATAATCCTCGGTGCCCTTTGTCTTTACTTCGTCTGTATTTCAAAAAGTTGGTTCGCCTGGGCATTCACGAACATTGTGCTGGTGTTTCAATTCACCGCTGACATTTCTGTCAATTTCTAACAAAAATGTTCACTCCATTTTCTTCTCCCGAGAAAACGATGGTCCCATATTTTACCCGATTTGCAGCAACTTAACCCCATTCAACTTCAAAAACCACCAAGAATCAAAATTACCATTTGGCATTCTTTTTGATAATTTTTTCAGGATAATGAGTTTAAAAGTATTTTTATCGTTAAGATTCAGAGTTTGATTCTTCATTCTGATTAGAAAAGGTGGTATCTAAATATTGTCAATGGAGGAAGATATCGCTTTGGCCAAAGAGGAGTTTAATCTTTCTGAGCGGATAACCGAACCACTCTATTTTTGGAATTTGATTGCTCTAATTATTGGAATTATTTTCAGTCTCTTCTTATTTCAAATCATTTGATTCTAAATCGGGCCCCCAAGGTCTATAAAGGACTCAAATGCTATCGTCATCTCGTAGACTTATTCTTGAAGTCTACAAGTCGAGAATCCATATCGCTTTATCGGAATAGATGTTGGTTCGCTATTAAAGATTCTATGTATGCTTGTTGGCGGAGTCATGAAAATGGACCGAATCCGTTTCTTATTCAAAAAAGCGCTCACCCCGATCACGATTATGGTGATCCCTCACGAGGACCTCAAAACCCTGAATCTAAAAGTCCCCTTCGTTGGAATTCTTCTCTTTTTGTTCGTTTTGATGCTTGGGGCCGTTCAAACCTATAGACTTTTCGTGAATGGGCTGAAGTATCCGTTTCTGGTCCATAGGGTGGATTTTTATACCCAAAAGTTTTCCGAATGGAATTCTACCCTTACCGCCTTAAAGGAAACGGAGAGGGATTTCTGCAAAATCTTCTCCCTCAGGTCCAAAGATAAGGTCTTGGACACGATCGATACTTCCTACTCCGGGGACATCGACATCCAGAACCTCATGGGAGAAATTCAGAAGACAGTTGAGAGGGTCGATGAAATTAAGGACTATCTGCGCATCCAGAAAGATATCTATATGGCCACTCCCAAAGGATATCCGGTGGAAGGCAATATCAGCTCTCCCTACGGGATGAGAGACAATCCTATCAGCGGGGAACGGGCTTTCCATTCCGGGGTGGATATATCAGCCACCCCTGGAATGCCCATCCGGGCCACCGCTGATGGGGTAGTCAGCTATTCGGGATGGACCCAGTCCAGTGGATATGTGGTACTCATTGAACATGGGTGTGGTTTCTCCACGGCCTACGCTCACAATAGGAGCAACGCGGTCAAAGTGGGACAAAGAGTGAAGCGAGGAGAGATTGTCGGTTATATTGGTTCAAGCGGAAAATCGACAGGCCCCCACGTGCATTACGGAGTATGGGAGAAAGGGAAGAGTATCAACCCGAGCAAATTTCTTCAAGGGAGGTCGTAATGCTCACCAAGGAAACGGATAAACTGGAATCTTTCTTGGGGATGAATTCCAGTTTCAAGGGGGAATTGAACGTAAGAGGAACTTTGAGGGTTGACGGCACAGTTGAGGGGCAACTGAATGCCGACCATGTGATCCTGAGCGAAAGCGCTGAGGTAAAGGGGGAGATTAAGGCCGAAAGGATTATCATCGGTGGGAGGGTGGACGGAAACGTGCGCGCTCAGGAATTAGTGGAGATCAAATCCAAAGGAAAAATTTTTGGGGATATCTTCACCCCAAAATTGGCCACAATAGAAGGGGCAGAGTTAAACGGAAAGGTCGAGATGAAAAAAGAGGAAAGAAAAGTAATCGAATTAGAACTCAAGGCTCGGGAAATGGGCAAGGGTTGAAAGATCTTCATCCTTAATACAATCCTTCAACTGGTAATCCTCGGTTCTCGAATGTCTCTCCCCGCCATGACACGTGGTTATACTTTTTACGAATCCATCATGTATTAATTTCATTAAAATATTTTCTTTTAAGATTACAAATTATGTCACTCGATTATAAAAATTTTGTATGAATGGACGCTTGCTTCCGAGCAATTAAAATTCGTGTTTGGACTAACTTTATGATCGGCAGGATTTTTTGGAAACCGCGGAAAACTTTTTGAGATCAACGAACTGACATTTTAGCAATTCAAAGTTGATTTTCATTGGTGGTCATTTTCCATCACAGCAACCTTTCATTGAGGAGGCTAACCTCCATTCTTTGCGATGCCCTTCCCTCCCTTCTTCTTTCCTGAAAAATTCTATTCCCTAATTTTCGGAAAGGGTGTATATTACAATTGTAAACGGATATTATGGATATGCTACTGCTCCCATGAGTAATTTATTCTTAATTTAATTCAAGTCCATAGGATATTTTTTAAAACGATCTTTTATGGAAAATATGGCATGAAACCCAATCCTTTCGAACATGGAGCCCCTATGAGCCAAATCCGTGATCTTCTGCGTAGGCGGATAAGAGAACATGTCGTGGTTTAAGATTTAAGAATCTATGAAAGCGGTATAATAAAATGTTGCAAGGGATGTCTGAAGCATCACACCTGAAAGAAAGGAGAGAAATATGAAGCAATATGGCGCGTAGTTCTTTGGTACATTCTGGCTGGTTCTCGGGGGATGTGGCAGTGCTGTCCTCGCCGCAGCATTTCCAAGCGTCGGTATCGGACTATTAGGCGTGTCCCTTGCCTTTGGTCTTACCGTCTTGACGATGGCCTACGCCATTGGACACATATCCGGCTGCCACCTCAATCCGGCTGTCTCCATTGGGCTTTGGGCGGGCGGTCGTTTCCAGGGGAGCAAGCTTTTTCCGTACATCGTCGCTGAGGTGCTTGGGGGGATTGTTGCGGGTGGCATCCTTTAACTAATTGCCAGCGGTAAGGCCGGATTTGATATGTCCACCGGTTTCGCTTCAAATGGCTATGGAGCCCATTCGCCGGGAGGCTAATCTTTGCTCGCTGCACTGATCACCGAAGTGGTCATGACCATGATGTTCTTGATCATCATTCTTGGAGCAACGGACAAGCGGGCACCGCACAAGGCTTTGCTCCGGTTGCCATTGGCTTGTGCCTAACCCTGATTCACCTGATCAGCATTCCTGTCACAAACACGTCGGTAAACCCTGCGAGGAGCACCGGGGTAGCGGTGTTCGTTGGTGGTTGGGCAATCGCTCAACTGTGGCTCTTCTGGATCGCTCCTATC
>DCUS01000007.1 GCA_002327885.1 Syntrophaceae bacterium UBA2208
CGGGATTGTTTTTCTGGATCTGGCAGGAGATCGGGTGCAACATTCTGGATGGCCTGGACCCCTGGTTTTTCATCCAGGCTGACCGTAATGACGGACGGAACCTCCCCGGATCCCAGGGTTTCATTTTGAAGGTTCACCTCCTTGTATACACACAACACCTCTTCCATTTTATGGTCAAACTCTGGATCACGCCGCTCCAGATAATAGGCCACCTTATGAGGGCGTATCGGATACTCGCTGAGAATTCTCTGAATGGTGGCTTTACACGCTTTGTTCAAACAATCATGGCCAGACCCGGGTCCATATTTCTTGGCATGCTCCGCCAAAGCCTGACGAGTCCATACTTCAGCAACATAGCCAAAATCCTTCGGTTTCTGGCAAGCAAGGCTAATGACCCAAGCTTTCGCCTCTTCTGTAATCACTGGCTGTTTAGGCCGATGATATTTGTCCTTAAGGCCTTCCTCAATTCCCATGGCCAAGGATTTCTCCATCCATTTGTAAATCGTTGGCCTGCTAACATGAGTCAACTTTTCAATTTCGGTAATAGGCATGCCTTCTGAATATCTCAGTAAAATATGCGCTCGTTGGACTTCTCGAATGGGGGCTTTTCGTGATTGCACGGTCTTTTTTAACTCTTCTTGCTGTTCTTTGCTCAAAATCAACTTGGCTTTCTGTGTCTTCCGTGGCATAGGGGTTCCCTCCTTTGGTTTTAGAGACCTTTATACCACAAAGAAGTTTATATGTAAATATATTTATGAAACTTTATACTAGTCAGGGAATCGGCGCCACCCAGACCGTTAATCTGTTTTATGTCGGGACTCCCGAAGATTGCCAAGATGATCCGGTCTTTAACCCAGGGTTTTGGAGAAGATTCTCCTCCATAAAGAAAACTCCCTTACTCGTCCCTCCTCTCATGATCGCATATCGAAACGTATTTCTTCGCTGCATGACTATCTAACGTCCACCAATACGCGACCTCTTCTTTTTTATTCGAAAACGGATGTTCCAGTCTTAGTGATGAATTCTTTGAATTTGATATCTGTTTCATCCGTGATGGGGCCGGGTCTGCTATCCCCAACCTCTCTCCCGTTAATTTCAATAACCGGGGAAATTCCCGATCCCGTGCCGGTACCAAAAATCTCATCAGCGGTAAACAATTCTGAGACGGTCACATCTCTTTCCTCAACCGAAATATTCATTTCTTTTAAGAGGTGAATAATGACATCTCTTGTAATTCCTCTTAATATGCTGGAAGAAATGGATGGGGTAGCTACCGTCTTATTTTTCACTAAAAAGATGTTCCATGCGCATCCTTCTGACACAAATCCCCTGATGTCAAGCAGAATGGCGTCATCGGCCCCCCTTTTTCGTGCTTCCATTTTTGCTAAGATGTTGTTCATGTAGTGGGTAATTTTGCTTTCAGGCGGAAGAATGAAGGCAGGGGATCTTCGGTACGAAGAAATTATGGTCCTTAAAGATCTTTCCTTTTTAAGAACAGGAGTAGGAGTAACATACACGATGACACTCGATTCCTTGCACGTGCCGGGATCGTGTCCAAGTGATCCGACTCCCCTCGTTACCTGTGGCCTAATGTAACAGTCTTTATATCCTGACCTTCTCACCGTATCCATAACAATACACTTAAACTCCTCTTTGCTCAAAGGGATATTCAGATCAATGATCCTTGCTGAATCAAACAATCGATCCATATGCGCATCTAATTGGAATATTTTGCCATCATAGGTTCGAAAAGCATCGAATATGCCATCTCCATATAAGAATCCATGATCCATCACCGAAATTTGTGCTTCCCTTTCATCGACAAATTTGCCATTAATATAGAATGTTGGTTTTCCCATCACAACCCTCTTTCTTTACTGTTTTGGTCTGATTCTAAGTTACTCCCATGAATGGACTATACCAATACAATTATCCTAAAATCTCTCTTAACGATGAAACGACAATATTCTCTTTTTCAAATTCCTCCCTGATCTCTTTAAGAATCTCTACCGCATTTGGTGTATCACCGTGAACCAGAATGGTATGCGCTTTCATCTCAATATCCTTACCTGTGGTTGCAGTCATCTTGCCTTCTTTGGCAATCCGGATTGCCTTTTTCGCAGCCTCCTTCGGATCCGTATGCCTCTTTTTTCGCTGCAACACCGCTATCCCATCAGGACCATACTCAATATCGACCCCAACCGAAATAGCCACCTTCATACCTAACACTTTAGCAATTTCGTACGTTGCTAAACCAGGTCTGTGCACAAAAATTAATTCAGGATGGGTTTCCTTTATTGCTTCGATGATGGCTCGTGCGATCGCCTCATTTTTTGCAGCAACAGAGGATAGCGCTCCGTGTAACCATACATGCTGAAGTTCCATTCCCTCCCTGTCAACAAAGGCCTTCAATGCGCCGATCTGATAGATGATATAATTCCTTGCTTCCTCTGGTGCGATCTCCATCTTACGCCTTCCAAAACCCATGAGATCAGGAAATCCTGGGTGAGCACCGATCGCCACTCCGTTCTCCTTAGCCAACTTAACCGTATGGGCCATTACCATTGGATCTCCTGCATGGAATCCACAGGCAACATTTGCAGAACTGATATATCTCATGATCTCTTCATCATTTCCCATTTTGTAATTCCCAAAACTTTCACCCATATCACAATTTAGATCCATTTTTTTTCGAAACATAATCACCCTCCGTTTACAATGTCCTCCATCTCAATCCATTTCTCTGCATCGAATAAGATTTGATAGGCTTCATCGATTCCCACTCGTCTGAAAAAGGTCAGATCATCCGGTGTGGATTGGCCGATCTTCCACACATCAGTGCTGATAATCGTCGCAATCATTGCATACCCTGTCGAAGATGGCCCATCCACTCCTATCGCGATGGGTTCTTCACCTCCTGCAATCTCGATAGCACCCAAAGGAACTCCCTGACTTGGAATATTAGAGGGATCCCCTTTGGGATCTCTTTTAACCTGATGGGAAGGTCTTGGTTTAAAATTAAATTTAGGTCCAATATATCTGACACCAAAGCGAGATGCTTTATAGGAGACGCGCCATGCGTGACTGAAAAACATTTCAATACTCTCTTCTGTAAAAAGATGGTCATGAGGCCCTAATATGACCCTGATCTCCCATGGGTCACCAAAACGGGGCCTCTTCATTGCACTCAATCTTCTATTCTTTAATTCACTGAAGGGGAGCAGACTATTCCCGATTTCGATCCGATCGCCTTTTCTTAGAGCCCTTCCGTTAAAACCACCAAAATTCCCGGGAAGACAAGTTGACTTACTTCCTAAAACAACAGGGACATCAACACCTCCGGCCGTAGTTAAATAAGCCCTACATCCTTTCAGAGAGGAGGTTTTAATGAAGGGGAATGAGAGCACATCTCCATTTTCGATCTCGATTGAACTCCACATCGGGATATTTTCCTTATTGAGCATTGGACCAAGATCTGCACCTGTTACTGCAATGATCATCTTTTTTAAGGCTTTTAACTGCAAACCGTATAGGAGAATTTCGAGACCTGCTTCTCCTGGGCCATTGCCTACAAGTAAGTTTCCGAACTTCAAGGAAAATGGATCAGCCGCCCCCGATAAGGGTATTCCTGCAGAGCTATAACCCGGTCTTCCAAGATCTTGGACGGTGGTCATGATTCCAGAATGAATGACCTCAAACACTTATCGCTTCCTTCATCAAATTTCCAGAATAAGTCCCTTGTTCGATCTCATATGGATAACTGTCCACATTCTTTTCAATATGTAAATATTCTTTTTCACCAGATAAAGGGATCATTCTAATCCGATCCCCGGGTTTGAATAGCGCCGGACTATCTTTAAAGACGGGATTTTTTTGGTTGATATCAAAAATTAATAAAGGAGTCCGGCCCACCATTTTGACCCCGCCAGGCGTATTGACGGCATAAATACAATTCCCACTTCGATGGACCCCGACGGCTCCGGGTGGTGTCCAGGTTCTGGGGCTCTTCAATTGCGGTGATCTTAGTTCCTTCTTCGAATCAAGGGCATTAAATGCAACCAGACCAGGGCTGAAACCAACATATTTTACCCAATAGTCGGCGCTCGTATAAACACTTACAAATTCTTCTATGTTGACACCATTATATTCGACAATCGATTCTAAATCCGGAGGCAGGTGATGGGCTTTCGAACATTCTCTTGTCCACCGGTCATTGAATAAGACGGGGATCGTTATCATACGGGAAAAAATATTTTTATCTAATGCAATCCCTTCTCTCTCCATTTCTTTCAATATTTCTACTAAATTATTCATTCTTATTTCAAAAGGATTATAGCCGATCATCAAGGCGCAGGTCCCAACGATAATATCGGAAATACCTTTTATATTTTCCTTTTTAATGAGTTCCTTCATGAATATGGCCTTAAAATTCAGGGACAGATCGACTTCATCTCCGAACTCCACAATCAGAAAGCGATCACCACATATTCGATAAGTGGTCACTTCTTTTCTCCTGACGATCTCTTTGCACGCCTTAAAATGTTGTTAGAAATTTCTTTCCTCCCCCATTTATTAACCTTTCGGAGAGGTTTTAGATTTCAACCTAATCAAATTCCGAGGCAAGGTTCATATCCAATCAATGAATTCTCTCAACCCCAGATTTTCTAACGTTTCCACCGTCGGCTTTCCTTCTCCGTCCCAACCTCTCAGAGCATAATACTCTGGGAGCATCTCCCCTAAAGGAACGACATTCCCTTTGGACGGGCCATCCGGCATTGGTTCGAATAAAGATCGGAAAGGCAGTGTATCATCCTTTTTGCCAAATCCCTCGCGAAGATTGAAAAGTCTCTCGGCTGTATAGATCCTATGAGTTTGATGCTCAATCTCCCCCGGAGTGTAATTCCAACCTGTGACGGCTGAAAGGAATTGCATCCGAGAAAGGTTATTCAAACCATAACGGGAAAAGGAGCAGTAAACTAAAGAATCCATCAGGCAATAAGAATTCTGATTTTCAATAAGGATCTTTGCCTTTCCTTTGCCAGTAAGAGGGTTTTTCATCTCCTCTCGGAAGGTAGGTCCAAGGGAATGATTGGCTCCAGTAGAGGCTGTTGCAAAGAGGAGGCCCATCCCGACCACGCTGCGGGGTTCGAAAGAGGCCAATTCCTGCCCTTTACTGTGCATTGCAAATTTTTCAGCCTCTCCACCCAACTCTTGCGAAAAGGCCTTTACCCCCTCTGCCAGTTTATTTCCCAACCCTTCCCTTTTTGCAATTCGATCAACGAAACTGAGAAGAACATCAGCATCCCCGAATCTCATCTCCATTCCGTCCGTATCCTGCTTTGACAAAATTCCTTTATGAAAAGACTCCATAGCATAAGCGATTACATTCCCCGTGGAGATAGTATCCATTCCATACTCATTACAGAGATAATTTGCCCGGGCAACGACCTCAATATCCGGAATGCCACAATTCGATCCAAGAAGCCCTATCGTCTCATACTGGGGGCCTTGAAGAACTGTACCTGCATAGGGTCCCTCTCTTACGAGGCTTAATTTCCCGCATGGGAGCGCACAGGCGAAACATGATTCATCGTGGACCACAATTTTCTCTCTCATCGTCTCCGCCATCAATCCCTCTATTCCTTCAAATACTCCTCTCGAAAAATTCTTCACGGGTATGACTCCTAATTCGTGAGCCACTGCCACTGTGCCTGTGGTCCCGTATTTGATCCTTGCAGGGAAAGCTGGATCATTCTTTATCGCCTTATACGCCTCTACCAAAAGATTTTTGAACCGAAGGAGGTCTGCAACTTCCACATTGCCTGTTCCCCTCACCGCAATGGCCTTCAGGTTCTTCGAACCCATCACCGCCCCTGTTCCACCTCTCGCAGCTGCTCGCGATTCATGGATAACATTTGCAAATCTCACCCTCTTCTCGCCGGCTTCCCCGATGGAAATCACTTTAATCGTCTTATCCTTTAATTCTTCCTTAATCAATCTTTCCGTCAAGCCTGTTGCCTTTCCCCATAGATGAACAGCGTTCCGGATCTCAACTTTTTCATCATCGACAAAAATATAGACCGGTTTTGGAGATCTCCCTTCAATGATAATTCCGTCGTAACCTGCAAACTTGAGCTCAGGAGCCCATTGCCCTCCACTGACGGCACGCGTGAATGTTCCCGTGAGCGGCGATTTCGTCAAAACAATGAATCTCGGTGAATAAGGAGTGAGGGTTCCTTGGAGGGGGCCCATCAAAAAAAAGATTTTATTCTCAGGAGAAAAGGGATCGATTCTGCTTCCCAACTCTTTTAATAGAAGGTAGCCGCCCCATCCCCTTCCTCCCCAATATTTCCGGGCAATCTCCTCATCTAATTTTTCAACCTTAACCTTTCCTTGGGATAGGTCAATCCTCAGGTATCTTCCTTTATAACCTCCCTGGAACATGATCTTCATCCTCCTTCCCTCAAAAGGTCAATGCCCCAGTGGGACAATATACAACGCATAAAGGTTCTCCCCCACATAAGTCACATTTTCTTGCAAACTCGTCTTGACCCTTAACAGAAATCATTCCGAGAGAGCAAACATCCACACAGAGGCCACAACTCGTGCATTTCTCTTTATCTATGACCCACGCCCCAGTCGCAGCCTTTTCGATAGCTCCTTCAGGGCATGCCTCTGCACAGGGAGCAGGATCGCATTGGAGGCAAACAATGGGCACATCGATTTCAGAGGCTTTGGTCTCTACCTTGGGCAGGCGGTCCATCTCTATCCGGAGGAATGCCTTTCTTGGATTGAAAAGACCGAGATGGACCATGCTGCAGGCCATTTCACAAATTCGACAACCACAACATTTTTCCGAATCAACCTTCAAATTCGCCATAATGAAAATCCCCTTTAACTCTATATCTCACGAGCAATTTTTGAACCCTCATAAATCGCATCCATCGCGTTTCTTGCCTTGGTACAGTCTCCTACCGCGAAGATCTTCCCTTTTTTCTTTCCCTTGACGACATTCCAGAGAGAATTGTTTGCCACTGCGCCTGTGGCAAGAACCACTTTATCCACTTTCAGAATCTTTTTAGCCCACCCCTTCTGAAGATAAGCAACTCCTTCTCGATCAATGGATGTGACCTTTGCATTGAGAAGGACGTCTACCCCTTTTTCCGCAAACCGATCCTCGAAATAGATTCGGTTTGCATTTCCTGTATCCGCGGCTATCGTGTCAAGCATCTCCAGGATAATGACCTCTTTTCCTTTCTCCACGAGGAAGTCTGCCGTCTCCAGACCTACAAGACCTGCCCCGACGACGACGACCCGATTCCCAACAGAAACTTTTCCGGCCAACACATCGGTGGCGTAAACCACGTGCTTCTGACGGATTCCCTTAATCTTAGGAATGAGAGGTAACGCTCCTGTAGCTAACACAATCGCATCAACATTGAGACGGTCGATCATTGCAGGAGTGATCTTTTTCCCCAGTTCGGTGGTAACTCCCAGCTTCTTCACCTGACGGATGAGGTAATCGATCACCTTTCCAAGCTCATCGCGGTGGGGGGGCACCCGGCCCACTCTAATCTGTCCACCCAATTCTTTCTCCTTATCATAAATCATCACCTGGCAGTCCCGCAGAGCGGCAACTCTTGCAGCCTCCAGCCCTGCAGGCCCTCCTCCGATGATCGCTATCCTCTTCGGCTTTTCTGCCTTTAGGATTTCGAATTCCCTCTCTCTTCCGATTTCGGGATTTTGCAAACAGGTGAATGGTTTCATTTTATGAAGCGTATCAATACATCCCTGGTTACAACCGATACATTCCCGGATGTCATCGAATCTGCCCTCTTGAGCCTTTCGGGGCCATTCCGGATCGCTCAATAGACCTCTTCCCAATGCCACCAGATCGGCCTTTCCTTCTTCAATTACTTTCGCTGCTCTGACAGGTTCGATGATTCGGCCGATGGTAGCAACAGGGATATCCACATTCTCTTTGATCAAAGCGGAAAGATGGATATTGACAAACTCAGGAATTGACATGGGGGGTATCATCATGTAGGGTCGCGATTCGTGAAGTCCTACAGAGGCAATAATGGCATCGGCACCCTCTTCCGCTACAAACCTGGCCGTCACTTTTGCTTCGTCAGGAGTGATGCCTCCTTCCACATAATCGTGGATGTTAAGTTTTACAAGAACAGGAAAATCCACTCCGGCTTTCTTCTTCACGTCCCGGATGATTTCTCGCAAGAAGTTAGACCTTCCGATCACATCCCCTCCATACCGATCAGTCCTTTTATTGGAGTATCGTGACAGAAATTGAGTAATGAGGTACCCGTGAGCACCATGGATTTCAACACCATCAAATCCTCCCGCCCGTGCCCTTCTTCCGGCATCGCCAAATTTCGAGACCATGGCCTCAATCTCTTCCAAAGTCATTTCCCGGGGAACCTCGATTTTTTTGGTGATGGCCCGATATCGCGAAACCAGATTGGTGGGACCGATGGGTTGGAGTCCAGTGATCTCTGAGGAACATTCTCTTCCTCCATGGAAAATTTGGAGGGAGATTTTTCCCCCAACCCCATGCACCGCTTCCGTAAGGCGTTTGTATCCAGGAATGAGTCTATCGTCGTAGGCACCCAGACCATCGATGATTCGCTTACCCTCCAAGGAGACATGGGAACTCTCCGTCACATTTAAGGCACACCCCCCTTTGGCGATGTTGACATGGTAATCGATCAAGCGATCCGTCACAAAACCCTCCCGGCTGGCAAAGTTCGTAACCATGGCCGCCATGATAATCCTATTCTTCAATTCCAGTTCCCCGATTTTTATTGGCTCAAACAATTTTTTAACACTGGCCATTTCTTCCTCCTTCTTGTTCTAAGAGCTATATTCCCTCGTTCACTTCTTTTTACTTCTCACTTCCACACCAGCCAGTTTCTCAAAGGGTCGTATCACGGCTGGATGGTATCTCTTGCTCTCTCCGCTTGCTCCTGCTAATATGTAGTGTTGAGCGGCGAGGGCTGCGAAATGAAGAGGAACACGCAATGCAGCGCCTGTGGATAAAGCCAACCCCAAATCTTTCAGCATATAGTCAACTGGAAATACTTCCTCTTCAAATCTGCCCTTCATCACATGGTTCTTATAGTGATTCTGCAAGACAAAACTATTTCCTGATCCACTCGAAAGGGCCTCGAAAAGAACATCCGGGTGAACCCCTGCTTTCACACCCAGGACCATGGACTCGGCCAGCGCAGCCGTAGTGGTCGCAACCATTATGTTATTCACGATCTTACAGACCTCTCCAGAGCCAATATCCCCAACATGATAGATGTCGGTGCCCATCGCCTCTAAAATCGATCTGCACTTTTCGAACACCCCCTTCACTCCACCCACATAAATCACCAGAGTCCCTTCGATTGCTGCGGGGACACCCCTTGCTACAGGCGCATCTAACATCTCGACCCCTTTCTCTTTCAGAGCCACTGCAATTTTTTGGGTCATGATGGGATCGATAGTGCTCATATCGATGAGAGTTGATCCTTTCCGGACGCCCTCGATGAGACCATCCTTTCCAAGGACAGCCTCTTTCACATCTGGAGAGGAAGGTAGCATCGTAATGATGGTTGGACATCCCTCCGCCACTTCTTTGCATGATTTCGCTCCTTCCGCTCCAAGAACCTTTAAAGGTCCCATCCTCTCTGAAAAGAGATCGAAAACGATCAAGGAGAAACCCTTCTTGATCAAATTGTTTGCCATCGGCTTTCCCATCGCACCCAATCCAATAAAACCAATCTTTTCCATTTACCCACCTCCTAACAAAAATAGCCTCCAAAAAGTAAACCATACATATTCATTACGGAATACTCTTTATCTCCAGTAACTCAGGATCATGGAGGGCCAGGATGATGTCTGCCTTTTCTTTTATCTTCAAAATGCTCTCATATGCTTTCACGGCATCGACCATGATTCCGGGAAGCACCACAGGATGGCCAGCCATGGGATGGGTCTTTTTCGGATAAAAGTTCTCCTTGATGGAGCAAAAACCGCTGATGATCGCTTTTCCATTTTTGGTTTGAATGGAAACAGCCTGACCTCCCAAACTATGACCAGGGACATGGATGAGTTCGATTCCCTCAAATAATTCACGATCACCTTTAACCACTTCAAGCCGGAGACCCTCAAAGAGTTCCTTTCGGTAAACACCTTGAAAAGGACCGGCGGAATACGCAAATTTCAGCTCATCCTCCTGAACGATCACCTTGGCATTGACACATTTGCAGGTATTGTAGCAATGATCAAAGTGGAGATGGGTTTGAATTACTATGTCGACCTTCTCAGGAGTCAAACCCACGGACCCCAACGCTTCTTCAAAACTCATGATCTGATCCATGGGGAGGTTTTTGAAATCGGGATGGTAATTCTTATAGTCCTTCATCTCGATGGCCGTATCCACAATGATATTTTTCTCCGCCCCTCTGATATACCACAGGACAAAGGGTCGTACGATGGGTTTCCCGTAGTCCGTAAGAAAGGTCATGACGCCTTTTTCTCCCTCATATTTAAGTAGTGCAAGAGGAATAATCTGATAGTTCATGAGATAGCTCCTTTCCCTTTGGGCAAACTTTAATGCTGCATTGAGAGGATCCTGTCCCTACTTCTTCTCATAATTCTTCTCAAACACCGGAGTTTTTCTTGTGGATTTTTCCAGGCTCCCAGGCTGAACCCATTCGATCTGGGGCCGGATTTTGCACTGGTCATGGAGTGCTCTATTGATTTCATCTGCCAAACCTGAAAGGTCTAACTCTCTGGTTTCGGCTCCGTATTCGAGCTTTAGCTTCAACGGCGGAATGACCCGGGGAGGAGGTTGATCGAGAACAATCCGCATTTCTCCAGTGACCTTAGGTACAAATGAAGAGACAACCTGTTTAATGGCAGAGGGATAGATGTTTACTCCTTTAACCACCAGCATATCATCGGAACGACCAATGATCTTGATCCTTTTTCCAGGGAACCCGCAATTGGGACAGGGTTTGGTATAAACTTGAGCAATATCTCCGTAGGCATATTTAATAAGCGGTGCGGCTTCCCGTTTTAGAGAAGTAATCACCATCTCACCGATCGCACCGTCTTCTACGGGAACCGGTCTCTTGGTATCCGGGTCAATGAGGTCATCGAAGCTCGTACAGAGATCTGGAGATAAACCATGCATCCCATAATAGACATTCGAGTCACAGGTGATCGCGATGGAATGGCCGGCAGGGGCCCAGTAGTCATAGGCCCGGCAACCATAGGTCTCCTCGAGTCTCTTTTTCACCTCCGGAACATTGACCCCAATCTCTCCTGTCAGTAAAAGGCCTTTCAGCTTCAGATTCTTGACCTCCTTGCCAATGGTGGAAGGGGCTTTCTCTACAAGATATTCCGCTAAAGACGGTGTTGTGGCCATATAGGTGGGCTTGGCCAAATCTGCAATGCGAAGTATCAATTCTGAACCCGCACGAGCATCGAGGTCGATTGGCAGAGCTCCAAGACCACGGATTCCCCACAATGTCATGGTGGTTGCATAGATGCCCAGAGAAAAAATGAAGAGAATTCGATCCCCTTTTTTCACCCCGGTATAAGCGAACCGATGCCCCAGCGCCTTCCCAATCCAATCCATATCATTCCTTGTGAATGTATAGGTAAACGTAGGGATCCCGGTCGTCCCCGAGGTTGTCCCCGTCAAATAAATCTCATCTGCTGGGGCACAGAGATGAGTACCGAAGGGATGGTTATTTTTCTCAAGGGATTCCATTGCATTTTCTCTTTCAACTTCTTTGTTCATAAAAACAGGAAGGGCTCTGAGGTCCTCTAAGGTTCTAATATCCTCAGGTTTTACGCCGGCCTCATCAAATTTCCTTCGGTAGAAGGATGAGCGATCGTAGCAATAGCGCAGTTGCGGCGAGAGTCGCTCTTCCTGAATCAACCGGATCTTCTCTTCGATTTGACCAGAAGAGATTGAATTAAAATTCGGATTTGAAAAATAAGCTCTGGAATCCATTTCTTGCCCCCCGTTAAAGAAAACTAAATTGAAACCTCTTTGAATTCCTTTATGAAATCACAAATAAGATCCAGCCATGCCTTGACAATGATTTCCCCTTTCTCTCGTGTGGCATAGGTCGGATCCCCCATTACCCCAGAATTTGTTAGCTCCTTCGATAAACAATAAAAGTTGATATGACGATTCTTGAAAAGAACTTTGAAGCTCCCTTCCTGTTTCAACCCTTCCTTCAGCGGCCTCTCGAACTCTTTTACCGCCCTCTCCATATGGACGAGATCAGGACGTATGGCAAGCATAACAGACGTCATCATCTCCCCTCCGTGGGCAAACTTTTTCTCGACCAATCCCTCCACATCCTTGGCCATCTCATTGGCGATAGCCCAAAGATGGAACATGGCTACTCTCGCTAACGATTTCTTTCTCAGTTCAATTGCCACCTCCATGATAGGAGTTTCATTTCCCACGTGAGGATTGATGAAGACAATTCGCTTGATCCCCTGGTCCACTAAATCTTCACATATTTCCCTGATCATTTGAGTTAAGGTAGAAATGCTGAGGCTAAGAGTCCCCGGGAATCCTCCATGCCAATCAGAATAACCGATAGAAATTGCTGGCAGAACTATAACGGGTAATTGATGCGTCACCCTCTTCGCCACTTCAACCGCCACAAGGGTATCGACACCGAGGGGCAAATGAAGCCCTTCTTCCTCAATAGAACCGATAGGGATTAAAGCGGCTGCGGCCCCCTTCCTATCCCGGTCAAATTCCTCCCAACTCATTTCTTCCAACATTTTTGTTCCCACGATCATCTGCCTCCCGACTGTAAACGAATGGATTCAGCTCACCTTCTAATCGATTAACTCCTGGGTTGTAATAATATCTGACCCTGTATTCAAAATATTCCTTACAATAACCTCTCCTGACTTCAGGGGTGGTTCTACCCTAACTCTGGCCAAGTAGTCCATGCAGTCAAAAAGATTCTCTCTGGGCATGGCCGAATTCGTTCGCACGGGAAGCATGGCATGTCTGCTATTTTCAACAATGACGGTCGTCGTGAGGACACGTCGGGATGACCTGAATTCGGCCACCGCATACTCCTTCCCTTTCTTACACTGAAAGTTCGTCACCTTGATGATGTGGCCCTCACCGTCCACAGCCAAGGAGACACGGCAGGCCAAAGGACAGATTATGCAGGTAATTTCGCTCACTTTTCCCATCCTCTTACCCCTCATTCCGGCAGTTTACGACAAGTTGGGTTGTCCCTTTTTTTATCTTCTTCAAATGTTTCTCAGAAAGAATAAAATACAACATTTCACTGGGTTTGACTACCTTCAATTTCTTTGCCATAATATCCCCAACTTTTAGGGTTACATCCCTTCCCGGCTCCTTCACCCGCAACCGAATCGCAACCTCTCTCTGGCCCGTGATCATCTGCGGAATGACATACCTTACGTTCTCCCCTGCCTCCAACTCGATTTCCATCTTCGGAGAAGCCTTTCCTAAAGCAAGTTCAGCAGCATTCTGGCCGGCCTTTTCGCCTTCCAAAGTAACATTATCTACGAGATCGTTCACATGGACGCAGTTTCCGGCAGCAAATACCCCAGAAACATTTGTTTCCATTCTCTCGTTCAGGATCGGACCTCCGGTAATCGGATCGAGATTTATCCCCGCCATGAAAGACAATTCGTTTTCAGGAATCAAACCGACCGACAACAGAAGGGTATCACACTCGATGAACTTCTCCGTTCCCAGGATAGGATTTCTACTCTGATCCAATCTGGCCACTGTGACTCCATTCACTCGCTGAATTCCATGAATGTTGACGATGGTGTGTTCTAACAAGACAGGGATATCAAAGTCGCAAAGACACTGAACTTCGTTTCTGATCAGCCCACCGATATAGGGTAGAATTTCAACCACGGCTTTAACCCTGGCCCCTTCCAAAGTTAATCGGCGTGCCATGATCATTCCAACATCCCCCGAACCGAGGACTACGATTTCCCTTCCAGGGAGGTAGCCTTCGATGTTGACCCATCTCTGAGCCGTACCGGCAGTAAAGACGCCCGCAGGCCGATATCCTGGGATGACAATCGATTCTCTTGTCCTTTCTCTGCATCCCATCGCCAAAATGACCGATTTAGGACTGAGCGTTTTAACTCCATTCCTATTGCACAGGGTTACATTTCTATCAGCGGCTAATCTCAGCACCATGGTCTCTAAAAGGACTTCGATTCTTGAATCCATCACTTTTTCAATAAATTTCTGACCATATTCGGGGCCAGTCATATCTTCATTGAAATAGATTAAACCAAAACCATTATGAATGCATTGAGAGAGTAAACCACCCAATTCTTCAGCCCTTTCCACAAGAAGCACACGGTTCGAACCGGATTCTTTCGCTTGAATGGCAGCAGCCATTCCAGCCGGGCCAGAGCCGATGACCAATACATCAATCGGGTCTGAATTCATACGATGCCTTTCTCGTTCCTTAATAGTAATTCCTTACTTTTACAGAGCAAAAGTGGGGAATCCAAACTTCTTTTCTTCACCTCTGTTATAGGAATGTTTAACTCCCTAGCCAATATCTTGGTCACTCTGGGACCGCAGAACCCTCCCTTGCATCGGCCCATACCCGCCCTCGTCCTCATTCTTATTCCTTCTTCTGTACTTGCTCCTCTCCTTATCGCTTCAACGATCTGCCCCTCTGTAACGGTTTCGCATCGGCAGACTACATGGCCGTATTGAGGATCATCTCCTATCAATTTGTTTCTCATTTCATCGCTGAGGTCTCTAAATCTTGGAATGGCTTTCCTAAAAGGACGAAAATCATCCCTCTTAGTGAGCCTGCATCCAGCCTCTTCAAGCTTTCCCGCCACATGTCTAGACATCGGAAGGGCACCGATGATGCCAGGTAATCGGATAATCACGTTGAGAAATTTTTTATTCGCAGGATGGAGCTCGACGATATGATCTTCCACATCCCTTGTATTGAAGACCCTCACCCCCGTAAAGGTGTTGATGATTTCCTTCTCTGATATGCTGGGGATGATAGTCTTTGCCATTTCCATACTCTTGATCACATCTTCACGAATCGTATAGGTATCGTCTGGACGATCGGTCGGGTCGTAAGTCCCACACTCGATCAATATATTATCTTCCCGCCGTTGAACGAGATCCAATCTTCCAGGGACATTCGGCCACCTGACCATCCCATTGACCAACCCTTTGCATCGAGTGTCCAATATGATCATGACCGTTTTTCTATATTGGAGACCCCAATTACGTCCTCCGCCCGCCATATCACATATCTTATCGCCCCATCCGCAAGCCGCATTAACGATGAAATTTGTNNACTTCTGTATTGAGCAAAACTTTACAGCCATTTTCTACGGCCTTCTCAGCTAATGCGATCGCCACTTCAGGAGGAAAAATATCAATGACATGTCTTGAAGCATAGAGGGCAGTCATCACCTCGGGATTGACATTCGGTTCCCTGGCAAGGATTTCTTCTCTATCGATCTGTTCGAAATCGGCATACATACCTCCTAATTGCCTTCCCAGGTCACGGATCTTCTCCAAATTTTTTATTTGGTTTTCATCCTTGGCGATAATGGTCAACGGAACATACCTATGTTTTATATCCAATTCATTTAAAACCGATTCCCATTCTTTAAAACCCTCTTCACACCATTTGCTATGAAGAGTGTGGGGGTGATATAATTCAGTCAAAGGAGTGCCAGGGGGGAGTAAAACACTCTTCAAAATCATGGAACCGACCAGATTCAAGCCGGTATAAATATTTCCAAGGCTCCCTTTGGTCTGCCCAGCACATAATTCTCCACCTTTCTCTACTAATACCGTTTTTAATCTATACCGTGACAATTCTCTGGCGATGGCTGCTCCTGTTACTCCACCACCAATGATTACTATGTCGACTTCCAAAATTGGTTGATTCATAATATTTTTCTCCGATATCGTTCCAACGGGGAGAGATGGATTATAATCCCTCAAATGAACTATCTACATTTCCACTGAGGCTTACGCTTCTCTTGAAAGGCCTTTTTACCCTCAGCGGCATCTTCAGAATTCTCCACAGGTGAA
The DNA here is from genome assembly GCA_002327885.1 of Syntrophaceae bacterium UBA2208. Taxonomy (GTDB): domain Bacteria; phylum Desulfobacterota; class BSN033; order BSN033; family UBA1163; genus UBA1163. The sequence goes on from DCUS01000007.1 coordinate 16,130, forward strand.
AAAATCTGTTCGAGGAGGATCAACTTGCTGGTAGAGTCCATCTCCCGACTGCGTTGAAAGACCTCTTTTATTGCCCTCAGGCTGAGAGGTCCGTTTTGACATATCTTTTCTGCCATTGACTTGGCAGAATCTAAAAGAAGATCCTGGGAAACGACTCGATTCACCAGACCCACCTCATAAGCCCGCTTTGCATTGATTCGTTCAGCCGTTAAGAGAAGTTCCATAGCAAGGCAAGGGGAAAGATAGTTATGCAGATAGGGTGTAAATAGGGTGGGGATGCCTACCTTCGGTTCGGGGAGGCCAAATTCAGCATCTTCGGCAGCAATGATCAAGTCACACTCCAAGGCGAGGTAAAAACCAGCCCCCAGTACATGTCCATGCACTGCTGCGATGATAGGCTTCCATACACTGTAGTTACTTGGGCCCATTTTCTTGTCTCCATAAATGAGCGACTTACTAATATTCCACATCCCCCCTAAATCCATTTTCTCCACGTCCGCACCCGCACAGAAAGATCTCCCTTCCCCATTCAAAATGGCTACCCAAAGCTGGTCGTCTTCTTTAAAATCGATCCATATCTTAATCAACTCTTCGGTGGTTTTTAAATCAATCGCATTTAACCTTTCTGGCCGATTCAGAGTGATAAAGGCTATTTTTCCTTCCTTTTCATATTTCACTGGTTGCATAAATGCCTCCTCCACGATCTTTCAATACGAAGGAACAAATCAAACGGTTCCACTATCTTTAAAAGAGGAAAGGATCTGTCATAATAAAAATTTTTTAAAATTACAGGTATTATAACCTATCCCTTTTTTATAAAATTTTTAAATAATAAGTCCTTATTTAATCAATAAATTAGGAACCAAAGTAATAATTGCAGGGAACACAATGCATAAGAGCATGGCAATCATCATCAGAGGGATATAAGGCAAGACTGTGCGGTAAATGACTCTCGTGCTCACCTCTGGAGGTAGAATCGCCCTCATATAAAACAGGTTGTATCCGAAGGGGGGGGTGACGTAACCGATAATAATGGCCATCGTATAAAGTACTCCAAACCATATCAGATCGAAGTTCAATGTTCTTGCGATGGGGAAGAAAATGGGAACTGTAATCATAATGATCGCAACGGAATCCATAAACATTCCCATCAACAAAAGGATAAACAACAAGACACATAGTATTCCAAGGGGGCCTAATGGCAGCCCTAACAATTTATTACCAAGATAAGTGGACATTCCAGATGCCGTCATAAAGGCTGCATAGCAACTCCCTCCGATAAGGAGCCACATGACCATCACATTGGCTTTGAGCGTCGACGTGACCGCACTTTTCATATTTGCAAATGTGAGTTTACGTTTAACCAGAGCGCATATCATTGCTCCAAAGGCCCCCACTCCTGCACCTTCTATGGGTGTTGTGACACCAGTCCATATCCCGCCTAATACCATAACGATTAAGATGATCGGGAAAGCAACTCCTCGTGTAGCAATAAGTTTCTCTCGTAGAGGGGGCCGTTCCTCAACAGGCAGGACTGGAGCTAATTTCGGATCTCTATAACATTTTATCATAATATATAAAACAAAAAATCCGCTGGTTAGGAATCCAGGAATGAATCCCCCCATGAAAAGGGCTCCGATTGATAGTGATGCGAGACCTCCCAGAATGATCATAATATTGCTTGGAGGAACCAATGGTCCCAAAGCGCTCGCCACTGGAATCGGCCCTATTGCAATGGATTGATCATACCCCCGTTTCATCATCTGTGGGTAAGCGACCATACCAATGGTAAAGATACCTGTTGCCCCCACTCCGGTCATGGCCGACATCATGGTAATTCCTAACACGCTTGCAATGGCCAATCCACCTCTCGCTCCACCCAACCACTTCCATATAGCGTCAAAGAGGTCTTCCGTAATGCCAGAAAATTGAAGAATTGTTGCCATAAAAATAAATAGTGGAACGGCTAAATAGGTTGGGTTGATCATATTCCCGAATGTAGACGTCACGATAACCGGTAATTTTGATGTGCCCCAAAATACAACAGTAAATATTAAGGAGATGGATATTAAACAGAAACTGATCGGGAATCCCAGGAAGATTAAGATTAGAACAGCGGAGATCATCAAGAGTGAAATCAATCCAAGATCCATAAACCTTGCCCTCCTCACTTCTGAATTCGACGGTAAACCATTATATCCCTGATAAACTTAGATACTCCTTGCAAGCAAAAAAGGGCGGCGCCAATCGGGATGGAAATTCTCAAGGGATAGATAGGAGGTTCCCAAAGAGAAGTGAAATTCTCTCTTATTTTTAAAGAATGCCAGGCTGCCTCGGCTCCATACCAAAAAAGTATGCCAAGTGGTATTATAAGTAACGGGGAGAGGATTAATTCTAATAGGGCTCTATTTCGGGGAGCCCATTTCTCTAAGAGGAATTCGACAGCTACGTGGGACTTATGGAGAAGACCATAACCACCTCCTAGAATTAAAATCAGTCCACCGAAATACATATTCACATCCCATGCCCACAGCGTAGGGGAATTGAATAGGTACCTCATGATCACTTCAAAAACTACTACAAGAGTAAGAGGAATGACGAGGTAGCTCACGACTGTTCCAATCCAATCGTTTATTGCATCGATCTTGTTTGCGAAATTTTTTAATTTTACCATTTCAAGCCTCTTTTTATGGGGGGGAAGATATTCCCGCAATATTATACCTTACCTTTTGCTCCTCTTCCCCCCCATCTTAATAGCGGAAGTTCTAACTTAAGATTTTTTCAATCACCTCCGAAGGTAATATCTTTCCCTCAACTGTCAGTTACAAAACAAAATCAAATTTCCTCCAATCTTTAGCTTACTCAACATCAGCATCATCCAGTTTATTGGAGTGAGGGCTTTTACTATCAAGCTTCTCCCAAAGTTCCTTAATCATACAATTCCTTGCCATTCATCCCCTCTCTGTCGTATCTCTCATCACCAAACCGCCTTTACATCATTTCTCTCTCTTCAATGACCACCCTTCTGAAATCGGTAATCCTCTTCATAAATTCATCTTCGGGTCCTGTAAGCAGCCTATCCAATGCTCGCGTTGAATCCTCTACAGTATCAAATGACAATTGAGCCGCCCCAAAAAAAATGTCACCCGGGTTGTGAATAACTCTCCCAACGATGTACTCTTTTAGCTCTGGGTGCATTCTCTTTTTCACATTAGGTGCATGTTTCTCAATCCAAAGTTGATAACTCTCCTCCGGATCGAATCCAGGTTTCAATCGAAAAGTAGTAATCAGTTTAACCATCGCTCCCTCCCATTATATTTTCCCATAATGCTTCGCTTGGGCAATAATTAAATCGACCAATTTTCTACAGCGAGGGCTTTTATTAGCTACTTTTGTCCAAAGCTCCTCAACCATATACTTCCGTGCTTTCTCTATGTCTTCCTTTGACCACCGAATACCCTCTACACCATATTTTTTCGAGGATTCCATCCAACTCCTATGTTCATCCCACTCCATTGTTACAGGAAGGGTAAACGTCTGACTGTAATCCCTCACTATCTTTTTAATATCATCAGGCAATGCATTATAAGCTTTCATATTAGCATAAATATTATTGACTGTTGTACCGGTATTGGGTTCTAACAGATAATACTTACAGACTTCTCCAAGTTTAAAATCCTCCAGTGACGCTGTTCCATAATGGACTCCATCAATCGTCTTCATTTTTAATGCCATATACATCTCAGCAGCGGGAAGAGCAGTGGGCGCAGCACCAAAATGGCTCAACCAATCTGCCGATAGGCCCAGGTCTCGCATCCTCATTCCTTTAAAATCGGAGGGTTTTCGAACGGGTTTTACTGTCGGATAACCGTAAATAATGTTACAGTAGGTAGGAGCAACATAAAAAATATTGTGTTCAGCATATATTTTCCGAATTTCCTCTAACAGACCTCGATTGTAATAAGCGTCATGACATTCCTGGGGTGTTTCCCAGGCAAAAGGCAATCCATCCTCTATATCTATCTCCGGCATAATTCCTCTGTGAAAAGCTCCATACGAACCAGCCACCTCGACAGTTCCGTTGGATACATTTTGAAAAGTTTCTGCAGGTGGAACAATAGCCCCCGGCTCAGCGAATTCGATATGAAGGCGCCCGCCGGTAAGCTCAGTGATCGCCTTAGCCCATCGAACATTGAATTTACCGGTCATTGTGTTGCTTGCATAAAGGCTTTGCATCCTCCATTTAATGGCTTTAGGCTGTGCAATAGCCTTCCTTGTTCCTAACCCCATGACTGCACTCGCACCAATTCCGACCACCGCCCCTTTGATAAAGTCACGCCTATGGATGCCCTGATTGGTAGTTTTCTTAGTCATTAAAATTCCTCCTTTAATTTTAGTTTTTTCTCTATCATTTGATATAAATTCTATTGATACTCTTCCTTCACCTCCTTCCATTCTGTGTTGAAATCAAAATTAAAAACTTACTGTTGAAGGTTTTGATCTAACTCTGAAAAACAAACGTCCACCTACATGACTTCTTCTTCGTCAATAATGACTCTTCGAATTTCAGTGATACGTTTCGTGAATTCATCAGGCGGATTGGCAAGAAGTCGATCCCACGCCGTCTTTGCATCGTCTAAGGTTTGGTAGGATAATTGAACCGATCCATAAAATTCACCTCCTGTCAAACTGTGAACCACTCTTCCAATGACATATCCTTTTAATTCTGGTTGCATCGTCTTCTTCACATAAGGTACATGCTCTCTGATCCAGAGTTGATACGTCTCCTCCGGATCATAACCCGGTTTTAATCCAAAGGTACTGATAACCTTTATCATGACCATCCTCCTTCCCCAAAACCATCAAGTTTCTACTTGGACCCTTTAAGCCTTCGGTCCAAAGACAAGCACTCTGTTCAGTTCCTGCACATCTTCAACATTGAGCTTCTCGATATTAGCGATCGCATCCGCGGCCCATCTAATTTTCTCTTCCGGCATGATTCCTTTTGTGAACTTAAGGAAAAGCCCCTTAAATTGCTCCATCGGGAGCGGTTCTTGAGGAGATCCGATGGCATATTTTCTTTCTCTGGAAAACTCCCTGCCATCTTTCAATTTAACGTCGATGCGAGCGGGGGTTTCCATGGCATATTTGGGAAGCCAATCCGAGTGTTTGATAATTTCGACTTTCGAGCGCAGTTCTTTATATCTCGGATCATGAATTTTATCCTCATGGATATGGTCGAAGTTGACATCTTTATCAAACAGTATGGCCGCCAGTGCATTTTGAAAACTAAATTGGAGGTCACCCAGCGTCTTTGGCTCCGGCCGATTGCAAATTTCTTCGATATGAGAAATGTGTACTTTAATATTCTCCACCTGCTCAGAGGAGATACCCTTTTCTTTTACAAGTTCAAGAAGCCCATCAAGATATCGATGCATATGAAAACAACAGGGATATTTTTTTACCCATATATCATGAATTCTCCATTCCTTGCCTAAATTGGCGACAAATTTTTCAGGAATGACCTTTTCCTTCCCAATGAAATTGGACATATAAGTCACAATGTCCGGATTGCTTACCAACCCACTCTTTGCCAGTTCCGCTGCAATCAAAGCCTGCAAACCGTGTAGGGCCGTTTCGAAGTAATGAGCATCCGTGCCAAAACTGACATAGGCCACCGGGACTCCTGACAAGGCGAGCCCCATTGCCGCCATCGTCTCTTCCTCATTTAGTCTCAGGGCCTTAGCAACTCCTGCTGATGGCCCCATGGCTCCTGGTATAACAGTGAGCCCTAAATATCCTTGTGGGTAGAAGAGCGTGGTCCTTGAGTGAACTTCAAGCCCGACAGCACAGATCTCCAGTAATTCCTTACCGGAAAGTTTCAGTTTTTCTGAAAGGGGAAAGTAAATAGGGAAAGTCGTAATATCCCATGACGTCCCTCTTAAGAAACTATCATCTTCCAGCTCAGCAGCATGGGCAAATAATCCATTGTTCAATACGGCATTCCACAGAGAAGTTTTAAAACCACACCCGATGGCGCCCACTTCGGGTAAATGCCCTCGCTCCTGGGTCGATTGACTCACTCTTCTGCCAACCGGCATGGCGGAGCCAACAAGCATTCCAGCAACCGTTTTTAGAGCAAGGCCTTTTGTAAACTCTATGGTCTGAGGCGGGATATTGGAAAACTTTGTTTTCACTGCAAATTCAGCTAACTTTTTCGCAATTTCTGTACCCATGATCTACCTCCTTACTGAAACAATTTTTAGTTTCACGGATTGAAAATGTATAAGAAAATGTTAAAAATCATTTTTTGCTACCGCCTTCCAAAGGATTCCCAAGAAGGAGCATCATTTTTCAACTTTAAACGAGGGGGCATCTCATATTAGCCTGCCAATACGAGCCCCCTCATACATGGCCTCTTTTGCCGTTCGAGCATTTAAAGCATCGCCAATTATAAAGAAACTCGGAAAAGTTTCCTTCAGGGCTCTTGCAAGATCTCTATTCGGAGAAGCCCCCACTGCCAAGATAACCGTATCACACTCTACAGACCATTCCTTTCCGTAGGTAGCCAAAATCACTTGATCATTTTTTATTTGTACAAGCTTGGCATTTGCCAACATTTTCACCCCATAATTTCCAAGCCGTTGCAGAAGATACCTTCTAGTATTGGGCTCAATTGCCATGCCAATCGTGTCCAACATCTCGACAATTGTCACCTCATGTCCTTTCTCGGCTAAAAACTCCGCTGTCTCACAGCCGACCTCCCCTCCACCTGCAACAACTACTTTTCCCCCTATTTTACCCGTCTTCCCAAGTAAAACATCCCATGCATTGACCACATTTCCAAGATCAACTCCTAGAATCTTAGGGATTAAGGGCGATGCTCCCACTGCCACAATCACTTCATCAGGCTTTTCTCGATCGATTAGGCCAGCGTCCCCTTCCTTTCCGCAGTGAATTTCAACTCCTACCTTCTCGATCTGAGTTGTTAAGTAGTTTATTAAACCTTTCACCTCCTCTCGGTTAGGAGGTATGATAGCTAAATTGAGCTGCCCACCTAATTTATCATTTTTTTCGAACAAAACAACCCTATGTCCTCTTATAGCAGCCACCCTCGCAGCTTCCATCCCCGCTGGGCCACCCCCAATAATCAAAACTTTTTTGGGAACCTTTGCTTTTTTTATTACAAACTCTTTTTCTCTTCCTGCGCTTGGATTTACAAGACATTCTACCGGTACTCTTTTAAAGAGCGAATGCACGCAATTCATGCAGGCAATACATGGCCTTATATCCTCCAATAACCCCGCCGCCACTTTATGCGGCAACTCCGGATCCGCAAGAATTGCTCGCCCCATACCGACCAGGTCAGCTTTTCCCTGTTTTAATACTTCGTCTCCCAACACAGGGTCATTAATCCTACCAACAGCAATCACAGGTATCTTGACTGATTTTTTAATCTCCTCTGCGAATTGCAGAAAAACACCCCGAGGAAAAACCATCGGAGGAAAGGGAGGATACTTAGGAATCGGATTCGTTACCGCTGTTCCCGAAGAAACATCGATCGCATCGACACCCTCCTTTTCAAATATTTGACAAATACGAACTGATTCCTCGACGTTAAGTCCATCCTCAAGCCCCTCATCAGCGCTTATTCTATAAATAATGGGAAATTTCTTCCCAACCTGAGCGCGAATGGACCTCAAGACCTCAACCGGAAACCTTATTCTCCCCTCCAAATTCCCACCATAGCCATCTGTACGATTGTTTACGAGGGGCGACAAAAATTCGTGGATGATAAGGCCATGAGCCCCATGAATCTCAACTGCATCACATCCTGCTTCCTTAACTCTTCTCGCTGCAGCGCCAAACTTTTCAACCATCTTATGAATCTCATCGGTCGTTATCTTGCGAAGCTCATCATTACTGCCAGATGAAATCCATTGAGTTGCACCCGCTACACCAGAGGCTGATTGGCCTAACTGATGTGTGGCCGCAATCGACACAAATCTCCCCCCGTGACATATCTGAATCGCTATCTTTGCTCCATAGGCATGGACAGCTTTGGCCAGCTTTCTTAATCCGGGAATCCGTTCATCGCTGTCCACCATTAGCGAAACATATTTTGAGCTTCCTGGATTGTCTACGGGGGCCATCTCAGAGATGATTAATCCCACCCCGCCTTTGGCGCGTTCTTTCATATAGTTCGTGAATCTTTCCGTCACATTCCCCATTTCGTTACAGTAATTTGTCGCCATGGCAGTCATCACAATACGATTCTTTAACTTCATACTTCCGATTGAAAATGGCTTCAGTAATTTCTCTAATTTATTCATCCCAAGCTCCTTTCTAAAATTTACTTCTTTCCGGAATCACCTTTACTTGACTCTTTATGGGATCCCTTAGATGGATGATAAATACCCTTCTCCGTAAGAAAATTAAGAATGCGTTCAGCAAGCTTTCCCGGCTCTCCTCGGACCAAATTATCATCGTCTTTCTTAGCGCTTGGTCCAGAGATCATCTGCCACATTAATTCTTCTCCTGATAATTGCTGGGAAGCAATCGCAGACCGTTTTGTCCGGGGTTTTGGCTGACGAACCTTGATCACTCTGACGGGTGATTGACTGCCCGTGAGCTCTTGGGACTGAAGACCGAGCTGGTTCAGGCTGTAGACCTCAATAGGTTTATCTGCTGCCACTTTGAGTCGACGGAGTGATACATATTGGTGCCCTGATAAGGAGGGGTAGAAAGCGAGCAGGGTGGGAAGGTTACAAGCTATCTGTAATCTCCCTCCCTTCTCTCCTCTCTGAAGGACTTCCGCACCGCGACCGTTTTTCAACAATTTCATGTTCACCACTCGGTTCACCCATGGCCAATTCAGTCTTTTGGCAACAGCGGCCGGGACAACAGCTGAGCATGAATCCTCACTCACCATGCCGCACAGGAGCAAGGAAGAGTGAGAGATTCGGGCAGCCTGAGCCATGAGCTCAGCGATGACGTAGGGATCTCCGGCATTGATGTCATCATCCCAGATGCGCCAGGCAGCATCGGTTCCCCTAGCCAGACAATACCGCAATGCCCTGTCAGCGTTTGCTGGCCCGATGCTCATCGCCAAAACATCAATTCCCGGATGGTTCGACTTGAGACCAATGGCAGCCTCCAACGCACAGATGTCAGCTCGATTGATGATGGGGAATGTGCCCGGTGCGGCAACGGCGCTTGTCCTCCTATCCACAGTCAAAGGTACGCTAACATCAATAACCTGCTTCACGCATACCATTACGCGCATGAACATTTCTCATATAGGGTCCTTGATATTATCCGACCTTTCCTACAAGAAAGGCGCGGCTTCCCCTTTAATCTATGCCCCCGTGTCTTTGAGCTTCTTCAATAAGGCTAACATGACCTCCTCTGCATCTCCGATGACTCCCAGATGAGCCAAACGAAAAATTTCCGCCCTCGAATCCTTATTGATGGCGACGATAACTTTAGAGGTATCCATACCAACCACATGCTCTCTGGCTCCGGAGATACCGACGGCCAAATAAAGTTGAGGACAAACCGTTTTTCCGGTTAATCCCACTCTGCGCTCTATATTGACCCAGCCTTTATCGTTGGCTCGCCTGGTACCGGCTATAGCAGCTCCCAACTTATCGGCCAATTCCTGCAAGATAAGGAAGTTCGCTTGACTGCCCACTCCATATCCGCAGGCTACAATAGAGTCTGCTTCGCTAATATCAATCTTTCTGGGATCGGCTGGAAATAATCCTCGGACGCTTTGCTCAAACTTGTGGGGAGTCAAATCGATTTCGTAAAGGTATTCTTTCGCTTTTCGGCCTGCCACGGATGCACCAATGCCGGCTGAGCCGGGTCGAAACGAAATCACGGCAGGATCTTTTGAAAAAGCAACGATGGTTTCCAACTGCTCACCATGAGTGATCCGTGTTGCCTCTACATTCCCTTTTAAACCGATTGAAAAGCTTACACAATCATTGGCGTATCCGGTATCCCATTTGGTAGCCAAGCGGGTTGCAATCTCCTGACCTTCGATGGAATTGGCTACGACGACTAGATAAGGTCTTTCATATGGCCCACTTAACTCGTCCAAGATGAAGGAACAGGCTTCAGCGGTCAAGTATGGAAGGCCGGCCGCACGAATTCGAAGCAAGTGATCTGCTCCAAATACCCCCACCTGTTCATCCCAGGGTTCCTCGGCGGCCTCGTCTCCATTGATCAAAATGGCCCATACCTGGGCGCCCAGAGAGCGAGCCACCTCACTTGCATCTTGAAGCATTTCCTTGGTGACAAAAGTAATCTGCCCTCTTGAGTGGTCAACAAGTAACCAAATGGGACCTACCATTTTTTGATCATCCGATCTTTTATATCTTCCTCCCAATCATGTGGCCATCCCATATGGCATATTGTGTTTTGCGGGGAGCAACACAATCACCGATCCGATACAGCTCCGGAACCTTACCCTTCAGCTCTTTATAAAGAATATCGTTGGGATTTTTACCCATCGCCAAAACAAATATATCAATATTTTCCAGAGTTCTTTCCTGGGCTGGGGCATAAACATTATAAATAATGGCCTTATTCCCCTTAATCTCTTTGACGAGGTGTGTGGCAATGAAGGTGACACCTTTCTCCAGGAGTCTGCGATAGTAGAGGATGATGTCATGGACAGGAGCTAAATCCAAGCCTGCATGATAGAGGCGAGAGACGACTTGGACCTTGGCTCCCCCATCGGCGATGTAATCAGCCGTGGCGTATGCCTCGTGAGCTGCATTGTTATCAATGATGAGAACATTCTTTTCTTTGACATCTACTTTGTCTTCCATGATGTCCCAAACTGAAACGACATTTTCTTGCTCAACTCCGGGCATCTCTGCTCTTAACGGTAAGGCTTCCGTAAAGCCTGTCCGCTCCGGTGTTGATCCAGTGGCTACAATCACAACATCTGGATTCAGGGCTTTTATGGCATCAACCTCGATGTGTGTTTTAAGGTGAATCTTAACACCCAATTTTTCAATCTGGCCTATTTGCCAACGAATCAAATCAGCAAACTCTGTCCGTATAGGAGCTTTAGCCAGAAGATTTACCTGCCCGCCGAGCTGGTCTTTCTCCTCAAAAAGCTGCACATTGTGCTTGCGCATGGCTGCTACCCGGGCGGCTTCCATGCCAGCCGGTCCGCCACCAATGATGACCACATTTTTCCGTTTATCAGCTGGCTTGATGGTGCCCATTCCCAGCAATTCTTCTCTCCCGGCAGCAGGGTTTCCAAGGCAGGTGACGGCCCGTTGATTATAAAGACGGGAAATACACCCTTGATTACAGCCCAAACAGGGCCTGATATCGTCCAGTCGGCCCTCTTTTGCTTTGTTGGCCAGCTCAGGATCGGCTATTTGCGCCCTGGTCATCCCCACCATATCTGCCTGTCCGTCAGCAAGGATCTTTTCAGCCAGTAGGGGATCCTTAATCCTTCCAACAGTAAATACGGGTACATCGACAACCCTCTTTATTTCTCCAGCTAAATACGCTCTAAATCCATGGGGCAATAGCATCGGTGGTGTAAAAATGTACGGAGTATAGTAAGTGCCGCTACTCACATTGAAATAATCGACATTTCCCGTTTCCTCTAAGGTCTTGGCGATCACCTTATAATCATTAATAGTGTTTCCTCCAGCAATAAGTTCGTCGGCACTGATACGAATACCCACCACAAAATCAGGACCTACGATTTTACGCACAGCATCTAACACCTCTATAGCGAATGTTACTCTCTTTTCCAGGTTCCCCCCGTATTTGTCTGTCCGTCTATTAAATAAAGGGGAAAAAAATTGATTGATCAGGTAACCGTGAGCGCCGTGAAGTTCAACGCCATCAAATCCGCCTTCCTTGGCATGGTGAGCTGATTTTGCAAACCCATCGATCAGCTCCTGGATATCTTCAGTTTCCATCTCTTTGCACGCTTCCCTTATACTCACATCTGGGATACCAGAAACCCCCCAAACATGCCTCCATTGGTCATCATAAACTCCTCCATCACCATGGCATCCAGAGTGAACTAACTGAGCGAATATTTTCGCTCCATGCTTGTGAACCTCGTCTGTCACCACTTTTAGACCCGGAATTACCCTTGGATCATAAGCAAAACAAGCCTTAGAAAAATTGCTGCTGCTGGTATGGTGGATATGCAACATATCACACACAATAAGGCCTGTCCCTCCTTTGGCTCTTTCGCCATAATAGAAAGCATGGCGACGACCCATCATGTTGTCCTCGGCATATTGTTTAGAATGGGCTGAAATAAATATCCGGTTCCGAACTTTAACATTTCCGATCTCCAGCGGAGTGAATAGATACTTAAATTCCATATTTAAAACCCTCCTTTTCTTAAGAAATGTTAATTATTATTGCCAAAATAAATTTAGGGTATTGTCTTTAGATTTAAAAAAGAAGGATCGTGACAAGGAATCAATATGTCTGCTAATCCCTTAATAAAAAGGGCACTTTCAAAACCATCCACCGCATTCAGATGGATACCCGGTGTGATCACAGGCATGATCTCCCTTATCTCCTCGGGCGGTTCGAAGTTTTCTTTAACACAACAAAATCCCGTGATGATCGCTTTGCCCTTGGCAGTATTAATAGATACAGACTGACACCCCGGGGTATGACCAGGTGTTGGAATAAGCTCGATTCCAGGAATAATCTCGCAGCGGCCCCTTACGACCATAAAATGGAGGTCTTTTAAAAGGCTCTTTTTATAGGTCGCCGCTAAAATGGGGTGAGGTGCTAAAGCAAATCTTAATTCTTCCTCTTGAACAATCACCCTCGCATTTCTGCACTTAAAAGTATTAGCACAATGGTCCCATTGAAGATGAGTCTGGATGACGATTTCAATATCGCCAGGTTTCAAACCTAACCCGGCTAAGGCGTCTTCGAATGTTGCTATATCCTCTGCAGGAATACCCCTAAACTCTTTTGCAAATATGGCGTCCGTTGCCGTATCTACCAGTATATGTTTGTCCGCCCCTTCGATGTACCAGCAGTAACAGGGCAAGGATTTCTTCTTCCCATAATTGAATCGATAGGTCATCGCCGACATATCCAGTTCGATATTGGCCAAAGGTAATGGTCTAATTTTATATGTTTTCATAGTCATCTTTATCTATTGGAATCCTTCCCTTTTTTGTTCAAATTCTCTCAAACACAGCGGCAATTCCTAACCCTCCGCCGCCGCATATACATTCCAATCCAAAATGGGCATTACGCCTGCGCATCTCATAAAGTAGGGTTACTGAAACTCTCGTACCCGTACAGGCGACCGGATGACCTAAAGAAATGCCCGACCCATTCACATTAATCTTATGGTAGTCTTTGTTTGTGATTCCCATTTCTTTCAAATCAGCCAATACTTGTGCCGCAAATGCCTCTTGAATCTCAATGAGGTCCATCTGATCAATGGTAAGGCCAGCCTTTTTAAGAGCCTTATCGACGGCTTTAGGTACAGTTTTATATGTTTTCCGTGGATCGTCTCCAATCACAGCGAAGGATCTTAACTTGGCAAAAGGTTCAATGCCGAGTTCCTTTGCTTTTTCATCAGAGGTCACTATCACGATAGCTGCCCCATCATTTTCTGATGATGAATTTCCTGCAGTGCAGACCCCTCCCAATACGGGCTTGAGTCGGGAGAGTTTTTCCATGCTTGTGTCTGCTCGAGGACCTTCATCCTCATTCACCATCATGGAATCTTCTTTGCCTCGAGAAATTTTAACCGGAACCATCTCTTCCTTGAATTTGCCAGCCTCAATTGCTGCACAGGCCTTTTGATGGCTCGCCAAAGACCAGAGATCACATTCCTCCCTTGAAATCCCCTCTTCTTTTGCAGCCGTCTCCGCCCATGACATCATAGCAGGCAAAATTCCATATCGTTCCTCTGGTTGAGACATAACCCTTGCCCTCTGAATACGATCATAGAAAGGAATTCCCCAAAGAGATAGGTCCCCATGCCCCCTGGGCATACCCCTTTTGCCACCAATTCCCCACTTGATTTCTCCGGGGAGATAAAATTCTGCATTGCTCATGCTCTCAACCCCGCCTGCTACAACAATGTCTGCGTTTCCAGATTGGATCTTCATGGCGGCAAAGCAGACAACATCTAAACCGGTGCAGCAGCGGCGGTCCAGGGTAATCCCAGGAATGGAATCAGGCCAGCCAGCTTTGAGCAAAACCATTCGTGCGATATTGACGTATTCTCCGTTCTGATAGGCCTGACCCAATATCACTTCATCGACATCAGACGAATCGATTTTTGCCCTTTTTATTGCCTCATTTAAAACAGTGACTCCCAGATCATAGGGTTGAACATCTTTCAGAATACCCATATACCTCCCTATCGGGGTTCGGACTGCGCTGATAATGACCGCGTCTCTCATTTTCGCTCTCCTTACTGGCATTTATATTGGGGTTTTCTTTTCTCAATAAAGGCCCGGGCACCTTCTTTCATATCCTCAGTGCCTGTAAGATTGGCCCATAAATCGGATTCCAGTTCGAGTCCGTAATTCAAAGGAATGTTTCTCGTTCGATTCATCACCTTTTTTGCCGCAACAATTCCTAAGGGCCCCTTTCCCATCATTTTGGCTACAAGCTCCAATGCAGCCTCCATCACCTTTCCCGGTGGAGTAATCTTTTCAATCAATCCGAGACATAACGCCTCTGCAGCATCAATCATTTCTCCGCTATACACCAATTCTTTTAATTTACCAATGGGTAAATGATACAAAGATCGCTGCATGCCCCCGTTTCCCGGGAAAACGGATAGATTGACCTCAGGAAAACCGAATTTAGCTGTCTCTTCCGCATACCGGATATCACAACAAAGGGCTAATTCCAATCCCCCGCCAAGACAAAAACCGTGAATGGCAGCAATGACCGGCCACTCAAAATTCTCCACCATCCCATAGATCTGGTGACTTCGAGAAATACGCCTCTTAGCAACGTCAGGCGTTAATTCCAAAAATGCCTTGATATCAGCCCCTGCGGCAAAAGCTTTTTCTCCAGCCCCATGCAATATAACCGCCCTCACTTCCCGTCTGCGGGCATCGAGTTCCGCAAATACTTCGCCAATGGCCTCCTTGGTGGCTACATCCAAGGCATTCATGGGGGGATGATTAATTGTCACAATAGCAGTTCTATCCTTTATTTCATAATCCGCAAGTTTTTCCCCCATTTAATTCCCTCCCTTCCGGCTACCCTCTGCCTTATATTCATACCAACCTTTACCGGTTTTTCGCCCCAGATGACCGGCCTTCACTTTCCGCCTAAGGAGTTGGGGAGGATAGTAACGAATATCTTTGCTTTCTTCATAAATCGCCATCAGACCGTTACAGCTCACATCCAGTCCCACCAGATCTCCAGTCTCGAAGGGACCCATCCTGCGACCGAATCCCAGCCTCACTCCCTTATCGATCTCTTCCACCGTCCCTATACCTTGTTCGACCAGACGAATGGCTTCAACGTAGCTGATCAGATTAACCCTATTGAGCAAAAATCCAGGTATATCCATCTCCACTCGAATAGACTCTTTCCCGATCCGCTTCACAAAATCCAACCCTGCTTGAAAAGTCTCTTGAGAGGTATTGACTCCCTTAATCACTTCAACAACGTCCATCATCGTTGCTGGATTGAAGAAGTGAAGGCCCAGAACCTTTTCTGGCCGCTTTGTCACACTGGCGAGTTCCGTGATTGGAATGGTTGACGTGTTACTGGCAACCAATGACTGTGGCTTACAGGATTCATCTAACTTTTTGAATATTTCTTTTTTAAGATTGGGATTTTCGAAAACAGCTTCCAGGGCCAAATCAGTTTCCGCAGCCCGGGAAAAATCAACCGCTGCTTCAATACGACCCAATATCGCCTCCTTGCTTTCGGATAATTTCCCTTTTTCAATAAACTTTCCAACGGACCATGTAATATTCTTTAGTCCTTTCTCAATTAGCTCCTGAGAAATATCGTTCAGGAGCACTCGCATGCCTGATTGCGCACAAACTTGTGCGATCCCGCTCCCCATTGTCCCAGCTCCGACCACAAAAACCTTTTTGATATCCATCATTTTCTCCTTTTAAAAATCTTTAAAAAACTATTCAAAAGTTTTTCAAGAATTATAATAACTCATAAAATTTTTTAAAAACTTCAAACCGATGCTTTCTTGCAGTGTCCAAATGATTAGACATTAATTTTTCAGCGCGTTTTCCATTCTTGTCATGAATGGCCACCAGTATGTTTGCATGCTGTTCGTTATAAAGATTAATGATATCGGGACTCGTCTCTACTATTCGAAACCGATAAATACGCAACCGAGTGTGATCAATGAGGTTTGAAACAATGTCACCTCCACAATTTTTATAAATTTGTTCATGGAATTGATCGTTCAACTGGAGCCAGACCGTATACTGGGATTTAACTTCTTCCGTCCGCATCCTTTTCTGCAGGCTTTCCAATTTTTTAATACCAACATGATCTCCCCGGTTAGCATAAAGAGCTGTAGCGTATGATTCACAACGAATTAGGATATTGTAAATAATATCAATATCTTTGAGCGATAGCTTGGAGACAGTAGCTCCTCGATTGGGCTCAATGGTCAAATATCCTTGAGTGGCAAGTTGTCTAATAATTTCCCGTATCGAGGCTCTGCTCACCCCATACTCTTGGACAAGAAATTTCTCCGAAAGGTGTTCCCCGGGTTTGAATTTCCCAAAAGTAATATTATTCCTTAACTTGATATAAATTTCCCTCATGCCGTTTTCTCAAAGAGTAAGGGGTCTCTTCTTTTCAAACATATCGGTTGTCCGGCAATAGAGCTCTTCTCCGAGTCGACCAACTGCCTTTAATCGATCTGCTTTTATCTTATTATCCATCCATAAATAGTCTTTGACATGAACTCGAAGTACCTCGCCTATCACAAAATTGTTGATTCTTGGCGCTTCACCAAACTGCATGATTTGCACTAATCGACACTCCATATTGACTGGAGACTCGGCCACCATTGGCGATCTAACCAGATCACCTTTAACCGGGGTGAGGCCGGCTTCTTTAAATTCATCTACATCACTGGGATAGTCTTTCGATGCCTGATTCATGGCGTCAATCAGCTCTTCTGTAACAATATTAATAACGAAATCATTTGAGAACTCAATATTCACAAGGGTATCTTTCTTCCTCCCTTCTCTGTAACGACCTACGCTGAAACCGACATAGGCTGGTTTAACCGATATCGATGTGAAGAAGCTAAAAGGGGCAACATTATTTACTCCATTCTCGCCAATCGTCGAAACAAAAGCAATGGGCCTCGGCAATACTGCTCCCACCAGCAATTCATGGGCATCCCTCCAGTCCAATTTGGACGGGTCAATTTTCATCTTGTGCCTCCTAATCTTAAAACATTTTACCTCATCAAAAATTCTAAATCTTCTTTTAGGAAACTCTGGTTAATCCCTAGATCAAATAGGTTCTATTTATTTTTGCAACCTCTTCTCCAGAGGCCATGTATTTCTCTCACGGGAGGGGAGGATGAATGTCGAATGACCAGGCATGACATCTTCCCCTCTCTGATTATCAGCCTGAGTTTCTATATCCACACAAGACTCTCCGGTCTCATCGATATACTTCTTCGTCACCTTCCCTTTTAACCAAAGAACATCTGATAGATATACAAAACGCCTGTATTCGGCATAGCATGTTTTCAACCAACCTTCATCTCCCATCCAGTTAGTCATATGTTGGATCAACCATTGTTGCCGCTGCGTACCTACATCATACATATAAGGAACTCCAGCACTTTTTGCAGCATCTATGTGATAATGCACTGCAAAGGTGGGTTCGAAGGCACCTGTATTGTGATCACGGAAAGCCCAACCGGGATGCCTTTTATAATCCCTCAGAGCAGCTCCCAGAGCCTTCAAAGGTACCGGACATGAACCAATACAATAGGCAATCATATCAGTAATCCCTAAAGGTCCTATAACAAGAGGATGCAACGATTCCCCTTCCTTCACGTCCTCCCAATAGCGGACCTCTTTCCCCCTGATCTCCTCCGCTAAAACCTGCTTTTCAATCTCCTCAAGTTCCTTCTCTGTCCAGGGATGGGGAAGTTTCAGATCTGAATATTTACCTTTTTCCCGTGCTGCCTGTCTCTCAGCTCTCACACTCCAAGCCTTTACATTTGCGACTATCTCCCCATGCTGATTGAAATAGTTGTCATCATAGTGAACAATAATGATCCTTTCAGCAAATTTGCTCTTTTTTTCATCAAAATGGGTGAAGGTAAGTTCTGGAGTAATGGTATCCCCTTCAAAGATAGGTTTGTAAAAAGTCCAGTCATTGCCTGAATGGAAGGCATGCACGCCTTTTAACCCTTGAGGAATCCATGTAGGGAATACACTATATGGCCAGGAAGGAGGAGCAATGATTTTCCCATATCTTGTATTTTCCGCATAATCTTCATCTCTGAAAAGAGGATTTATGTCCCCCACCCCGTCCACAAAATGCCGAATGGCATCCCTCGAGGCTATGGTATTAAAAGGACTGATCCTTAATTTCTTCCCAACACGACTTCTCAATTCTTCTAAAGCCTCTTCCGTAATCTTTCCTTCTGTCAAATGTGTTTTTTCTTTCTCTGCTCTTGCCTCTACCATGGTGTCCTCCTTGTTATTGAATCTCCTGCACAAGTTTAACCAGATGCCAGAAGTCATCAGCTATCTTTGCCCCCGCTTTTTTAAGAACTTCGATTTTGTGGACAGCCGAACCTGATCCCTGGGATATGATCGCCCCGGCATGTCCCATTCTCTTCCCCGGTGGCGCTGTCCTCCCCACTATCATGCTGATCACTGGTTTGCTCATCCCTCGAATATATTCCGCCGCCGCTTCCTCCATGCTCCCCCCAATCTCTCCAAGCAGGACCACCACACGAGTCTGTTCGTCTCCCTCAAAGAGCTTCAAATAATCAATGTGGCTTTTCCCACTGACCAAATCGCCTCCAATCCCACAACAGGTTGCAATTCCAATATGATTTTCTGAGAGAAAACGAAGGGTCTCAATGGCCAGAGTCCCACTTCGAGAAACAATACCTACTCCTCCTGACTGAATCGTTGCCGAAGGTAAAAACCCAACCAGAGCTTCCCCCGGGCTTACAATCCCAGGAGTGTTCGGCCCGATAACCCAAGCATCAAACTGTCCAGAAAGACCTACGATTTTCATGGTATCATGAAGAGGAACATTTTCAGTAATGATGACCACGACCTTGATTCCACTTTCAATGGCCTCAAAGGCTGCTTCCTTGACAGCAGGAGCGGGGATATAGAGAATCGATGCATTCGCCTGATGATTTCTCATCGCTTCCGGCACCGTATCATAAACAGGGATGCCTAATACCTCCGTTCCTCCACGACCCGGAGAAACTCCTGCCACAATACATGTCCCGTTCTCGATCATATTGAGCGTCTGCTTCTGCCCCCAATTCCCTGTGATGCCCTGAACGATCAATCTCGTTTCTTTTCCAACTAAAATACTCATTGCTTTAAGGCTCCTTTGCAAGATCTACCGCTGCCTTCACTGCATCGCGGAGAGAAGTATACTGACGAATCCCCAATTCCTTTAACTGACCCTCAGCTTCTACCATAGTCATATTTCTAATTGCATTTCCTGTAGCCCGCAAACAAGAAACCATCGGCACTGGAGATTGCTGCCCCTTCATCGCATCTTTAATCGCCCCCATCATTTGATCCAATGGAGTATAAGACATGGTTTTCAACATCAAAATGGAACGAATCTGTGGATCCTCTTTTGCCCTCTTGATGGTAAACTCAACAGCTTTTTGCATTCTTTCCCTGGAATCAACGATCGAGTCCATAAAATTCGCCGGTTCTCCCCCAAAAGAACGGATTAAATCGAGAACCATCATGGTATATCCTGCTCCTGAACTGATCACGGCTACGTTGCCTGGCTGAAGATCCACATAGGTCAACCCCATTGTTTTAGCCTCTTTCTCCAGGGGGTTTAAACTCCGATATCTCTCATCAATATCCGGATGCCGGTAAAGACCATCATCATTAATAATCATTTTCGAATCCAGCGCGTAGAGCCGGTTATCCGAAGTAATCATCAGAGGATTAATCTCTGCAAGCTCTGCATCGTAAGATTCAAAAACTCGATATAATCTTACAAGAACGTCCCCAATGGCGGAAATCATCTTTCCCCGAATCCCCATCTTTTTCGCCAGTTCAACAGCCTCATAGAGTCGTAACCCCTCCAGAGATCTGACATGAAAAGAAAATATCTTTTCAGGCGACTTCGCAGATACCTCTTCAATGTCAATCCCCCCTTCCCCACAAACCACGAGGATCGGTCTTTTCGCCAATCGATCAATGGTCACTCCCAAATAGATTTCCTGGATCCCCTCTATCTTCTGCTCTATTAAGACCTTCTCAATTGGACCCTCACTCTTTTCTGATTGAAAAATGGCCTCTACCTTTGACTTGGCTTCAGATGCATCCGCAGCGGTTTGTATTAAACCAGCCTTCCCCCTCCCTCCCCTTAATACTTGAGCCTTCAAAACGACCGGGTAACCTATTTTCTCTCCCGCTCCTCGAATTTCACCGGGAGATCTAATCAGCACAAAGTTAGGAACCGGAATGCCCGCTTGAGAAAAAATTTTTTTGCCCTCATACTCATATAACAACATGACTTATTCTCCTTATGTGAAAAATCCAATATTTCAAAGGTGTCAACCAACAACCGCCCTCTTTTTAAGTTCCTCCCTCTTGATCTTACCCCCTTCCGTCTTGGGAAAGCTTTTCACAAACTCAATGTCTCGGGGGTATTCGTGTTTGCTAAGCTTCTGCTTGACAAAATGCTGTATATCCTCTCTTAGTTCCTGATCGGGCTCTCGATTGGGTAAAATAAAGGCCTTCACAATCAGCCCCCTCTCCTTATCCGGAACTCCGAGGACTGCAACCTCCAGAACAGCAGGATGTTTCTGGATGGCATTCTCTACCTCTGTTGGACTGATGGTCCAACCTGAAGAAATGATCACATCATCCACTCGACCTTTATGCCAGTAATATCCATCTTCATCTATGACTGCAGCATCCTTTACTCTAAACCATTGCCCCCTCCTCTTCATAGCAATCTCCCCAATTGTTCCTTGGGGAACCTCATTTCCTTCTTTATCGAGAAGGGCAATATCAATTCCGGGCATGGGTTTTCCCAAAGACCCGGGTTTCACCATCCAATGTTTAAACCCTGCATATTGATAAATGATGGCACCTGCCTCTGTGGAACCGTACCCACTGTGGGGTGGAACCCCAAAGGTTTTTAATAAAAATTCAAAGGTATCGGTATCCATCGGTTCACCAGTATAATGTATTTTCTTTATTTTAAGGTTATATTTCCCCACCAAACCCGAATTCTTGATCATCCGATAGACGGTAGGAGCAGCCCCGATATTGTCTATTTCAAATTCCTCCAGCCCTTCCAACAAAATTCCGACATCAAACTTACCCGAATAAGCACCAACCGCTATTCCCAATGCCAAGGGAGACAACGTACCATGCCATAACCCATGTCCCCAGGCAGGGTTCGATGGGCAGAAATATCGATCCCCAGGCCGAAATCCACGGCCAAAAATGGCAGCCGGCATTAGCGTTACAATGCTCCGATGATAGTGTTTGATTGCTTCTGGAAATTTTCGGGTGGTGCCACTCGTATATTGATAAACCGCCACATCCTTTGCGGCTGTCTTGGATTCGTATCGATCCTTCTGATTTCTAATAAAATCCTGGAAACCCGCCCCTGCCGTAACGATGGTGACGGTTGATAAATCAGCTCCGATTTTTTTAGTCTCTTCAGTCGTGATCAAAAGCTTCGCTCCTGAATCCTTCAATCTAAATTCAAGAGCCTCCGGCCCAAATTGGCTATAGCAAGGAACGGCAATAGCCCCTCTCTTCATGGCTCCAAAGAGACTGACATAGTATTCAATACATGGATCAAGCATGATAGCCACTCTCTCCCCAAATTCGATCCCCATTGCCTCCAAAGCATTCGCAAACTGAGAACTCCATTTGGATAACTCATCAAACGTGTATTCTTCCTGATGGCGATCATAGAATTTGATCCGGATGGCCGTCCCTTTCCCCACATGTCGATCCACGCATTCATGCCCCATATTGTACTGCTCAGGATTTCCGTCAAAAATTTCCCAGGTCTGGTCCCAAGTAAACTTCTCTCTAGCCTCTTCATACGTTTGGTAATCCAGCATACTCATATAGACCCTCCTTGTCATGGAGTAAAACAAACTCACAATATTGTATGACACCTATAATCACAAAATAGAAATAAATTGTCAAGAAAAAATTTTATACATTTATTCAATATATTTATCTTTTTTAATTTCAATATATTACATAATTATAATTTTTTTCTTGACAAAATATTAGCGACATGATAATTGTTAGACAATTTTCTAAAAATAATTTTAAATATTTTGTTTCACAACCGCAAGAAAAATCTCTTTACTTGACTCGAATCCCAATGGTAATATGAAAACACTTGATCCCTGGGTTTAATGATTTCGAAGAAGGGATTAAAAATATTTTACTTTTTAAAAGAGAAATTAAGAATATAAAAAGGTACAAATTCTTCCTTATCGCATGTTTGGTTAACCTCAATACCACCAATGAAGGAGGATCTATCCGTTATGGGGTATCAATACCAAAGTCAATGAACATGCGAGGTTAGTTAGGCAGTTTGCAAAAAAGATGATGGGATAAACAGGATAAGTATTTCGAATTGGTTTTATCAGAACGAGTTAGAACATTCATCCTCATGCCTAAGAGGGAGGAAGTGAGATATGTTAAGAAAAATACAACACATTGGAATTTTAGTTGAAGATCTTGAGCGTACCATGAGCAAATTTAAGAGATTTGGACTTATCTGTACTGAAGTGACTGAGATAGAGAAGGTCGGTGTTAGAATCGCCTTTTTTCCCATAGGGGATACGATGATTGAGTTCCTTCACTACACAGGTCCAGACAAGGGGCACCCTATTGTGCGATCACAGAAAGGGGCGATCAATCACCTGTGTTTCGAGGTCGATGATCTATCAGCCACAATCAAAGACTTTGAGAAAAACGGGGCTAAGCTGATAGAGGGTTTTCCTAGGAATGGTGCTCACGGCCCTGTTGCATTTTTTTATCCTGAAACGACGGAGGGGATCCTGATAGAAATCTGCCAGCTATAAATGGAGGGATTCAAAAAGAAAGTTTGTGACATTTGAGGTTCTATCAGAATTAAGGTTAGTGCGATGAAGAACGTTTTTTTTCTTTCGAATATTAGGCTCCATCTTATTTTATTTGAGTCATATTTTCATTATTGATAATTGGCAGGTAATATTAAAAAAAATCTACACTTCGGATTACAAATTTAGGAATTAAATTTCATCTAAATATGCATACAATTTAAAAAAGAAACTAAAGGCATCGGGTAATTTTGAAACAATTTTCGCTCCATAATACAGTTGCTATTGTAAAAGGACGCCGTGGGGGCACAGGTGGTGTTATGGCATGATCTTTTGCAGAGGCTGGTGCCGATATGATTGTGGTTGGCATCAAGGAGACTGGCGAAGCACTGGCTTGTTTTAAAGACCCTGATGTTGACCAACTCAAATTAGTGAAGGCTCGAGATTAAATGAATACTACTAAAGGGATAAAAGGAAAAAATCCAAAATCCTTTTTCGAGGTGTAAGCGGTTTTGTATTTTTCCTCTTGACATGACGAATACATTTTTCGTATATTCAACTCGTTTTAAAAAACTCTTATCTTTTTGGAGTGGGTTAAGAATATAAATTAATGTAGCTGTATAGCCAAAAATTAAAATTGGGTATTGGGAACTGGCGATCGAGGTTCGAAACAGTATTTAGAAGTCAAAGACCTATCGATTGCCAAATCCATGGTGCCCAAAAAAATGTCTGGTTAAGGTCCGTATTATCTGCACTAAATGAAAGGGGGTGGGTGAAAGCCGACAATCAATCTATAGGCCAATAGGTGTTCGTTATTGAAGTGAGTCGATTATTTTTATAGATAGCATGAAAGGAGGCAGGAAAAATGGAAAAGAGGATATTTGGTATTTTACTGGCAATAGTAATGGTGTCAATGTTTTGTCTTACCCAATCCGGAAAAGCGGCTGAAATCAAAGAACTCAAATTAGGGCTTAATGTACCGCTCTCAGGGCCAGCGAGTGACTGGGGAATTACTTCTCAACACGCCTCTGAGTTTTTGAGACAGAAAATAGAAGAACAAGGCTACCTGAAAGTTGGTAAGGACCGTTATAAACTGGTAGTGGTGCCCTATGACAGCAAGTATGTAGCTGCCGATGCACTCGCTAACGCCCGAAGACATACCTATGAAGACAAAATAAAGTTCCAGTGGATTCTTGGTGGTGGTGTTGTTCCTTCCTGCCAGCCAATAACCGAAAAAGAAAAAGTTATTGTTCTGGCTTGTGCCTACGGTGGTACAAAAGTTACCAATCCGAATAAGCCGTATACTTTTAGGACCATCATTGGTAGCGATCTGGCTTGTCCTGTCGCTTTCCCGTATCTTGCTAAAAAATACCCTGAAATAAAAAAGATAGCCTTTATTGGCCCCAATGATGACTGCGGTTTTATCAGCATCAAAGATGGTAAGGCTGCCGCTAAAGCTGTGGGTTGGCAAGCTGTAGGCGAAGAGGTTACTGAGCGAACCCTGGTTGACTATCTGCCGGTAATGACACGGCTACTCAAGGGTAAACCGGACATGATTCACGCTGCTTGTTCTGCTACCGACCAGGTAGCGTTGGCGACGAAGGCAGCCCGTGAACTTGGGTTTGAGGGTTATGTTTTTGCAGATGCTACCAAAGACCCTGATAAGGTTATAGAGATAGCAGGTGCTAAATACGCTGAGAAAGTGTTCTTCGTAAACTGTATCGCCGAACTTATCAATCCAGGAGTTGCCGACCTGGATGCCCGGACCAAGCGGACGTACAATAGAGGTATTATGTATGGTGTAATTGAGTACCACGCATCCCTCCAGGCGTGGGCTCAGGCTATCGAGAAGGCTGGTACACTTGATACGGATGCCGTAGCAAAGGCATTGGAGACAGGAACATTTGATACTGTCTATGGTCCGGTTACTTTCGGTGCCAAGTCATTGTTTGGTATCAAACGCCAGGTCTTACATCCCATTCCGCTTGGTATCGTTAAAGGTGGCAAGCTCGTGCATTTGGAACTGATGCCAATACCAGCTGAGCTAAGATAGAAAGTTTTTATTTTGTAGACTTTTAATAAAAAGCATACTAAGACCCTGACTGCTGAAGGGCAATAAACATTGGAGTTCTTCGTAGCCTCTAAAGGCTGATTAATAAGCTAAATTCACTTTTTAGTTACTTGATCTGTTTTTGCATTTTTGAATTACTGTGCATAGGTATTTAATACTACTACGTTATGTTAAAAATGAAAACTTAATGTTTTTAAGTAGTTCTGTATTTCGAGGAAAATTAGAGATCGTTTGGAATCCAATTCTAGGCCAATAATGGGGCCTTTATAATTTTCCTCAAACGAATTTAACGTAGTAGTATTAAGTTTTTATTAATAAACAAAAATCAAACAGAGCCAGGTAATAATCAATAGAAGGAGGGAGATTGAGGTTACTTGAGGTTAAAGGGTTAACTAAATACTTTGGTGGTTTGGCAGCATTGACGGATGTTGATTTCCACGTTGATACGGGGGAGATAGTGGCCCTGATTGGTCCCAATGGTGCTGGTAAAACGACTACTTTCAATTTGATTACCGGGTTTGATCATCCCACCAAAGGCAGGGTAATATTCAAAGATCGGGATATAACCGGCTTAAGACCGCACAAGATCGCCGGTTATGGTCTATCACGCACCTGGCAACAGACAATCCTTTTTAAGGAGATGACAACTTTGGATAGTGTGGCGTTGGCTTGTCGCCTTCACCAGAAACCTAGGTTATTTAATTGTCTTCTTAAGACACCGAGATCTCGCCAGGATGACGAGGCTGCCGTTGAGCAGGCAGAGGAAATACTTGAATTTTTAGGCATGGGCTCTCATAGGTATGAATTCCCTTATAATCTTCCGTACGGCTTCCAGCGAATTCTTGGGGTGGCCATGACTGTGGCTACTAAACCTGAATTAATGCTGCTAGATGAGGCTGTGACTGGTATGAACCCAGTGGAAGCGTTAACAATGATGGATATCATCCGGAAAATACGGGACCGAGGCATCACCATTTTGCTGGTTGAGCACAATATGAAGGTGGTGATGGGCGTCTCCGAAAGGATATGTGTCCTTGATTTTGGCAGGAAAATCGCTGAAGGGAAACCTGCGGAAATAAGTAAAAACAAAGATGTCATCGAAGCTTATTTGGGAGTTAATGTTTAATGAGCGCACTTCTTGAATTAAAGAAAATATCGGTGCACTATGGGATGGCGGAAGCAGTGCGCGGTGTTTCTTTCGCTCTTGCGGAGAAAGAAATAATAACCCTCATTGGCGCTAATGGTGCGGGTAAATCAACCATTTTGAAAGCGATATCCGGGGTCAAGAAACCGACTGTGGGCGAAATCTGGTTCCAGGAAGAGAGGATAGATAAACTATCACCGGAAAAAATTGTAGCTCGAGGAATTGCCCATGTACCTGAGAGGAGAAGGATTTTCCCTTATATGTCGGTTCATGATAACCTCAAGGCGGGCGCTTATTTACGCAAAGATAGCGAGATAGGTCCAGACCTTGAAAACGTATTCCATCATTTCAGTATCCTTAAACAAAGGCTTGGACAGATGGCTGGGACTTTGAGCGGGGGTGAGCAACAGATGCTGGCTATGGCTCGAGGATTAATGGCTGGACCACATTTGATGTTATTAGATGAACCAAGCTTGGGACTATCCCCCCTCTTGGTGATGGAAATTGCCAATATTGCAGTCGAAATCAATAAGCAAGGCGTTGGGATTATTCTGGTGGAACAGAACGCTGCTCTGGCGTTTAGGCTTGCCAAGAAAGCTTATGTACTTGAAACCGGAAACATTGTCCTGGAAGGGGATACTGCAGAACTCCTTAATGACCAGAAGGTAAAGGAGAAGTATCTTGGTATTTGAGGGTGGTAGATAGAGATGGAAACAACCTTCTTTTTACAGACACTGATAAATGGAATACAGATAGGTTTTCTTTATGTATTAATGGCCTTAGGGTTAACCTTAATATTCGGTATTATGCACGTGATTAATTTTACCCATGGCCAGATGTACATGCTGGGTGGTTTCTTCTTGTGGTGGCTTTTTGAAATTCACCATATCAACTACATATTAGCTTTACTGCTTACAGTAATAATTGTGGCTGCCATTGGTTTTATTGTTGAGCGATTCTTACTCCGCCCTATTCGCGATCAGGAATTGTTTGTCATGTGTATGACGATAGCACTGGGGCAGTTCTTTGAATTTGGGGCTAGAACGGTTTGGGGGCCCTTGGATAAGGCAATTCCCACTGTGATGCCGGGTATAATTAAATTCGCTGGTGTCGCAATTACCAATGAGAGACTGATGGCCGTTGTTGTCGGCATTGCTTTGGTAATAGGGCTATATTTATATATTCACCGAACCAAAGCGGGGTTGGCGATGCGGGCTGTTGAGCAGGACCCCGAAGTAGCTACCACATATGGCATGGGAATTGACCGAACGTATGCCTTGGTTTTCAGCCTCGGTTCCTTATTGGCAGCAGCCTCTGGAGCACTCATGGGGACAATTATTGTGGTAAACCCGGTTATGGGGACAGCTCCAATGCTCAAATCCTTTATGATTATAATCCTCGGTGGTATGGGCAGCATTCCTGGTGCAATTGCCGGGGGGCTAATCATTGGTTTGATGGATAGCTTCTTCAGCAGCTTATTTGGTATTGACATTGCCTACATTTTCGTTTTTGCGGTTGCCTTTATGTTCATAATATTTAAACCGAGAGGATTATTTGGCCGTGGGTAGCACAAAATTCAGAAGCAGTATCAGTCGCTTGGTTGGCAGTGCAGTGTTATTAATTGTATTACTTGTAATGCCGCCCCTTGTGGGTTCCTACTGGATTCATGTCTTAATGTTGATTTTCTTCCATGGCATTTTGGCAGTAAGCCTACGTCAGATGCTGATATTGGGGCAGGTTTCATTTGCTCATCCAGCTTTTTTGGCGATCGGGGCTTATACCTCGACATTATTAGTCATGAAACTGGGATTGTCATTTTGGTTTTCTATATTTTTAGCGGGATGTGCTTCTGGAATTGTCGCGTTCTTATTGGGGTTACCTGTGCTAAGACTTACCGGGCCCTATTTTTTTCTAGCGACATTTGCTTTCTTAGAAGTGGTGAGGATGATTTTCACGCGGTTCTACGAGCCGTTTGGCGGTCCAATGGGGATATATGATATCCCACCACCCAATCCTATTGGGCCGATAGATTTCTCTTCCATATCACATTTCTATTATCTGGTTTTGATCGTATTTGTTATTACTTTATCATTTTTCTATAGCTTGGAAAAGTCTAGATTCGGGCAATCGTGGCATGCTATCGGTCAGTCTCATGTCCTAGCTGAGTCAGTAGGTGTCAATGTCATGGGTTATAGAGTTCTGGCCTTTGTGATTGCCTGCTTTTTTGCTGGCATAGCTGGGGCCTGTTTTGCGCATTACATGACTCACATGAGTCCCATGGAGTTTGGTTTACATCTTTCGGTCAATTGCATAGTTTGGGTAGTAGTTGGTGGCATGGGTAACGTTTTTGGCCCAGCCATAGGTGCTGGCATACTGACATTTATACCTCAATTTTTTAAGTTTACTGCAGAATATGAAGCTGGCTTATCGGCTGTAATTTTTATGATCATCATATTATTTCTCCGTGGAGGCCTGATTAGTCTACCCCAAGTAATATCTAAGGGGATAAAAAAATCGAGGGGAAAAGATCTCGCTAGTAGTTGACCTTATCCTTACCTTTCAGGCCAAGTATTTTTCTGGCTTCGTCGGCCGTTGCTACTTCTCTGCCCAGCTCTCGAGCTATTCTGGCCACCTTCTCCACGAGTTCAGCATTGCTCTTAGCTAAGACTCCTTTTTCTATAAATATATTGTCTTCAAATCCCACCCTGGCATGTCCACCCATCATAATCCCCAATGTCGCCAAATTGAATTCTGCCGGGTATCCGGTCCCGATTACGGACCAGATATAGTTGTTAGATCCGAGCAATCGATCAGCAGTTTGCTTCATGTGTACAACTTCATCCACATTGGCTCCAATACCACCCAGAATCCCGGTGACAAATTGCAACCAAACAGGGAACTTGATAATGTTTCTTCTGACAAGGAAGTTAAGATTGTAGAGGTGCCCAACATCATACAACTCCAACTCCGGCTTGGTGTTATTCTCCTTCATCATCTGCATGAGCTTCTCAATATCGCCAAATGTATTTCTAAAGATAAAGTCCTTGGTGTTAATAGCAAATTCTTTCTCCCAATGGAATTTGTAGTCCCCATCTTTGTAGCGATCGGTTATAGGATGGATTGAGAAGTTGATCGTTCCCATATTAAACGTTGCCAGTTCCGGCTTCAATGTTGGAACGACCTGTGCCCTTTCTTCCGGTGTCATATAGGCTGTCCCGCCGGTGGTGATGCAGACGATCACATTGCTCCTAGCCTTAATACCAGCTGCGATCTCCCTGAATACTGCTGGATCAGTCGTTGGTCTGCCGGTCCTTGGGTCTCTTGCATGAATGTGGACTGAAGCTGCGCCAGCATTTGCGGCCCTCAATGCCTCATCAATAATTTGTTGGGGGGTGAGAGGTAAATGGGGTGTTTGCGTAGGTAGGGTAATATTGCCAGTCAAAGCAGCGGTGATAATCAGTTTTTCCATTTTTACCTTCCCCTATTTCGGAATCCGACGACTCCAATTGTTGAGTCAAAGATCAACTTTCTCCCCTTATTTTATTCGGTCCCATTAAATGAAGGAGGCCATTGGAATAACATCGATTCCATTTTTTTTCAGGACCTCCCGAATGGTTTTCACTAAATCTACAGCTGTAGGAGTATCGCCATGGACGCAAAGGGTCTGCGCATCAATCTCGATAGATGTCCCATCTATCGCTATAACCTTATGTTCCTTGGCTATAAGCAAGGCACGTTCGGCCACTTCCTGAGGATCCTTAATCACTGCACCTGCCTGAGAGCGATTGACAAGGTCTCCTTCCGGGGTGTAGGCACGATCAGGAAATGCTTCATAAACCACTTTGAGCTTCATTTCCTTAGCGACCTTGGTCATCAATTCCCCTTTCACGCCCGCAAATGCAACATAGAACAAATTCGGGTTATAGCTAACAATAGCTTCTGCAATAGCCTGTGCCTGATCGATCTTTTCAAATGCATCAAGATACATTCTGCCGTGAGGTTTAATATGGGTCATTTTCATTCCATGAACTTTACAAAATCCATCGAGAGCCCCGACCTGATAGATAACATAATTCTTTAGTTCATCGAATGTGCAGGCCAGGCTCCTCCGACCAAATCCAAGCAGGTCCGGGTAGCCGGGATGGGCACCCACACTCACCTTATTTTCCAAAGCCAATTGGACGGTTTTGCTCATCACGATAGGATCCCCACCATGCCATCCGCATGCTACGTTAGCAGAGGTAATATATTTCATAACCTCTTCGTCAAAACCCATTTTCCATGCTCCAAAACTTTCTCCTAGATCACAATTTAGATCAATTACCTTCATGGACGACCTCCTCGTATTATGTATTTTGATTCCGCGCCCGGATTACCCGGCCTTTCCTCCAGGACTCCAAAGCTTCCCAGCGTTCCCGATCCATACGGTGACCCTCTGAAAGATCTACAGAATGAAAAAAAATCCCCTCCCCCGGGAAAATTTGGGCTAATTTATCAATATCTCTCCTGATTACACAGGCGATTTTTGTATACCCACCAGTAGTCCCTCTTTCTCGGAGAAGGATCACTGGAGTCCCCTGCCCCGGAACCTGAACCGCTCCCAGTGGGGTTGCCTCGCTGACAACTATAGGCGTGTCCCGATGGGTTATCTTCGGCCCTTTTAGTCGGTAACCCATACGATTAGAGTCTGACATAACAACATAACGGGAATTTAAAAAAGTTTGAAGACCTTCCTGTGTAAATCGGTCCTCGTGGGGTCCGATAATAACATGGATATGGAATGAATCACACTTCCCCATTTGAAATTCGGCAGGCAATTCCACGAATGTAGGCTCATTGCCGTTTTCCAGTATGAATGCGGATAGGATATCCCCTTTACGGAGAGGGCGGCCCTCGTATCCTCCAAACTCGGCGTAAAGATAAGTAGATCGACTTCCTAAAACCATAGGCACATCGAAACCTCCGGCGACGGCCATATAAGCCCGCATTCCATAAACCCGCGGCCCAAAGCTCAGCAAATCACCGGTCTCAGCCTTAAAAGTTCTTCCTGGGTTTAAGGGGTATTGATTAAGATGCGCTGAAAGATGTGCACCAGCTAAACTTCCCCATATAGGCCTCAGAAATCTGATTTTTGGTCCGACGAGGGTGACTTCAAGGCAGGCTGAATTATCTGGATTCTCAACGAGACGGTTTGCAGAGATTAAGGAAAATATGTCCATTGCACCACTTTCGGCA
>DCUS01000118.1 GCA_002327885.1 Syntrophaceae bacterium UBA2208
TCACCATCCGGGGGTGCCTTACTTTTTTTGACCATCGTCAGAAGGCTTGAAAAGGTTTGGGACAGGGAAAACAAGTCAGCCACAGAGAGATATGGCACGCCACGGGTCAACCTTTACAACGGACTTAAACACTCATTCACCTGTCAAAGACTCGATGAGGATTATACCTATGACCAAATTTCAGAAGTATTGGGTATTAGTCCAGAGATGGTCAGAACAACTTATGGAAAATATCAAACAGGGAAGCTTGTAAACATTATGCGGGGTAAAAAAAAGACTAACCCGTTCACACCTGAATTCACACAAACTCAATTAAAAAAGCCTAATGATTTCAAATGTAAAATGGTCGGGGCGAGAGGATTTGAACCTCCGACACCTGACACCCCATGCCAGTGCGCTACCAGGCTGCGCTACGCCCCGATATTTATAAATAAGCGATGGAACAATGAAAGATTGGAATACTGGGGATGATAACAAAGAGTCTTTTTTATTATAGGCCTAAACCCATTTTTCCAATATTCCACCATTCCATTATTCCGAGCTATATCTACTATAGTCAATTTTCCTTCAAAAGTCCAGTTTCCTTTTAATCAACCGCCACGGCTGTCCCTCTGGCTCCAATAAGCAGCATCACCATATCATTATGGGCTCCCAAAACTTGACAAATAATATTCACGCCTACCACCGCATTTCCCCCCAATTCGATTGCTTCGTCTTCTATGGACTTGATCACAAGATCCCTTCCGATATGAACCTTCTCTGTCCAGGAAAGGGCAATCCCCCCATTAAACTTCGCCAGGTCCAACTCCTTCACCAATCCCACTCCAAAAACATGCTCATGGGAGACAATCCCGAGTGTCTTTAAAATCTTTCGGTTGGCAAACTCAGACGTGCTGATCGAAATGATCTCTTTCCGCTTTTGCTCCTTCTCTAAAAATTTCTTGACCTCTTTTTTTCCCTTTTCGGAACAAACAGGGCACATCTCCGGGAGTCCTTGCCCTGATTCATAGACAGAAGAACTGCCGCATCGTGTACAACTCACCACCCAATTCATAACTTCCCCCTTTAACTCCCATTCCTGAAAAGAGTGATCTGGTAAGACTCAGGTCAACAATTCAGAACCAAGTAAGGCCGATAAAGACAAATGCGAGAGCAGTCAGGTGATGACGAATTGAGATATCCCCCCCCCCTGATAAAGGCGGATAGAGCTCGAATTCTTTGATCATTTAAGAAGGAGGGTGTGGCCTATTCCAACATTTTTCTGATCCCCCTCAGTTCCTCCCGGAGGGCAGCCAGAAACTCATGCGATTTCCCGTTGGGTTCCTTCTCCACTAACCTTAATTTCATCTGTTTGTTTTCCAATCTCTCCAGATCTCGAATCTTTCTCTTTGCCCCGGCGATGGTAAACCCATCCTCATAGAGAAGCTTTTTGATTTTCAAAATGAGGTCCAGGTCTTTCCTCCTGTAGAGACGCTGTAAAGACCCCCCCTTATGGGGTTTGATAACTTTAAACTCCGATTCCCAATAACGAAGCACATGGGGTTTAAGACCTGTAATGCGGCTCACCTCACCGATCCGATAATAGAGCCGCTCATGGGAGATATGACTTTCAATCTCGTGGCTTTTAAGTGGCCTGGCCATGATTCCTCTCTAACTGCGTCCTGCCGTTGGTAGACAGGAGATGCAGGCCGTGGAATAGAACAATACAAAAAAACTAAGTTTCCTTGCGATTGAGGCCTGCCTTTAATACCTGGCTTGGCTTAAAGGTTAAGATCCTTCTCGCCGTGATCTCGATATCGCTCCCGGTCTGTGGGTTTCGGCCGCGCCTTGATCTCTTTTTTCGGACAACAAAGTTTCCAAATCCAGAGATTTTGATCTTATCCTCCCTGATCAGGGTATCTTTGATGATGTCAAAAATATATTCTACAATTTTAGCTACCTCTTTCTTTGAAAATCCCACTTTCTCATAGATTTCTTCAACGATATCGACCTTTGTCATACCCCACTCCCTCCTTTCTGAGGATTAGTTATTGCCTTAATTCGAGCGAAAAGACCTCTTTTAATCTGGAGAGGATCTTCTCATGGACCTGATTGACCTCTTCGTCCGTTAAGGTTCGATCATTTGCCTGATATCGGATCCGACAAGAAATCCCTTTTTTCCCCTCCGGGATGGGGGAGCCTTCATAGATATCGAAGAGGCTGACCTCTTCCACAAAGGGCTGCCGCAAGGTTCGGATCGCCTCCATCACCCTTTCAGATTCCAGGGTTTTATCGACCACCACTGAAATATCCCGGTAAACCTCTGGAAATTTTTGCAGCGCTTGAAATCTCTTTTCCTCCCCTGCCCACTGTATCATTTTGCCAAAATCCATTTCAAAGAGGTAACTCTTTCCATGAATTTCATACAGGTCCAAAACGTGAGGATGAATCTCACCCAAAACTCCCAATACTTCACCCTGAAGGATGACCCTGGATGCTTTTCCCGGATGAAGGTAAGGGATATCCTCCGCTCTATCAAATTTTAATCCTCTGATCTTCGATGCTTCTAAAAGATCTTCAACGCAACCTTTAATATCATAAAAATCAACAGGTCTCGGAGAAAAAGCCCAATGGGGGTCTCGATCAAACCCCATGGCCACCCCCGTCAGAGTTTTAACTTCTCTGGGGAGTTTTTTCCCTTCCTGGGGAATAAAAACCTTTTTCAATTCAAAGAGCTTGAGATTGGAATTTTTCCGCGAGAGGTTATAGCGTGCGGTCTCCAGTAGACCCGGGATCAGCGTCGTTCTCATGACGGAGAAATCCTCTGTCAGGGGGTTGAGAATTCGAAGATGCTGTCTTCTCGGATCGTCCGGAGGAAGTCCAATCGTATTCCAGGAATCTGGAGACGTAAAACTGTATGTGATCACCTCATAGTAACCATGATCGATGAGAACATCGATCACTTTCCTTTCAATAAGGAACTCTTTGCTCCGTTCTTCTGACGAAGGAGGCCCTTTGGGAATCGTAACGGGAATCCTCTCATATCCATCCAGACGGGCCACCTCCTCAATGAGATCGATCTCTCTCTCCAAATCCCCTCGAAAAGAGGCAGGGGTCACTAACATGATGTCTTCATCTACTTCTTGAATCTCCAATTCCAACCCTTTTAGGCAGTTCCTCACCTGTTTGGCAGAGACTTCCGTTCCCAAAACCTGATGAACTTTTTTGACACTCAACCGGATCGGGATAGGCCTGATCATCACCGGGTAAACGTCAACGACCCCTTCCAGCAGCCTTCCCCCAGAAAGTTCTTGAATCAATTGCGCGGCCCGGTTCGCTGCAGAGAGGCACCCTCTATAATCGATCCCTCTTCCAAATCGATAAGCAGCTTCCGTTTCCAAACCGAGTTTTCTTGAAGTCCTTCGATTCCCCGCCGGCTCAAAATAAGCGCTTTCAAGGAGAACCTTCCGGGTATCTTCTTTGATCTCTGAATTGAGGCCACCCATCACCCCCGCAATGGCAACAGGTTTTACCCCATCACAGATCATGAGCATTTCCTTGTCCAGCGTTCTCTTCACTCCATCCAGCGTAACAAATGCCTCACCTTCCTTCGCCCTGCGAACAACAATCCGGCCTTCTTCCAGCAATTCGAAATCAAATGCATGAAGAGGCTGCCCGTATTCCATCATCACATAATTGGTCACATCGACCACATTGTTAATGGATCGTATTCCAACTTTTTCTAATCGATCACTCATCCAATGGGGAGAAGGACCGATCTTCACCCCTTCGATCATCCTCGCCACATAACGGGGGCATAAGTCTCGATCCAGAACCGTGACCGAAGTTTTCTGATGGATCTCTTCTCCTCGGTCAGAAAGAGAAGGGGTGGGGTATTTCACTTTTTGATGAGTTAAGGCAGCGATCTCTCGGGCAATTCCAATCACACAGAGACAGTCGGGCCGATTGGGTGTGATGCTGATGTCAAGAAGGGCATCTTTCAAGCCCATTGCCTCGCCTAAGTCGACCCCCAGAGGGGCATGGGTTGGAAGAATCATGATGCCGGAGGCCTCCTGGCCCAGACCGAGTTCTATTTCTGAACAGAGCATTCCCTCAGAGGGTACTCCTCGAATTTTGGACCTCTTGATTTCAATCCCGTTGGGAAGCCGGGCTCCTACCAGGGCTAATGGGACTTTTTGCCCCTCCCGGATATTAGTGGCTCCGCAGACGATTGAAAAAGTCTCCTGATGGGTCTTGACTTCCACCATTGAAAGTCGGTCCGCATTAGGGTGCTTTCGAACAGAACAGATCTCTGCAACCACCACCTTCTCCAATCCTTTGCCCAGGGAGATGGCCTCTTCCACTTCCAGGCCAGCCATGGTCAGAAGATTGACCAACTCCTTCAATCCCATCGGGATGTCAACATAATTCTTGAGCCAATTCAGACTGACCTTCATTCCCGTCTATCTCGTTAATTTGGCTTCTTTGGTTTCTCTGGTTTATTAAGTTAACGAAAGAAACCAGACCAACTAAAATTGTTTTAGGAACCTTAAGTCATTCATAAAGAAGAGCCGGATATCATTAATCCCATATTTGAGCATGGCAATCCGCTCGATGCCCATTCCGAACGCAAAGCCGGTGACTTCTTCGGGATCATAACTCACAAACTTGTAAACCGCCGGGTCCACCATGCCGGACCCCAAAATCTCTAACCACCCTGTATGAGAACAAACTCCGCATCCTTTTCCGCCACAGATGAAACATTCGATATCAATCTCTGCGCTGGGCTCTGTGAAGGGGAAGAAGCTTGGCCGAAATCGGAGTCTCGTCTCTTTGCCGAACATCTGATGGACAAAGATGGTCAAGACCCCCTTCAGATCTGCAAAGGTAATCCCCTTATCCACCAAAAGGCCTTCGACCTGATGAAACATGGGGGAATGGGTTGGGTCGGAATCACACCGGTAGACCGCTCCCGGACAGATCATTCGAACGGGCGGCCTCTTCTTCTCCATGGTTCTCACCTGAACGGGTGAGGTATGAGTTCTTAAAACAACATCCTCCGAAATAAAAAAGGTGGCCTGCATCTCTCTTGCAGGATGGCCCTTTGGAATGTTGAGGGCTTCAAAATTATAGTAGTCCAATTCGACTTCCGGACCTTCCACGACTTCGAAGCCGAGGCGGGAGAAAATTTCAATAATTTCTTGGAGTGTTTGGGTAAGGGGGTGTCTCTTCCCGACAGGGATCCTTCTTCCAGGAAGCGTCACATCGATCTTTTCTTTTTCTAAAGCCTCCCTTCTCTC
>DCUS01000131.1:0-790 GCA_002327885.1 Syntrophaceae bacterium UBA2208
TTGTAAATAAAGATGCAATGTCAATAAATGAATAGACAGAAAGGAGGCTTTGAGATAATATTCTTAGGAGGCTTTAAAAAAATACATTGTGTTAAAGGGAAAGGGATGAAAGGACCCAAGTGAAAAGGCGAAAGACAAAGATTGTCTGTACCATCGGTCCAGCCAGTGAGTCCCCCGGGATCTTGGAGGCCCTCATTCAAGGAGGGATGAATGTGGCGCGTCTCAACTTTTCTCATGGGACTCACAAAGGGCATTTAGAAAAGATCAAAACCATTCGTCAAATCTCTGAGCGATTCAACCAGCCTGTTGCCATCCTGCAAGATCTCGGCGGTCCGAAAATTCGGATCGGTATGATAAAAGAAGGAGGGGTGGAGTTAAAAAAAGGGAAGGAATTTTTTCTCACCAACCTGGCGGTCATCGGCGATGAGACCAGGGCTACCGTCACTTATTCGGCTCTTCCCGGAGAGGTAAAACCTGGGGATAGCATTCTTCTGGCTGACGGAACCATCGAACTCAAGACCTTAGAAAGTGATGGGAGGAATATTCGATGTCAGGTGACCGTGGGGGGAATTTTAACCTCTCACAAAGGGATGAATTTTCCGACCCGGACCCCTCTTGCTTCAGCCTTTACAGAGAAGGATCAACAAGATCTTCTCTTCGGCGTTCGGCATGGAGTGGATTTGGTCAGCCTCTCCTATATCCAAAAAGCCGATGATCTTGAAAGAGTGAAAAGATTTTTGGAAAAGGAGTCAGCCGATATTCCTGTCATTGCTAAAATTGAAAGAAAAGA
>DCUS01000131.1:810-17363 GCA_002327885.1 Syntrophaceae bacterium UBA2208
TTCAGAAGAAATTGATTCAAAAGGCCAGGGCCTCAGGAAAACCCGTGATCACGGCCACACAGATGCTCCGCTCTATGGTGGACCATACCCAACCCACTCGGGCAGAGGTGACAGATGTGGTCAATGCTATCTATGATGGGACGGATGCGGTCATGCTTTCGGAGGAAACGGCCAGCGGGCAATTTCCCGTCGAAGCTTTCCAGATGATGGAAAAGATTGCTCGCTCGGCAGAAGAAGAATTTCCTCATCCTTTATTTCTCCGGAGGGAAGCCGCCGACGGAATAAATCTCCAACAGGCGATCACCCATGCCGCCTCGTTGTTGGCGGAAAATGTGGAAGCGAAGGTGATCACGACGCCGACTGAATCAGGGAGTACAGCGCGCTGGGTCTCAAGACTTCGGCCTCGCCAGCCCATCCTCGCTTTGAGTCGACACCTTCCAACCGTGAGGAGTCTCAACCTCTGCTGGGGAGTCTTTCCGGTTCTGGTCCCTGATTGGAAGGATACAGATGAAATGTTACAGAGGTCCAAGAGAATCCCAAAAGAATTGGGAATGGCTACTCAAGGAGACAGGATCGTCATCATCGCCGGGGTCCCGATCAGCATTCCCGGAACCACTAACCTTATTAAAGTCGAGATCGTGGAGTAAGCCACTTCCCTCAAATAGGTCAATTCATGTCCTCCTGTCGAAAAATTCATTTTCAGAATTTTCCAGATTCCTCGAATGAACCTCTGATTAAGCCTAAAATGAATAGGTTCGTTTGGAGTTTTTAATGAAGGTTCACAGCCTCAGGACGAAATTTGTTCTTCTTTTTTTCATCTTTTTCTTTATCCCCTTTGGTCTGCTCACCTTCTTTTCTGTTTTGATGAGCAAGGGGATGGTGAAACAGAGCACTGTCTCCCATTTACAAAACCTTGTTGAGGTCAAGGGGGTCGCTATTGAACAATGGCTGAAGGAGAGAATCGGGGATGGAAAGGCCTTTTCCGAAAGCCAGGAAATTAAATCACTGGATCCGAGAAGAATAGAGCCTTACCTAACATTAACAAAGCAATTTTATCAAGGCTATCGCGAACTCTGGGTTGTGGATTTAAAAGGACGAAGAGTGTTAGAAACTTCCACGGGACTCTCTTATGAAAAAGAAGATTGGTTTCAAGTCGCTATCGAGAAGGGGCTGTTCGTTTCGAGCCCGAAATATCACAAACCGCCCGTTAAACCAACGATCACCCTTTCTTTTCTCATCAAAGACAAGATCGACCAGCCCATCGGAGTTCTCAAGGAATTGGTGGATATGACTTATATCTCCGATTTGATTTCCGAGGCCAAATTGGGAAAAACGGGGGGATTGTTTTTGGCCGATGTCCAGGGGAAATTCATCCTCCACAAAATGTTAAAAGAACTCCAAGAGAAAGGGATCCCCGGGGTCCCCTATTTTAAAGGCCCCCCTGACAAAGAGATTCAAACCGGAATATATAGAGGTTACCAGGGCAATGAAGTCTTAGGATCATGGAAATGGATTCCGACCCTCGAATCTTATCTCGTCGCCGAGCAGGATGCAAAAGAGGCCTTTCATCAAATCAACCTTTTGGTCAATAGGGCCTCTATCATTTTTATCATCTCCACCCTCCTGATCCTTGGCCTTTCTTACTGGGTCATCGGGACCATCACCAAACCGATTGAACTCCTGGGCAAAACGGTCACGTCAATTGCAGGTGGAAATTTTGAAAAAACATTGGCGACAAATAGAAAGGATGAAATCGGTAGGTTGATCCAGGGGGTCAATACAATGGCAGAGAGGTTGAAGACCGTCCATGGAGAGCTGGAAGGGAAAATTAAGACTTCTGATCGGGCATTGGAAAAGGCCTATAATATTCTCAAGCAGAGGCAGGAGCAATTGATCCGTTCAGAGAAGATGGCTGCTCTTGGACAACTTTCCGCAGGCATTGCCCATGAGATCCGAACCCCTCTCACTTCCATCAAGATTTTTATTCAATCTTTGGAGAAAGAGTTAGACCTGGACGAGAATCAGCAGGAAGATTTTAGAATTATCAGGAAAGAGATCGATAGGATTAATGAAAACGTCACGCGTTTTCTGAATTTTGCCAGGCCAGAAGATCCGCTATTTCAACAGGTCAATATCCATGCGTTGGTGATGGATACGCTCACCCTTTTGACAGCGAAGATAAAAAATGTTGGTATCCGGTTGGATATTTCCTTGCCCGAAGATTCCCCGCCGGTGGAAGGTGATCCAAAACAATTAAGTCAGGTTTTTCTCAATCTTCTCCTCAATGCCATTGAAGCGATGCCCCATGGAGGGGGGCTGACCATTTGCTCAACCAGGAAGGTCATTTCGGATACTCAAGATGAGTTCCTTCAACTGATGATACAAGATACCGGGTGTGGAATTCCAGAAAAAGACAGACCTTATCTCTTCGATCCTTTCTTCACCACAAAGGATGCAGGGACAGGGCTCGGCCTCTCGATTGTCTATTCCATTGTTCAGAAACATAACGGCCAGATTGAGGTGGAGAGTAAAGTGGGGAAAGGTTCTTCGTTTATCGTTTCATTACCCACTTACAAGGGGGACAGATGGAAACAATCATAGTCGTCGATGACGATCTGAGCTTATGCCATTTTTTAACAAAACCCCTTTCCCAAAAAGGGTATCAAGTGATCGCTTGTCACAATGGGAAGCAAGCCTTAGAAATCATTAACGAACGGGAGGCCGACCTTGTCCTCCTTGACAATAAATTGCCGGACCGGATGGGTCTCGAAATCCTCAAAGATATTAAACAGGAACATCCTAAAATGCCGGTCATTATTATGACCGCCTTTGGTACAACGGATACGGCCATTGAGGCGATGCGGCTCGGAGCCTTCGATTATGTCCTGAAACCCTTTGAACTGGAAGAAATCTCCGAATTAGTCGCGAAGGGATTGGAGGCCAATAAGTTGATGAAAAGAGCCGTGGCCATCCCTGCCCTCTCGGAATATATGGAGGATTCGGACCAGATTATAGGGAAGAGCAAGGCCATGCAGGAGGTTTATAAGTTAATCGGCCAGGTGGCAGAGAGCGATGTCACCGTTTTGATTAGGGGGGAGAGCGGGACGGGTAAAGAATTAGTAGCGAGGGCCATCTATCAGCATAGCCGTAGAAAGAATGCCCCCTTTCTTGCAATTAACTGCGCAGCCATTCCGGAAACCCTTCTCGAAAGTGAACTCTTCGGACATGAAAAGGGGGCTTTTACCGGGGCCAGCAAAAAACGCATTGGGAAGTTTGAACAATGCGATAGAGGAACAATTCTGCTCGATGAGGTAGGGGATATGCCCCTCTCTACCCAGGCAAAGATTCTCCGGGTGTTACAAGAAGGGGAATTTGAACGGATCGGCGGGAATGAGACAATTAGAGCGGATGTGAGGGTCTTAGCCTCAACAAATAGAAGGTTAGAAGAGTTAATCAGTCAGGGGAAATTTAGAGAAGATCTTTACTACCGTTTAAAAATCATGTCCATCACATTGCCCCCCCTAAAGGAACGAAAGGAGGATATACAAGAACTGACCGAATACTTCTTCCACCTGTACAATCGCCAGTTAGGCACTCAGGTCAGATATATCGATCCATCCCTCTTCAATAAATTGCTTTCTTACAATTGGTTGGGCAACGTGAGAGAGCTGGCGAATACAATAAAACGGGGTCTTATCCTTGCAAAAGGAGAAGTGTTCACTGCAGAAGATATTATTTTTGATACCGAAGACAGGGCCATTTCTTTTGCCAACGAGGAAGAGTTGGAGAAAAACCTGAACAAGATGCTTGATCCCCTCTTTTCTGACATCCTTCGATTCTGGGGAACCGGCCTTCACTCCAATCTTTTGGAAAAGGTAGAAAAATTCCTCATCGAGAAAGCCCTCTCCGAAACCAAGGGAAATCAGGTTCAAGCAGCTAAGCTTTTAGGAATCAGCCGAAATACACTCCGGCACCGGATAGAAAAATACGGGCTACTCTCATGAAATCTCTAAATTTTTTGCTGATAAACCAGCAACCTTGTTCAATCTTTGATCACCTTATATTTAAAGGATTTAATTAAAGTATCCTCCATCCGTTTTTTTCTCCTTATAAATTTGAGCAGCCAATCAGTAAATAGTTCTTTCCCAAAAAATCCATCAGGGAAAAATCTAATTAAATCAAGCTGTTATTTTGATGCTGGAATTTAGTTTTTGGCATTATATTCGCATCATATTTTTTAGAACGGTGACAGGGGGGCTTATAAAAAATGGTCAAGGAGATGTTGCTCTTGTCCTGATAGGAACCCGAAGAGTCCTTTTTTAGCACGTTTGAGCATGGTTTCTAAAATTTTAGTTTCTCCTTTGGGAATGGTGGAAACTCCCCGTCTTCAAGTCGAGGGTCGTTCACCAAATGAGGGGTCGGATTTAAGGTGAAGAGGTCACTCTTATCTTTCCTGATTCGGAGGGGATGGTTCTTCAACAAGGCAGTGTGGTCATCCTACCTTCTGCTTAACCGGTTGAGGTTTATTTTTTTAATCTTTTTCTGCCGATTCCGGGGAGGCATTCTTCATCTCATGAAGGGGGTTGCGAATACATTTTGTAACAGACTAAAAAATCAAATTTGACTTAACGACCCCTCTTCCAGGCCGAGAAGAAAAGATTGAAGCAATCATTCGCCATCGATATGAACATATGCTTTTAGAGGGGAAATAAAAGCAAGTTTGATGATCGGTCATCCGCGGAGGGATTGGTTACCATGACGAAAAGCAATTTTCTGCAAGAAGTTGATCTTGGAAGAATCATTTTGCAAATTATTACAGATTATCGAGCGCTCACCACGATCGAGATCTGGTATGAGCTTGGGGAAGATGACCGGTTTGATGGCGGGATAACCCGCGCCGAGGTTACTGATGCTGTGTCTGAATTGGAAAAACAAAATAACATCGTCAAGGGAAAGGATGATAAATGGAAAATAAACTCATCGGGCACACAGCGCCTATCCCGTTCAAGAGTTTCACGTGATCAGGCGAAGAAGCATACGGGGATGGATACCCTTTAAACCCTCAACGGGGCCATTATGAAGCCTGTGTTATAAAAGGAGTTTTCCCTATGGAGACGAAGAAGAAAAGGAGAGAAAGAAAGGAAGTCATTCGCCTGGGCTTGATTTATGATGTCGAGCGCCAAAGATTCGAAACGGTATATAAGGATTTGGTCTCCAAAGAAATACAGATAGGACCCTCCGACGACCAGGAGGGTCTGGAAGTGAATACGAGCATCAGTGCAGCATGAACATAAGAGCAGTCATCCTGTTCTGTTTGAAAGATATTCTGGATTGATCTCGTTCGCCATGGGGTCAGAGGAAGATGTCGTTGGAAAATGAGGGGTTCATTGGCAGAGCATGGGTGTATCTTTTGAATCGTTAAAGGGGAAATATTTGTAATGGTTGGTGCTGTTATTGTTACGCATTCTTTGATCGGAAAGGAATTGATTGCGACGGCAGAGAATATTGTCGGGAAAATCGAAGGGATCATTTCGGTTTCCATCGATTTTAAAATGAATGCCTTTGAAGCCAGGAAGACCATTTCAGAGGCGATGAAGAAGATAGATCAAGGAGATGGTATCTTGATCTTGACCGACCTTTTTGGAGGGTCCCCATCCAATATCGCTTTTTCATTTTTAAACAAAGAGAAGATCGAGGTCACCACGGGAGTGAATCTCCCCATGATCTTGACTTTTTGGAACAAGAGAGAAGGGGGGAACTTATCAGAATTGGCAAAATTAGTTAAGCTGTCGGGCATTCGAAATATTGTTATCGCAGCAAATTTAATCGGGTGGAAAGGTTCCCTTGGAAAAAGAATCCTCAAAGGCAACAATTGATTTTTCCAAAAACAGGAAAAAGATATTGATCGTCGACGATGACGAAACAATTCTTTACATACTCAGGAGGTTTTTTATCGGAGAAGGATTTGAGGTCTTCGTTGCCAAAGATGGTTTGGAGGCAATGAAGAGGTTGAAGGCAGAAAAACTGGCTCTGGTGCTCACGGATATTAAGATGCCTTCTTTTTCAGGGGTCGATTTGATCAAATTCATCCGTCAGAACATGAAAGGGATTCCCATTGTGGCAATGACAGCCTATCCGCATCTTTATCCTGAAAAAAAGAACGGGAATGAAGTGGAGGGCTATTTTGTAAAACCATTCGATATTAACGAGATGCTCTCATCCATAGAAAAAATCATAGGAGGTTAAGTTTCATGCCCTGTCCTCTTTATCTTGGCTTGGCTTCGGGCAATCCCCTAAAAGTTTGTGGACCCAAGG
This sequence comes from Syntrophaceae bacterium UBA2208, assembly GCA_002327885.1. GTDB lineage: Bacteria > Desulfobacterota > BSN033 > BSN033 > UBA1163 > UBA1163. The sequence goes on from DCUS01000131.1 coordinate 7,126, forward strand.
AGCGGATTGGATACGCTCCCAGTCGCGCCCATTTGAGAGTCTTTTGCCTCTCGATCTCCGCCTACAGCGAATGCCCCCTCTATAAGCTTAAAACCACAAATTGGAAGGAAGCAAATCGCTGGTTTCGGCTTTTTAAACAACTTTTTGGATTCTTCTATTAAGATTGGAGAAAAAGATGAAGGATAAAAACAGTAAAATGGAAGTTTTAGATAAATTTAACATCTCGGATTTTTGTGACGAGTGGGGGCCAGAAAAAGTAATTCAGGTCTACGATCCAAAAACTGGCATGACAGGCAACCTCATTATCGACAATACGGCGAAGGGTCCGGGGAAGGGGGGAATCCGGATTGCAGAAAACCTGACCCCTTACGAAATATTCCGTCTGGCCCGAACGATGACATGGAAATGTGCCATTGCCGACCTTCCTTTCGGGGGAGCCAAGGGGGGGATTAATGCGAATCCTGAGAAGATCGACAAAATTCTATTCATCAGGGCCTTTGCCCGTCGTATCGCCCCTTTTGTCCCTCATCTCTATATTGGGGCACCGGATCTGGGAACCGGGGAAAAGGAGATGGCTGCATTGGTCGATGAGATAGGGAATGTGGATGGAGCGACAGGGAAACCCGTTGAAATAGGGGGGGTGCCACACGAGTTAGGAACAACGGGTTACGGAGTTGCCATTGCCTCGGAGATTGCGGCAAGAAAGCTTGGACTCCGAATATCTGATCTCCGAGTGACGGTGCAGGGCTTCGGGGTTGTGGGTTCCGCGACTGCAAAACACCTCTCTCGGATGGGAGCCAAAATAATCTCCCTTTCTGATATTTACGGGATGGTCTTAAATGAGGGAGGCATCGATGTAGAAGAAGCCATTCGAGTAACCAGAGAGACCGGGTCCGTTAAAAACTATAGGCCCGCTGAAGAATACCCAAGAGAAAAGATTTTTGAAGTAAAGACGGATATCTTCATCCCAGCGGCCACAACGGACGCTGTCAATATAGGCAACACCCCCCTCTTAAAAACAAGGATTATTATTGAAGGGGCCAATATTGCGATTACGGAGAAGGCTGAGGAAGATCTCATTGGCCAAGGGGTGCTGGTGATCCCCGATTTTGTAGCCAACTCAGGAGGGCTCATCGGGTCTTATACGGAATTTATTAAAAAGACTCACAAGGAAACCTTTGAGATCATCAAGGAGAAGATCAGCATGGCAATGGGTCAAGTTCTCGACGGTTTTACAGAGAGAGACACTTCACCCAGGAAGAAGGCTTTATCCATTGCAAAAGAGAAAGTGTTTCGCGCAATGAAGCTAAGAGGAAGGACGAGGATTGAAAATTCATATGAAGGTCAGTTTCAAAGTAAAGTCCCTCGTTAAGAGTGGATTCGTGTTCGAGAGTAATCAGGTGAACAGGGCAGTCCGATGACGATTTCTAAAATATTGATTGTTGTCAACACAACGGAAGACGCTCCGGTTTCAACTCTGGATGCTTTTTGACGAGAACATGGAGGATCTGGCATGGAGGGATTAAAGTTGATTGAAAAAAGAACAGTAGAGTCAATCCCAACGGTCCATAAGAATGAAAGTCCCCATTTGTTGGAAGACTTTAAAGCGGTTGTAAAAAATCTAACAGAAAACGCTTTAAATGTACTTAATAAAATTGGGATCAATGAGATGCGCAAAAATAAACCGAACGCAGAACTCATTGAGGATTATTACCTGCTTTTCCACTACCTTGATTTTTTGAAGCGGTTCGTCTCGTCCAAGTCTTAAGCAAAATTATTTGAAAATTTCGGCTTCAAATACGACATCCAAGTATTGAAAGTTTTATCCTTATTGAGTCATTCTAAAAAATTTAACTTCTCCGTTTGGGTCTTTTGTTTGATTCGAGGGTCTTTTTTCTGATGCGCACGGAACAGGGGGTCACCTCGACCCATTCGTCTTCTTTGATAAACTCGATGGCCTGCTCCAGGCTAAGAATCTTAGGTGGAATCAGTTGCAAGGCTTCGTCCGACCCTGCCGCTCTGATATTGGTCAGTTTCTTCTCCTTCGTTACATTGACATCCAGATCGTTCTCTCTCGAATTCTCGCCAATCACCATTCCTTCGTAGACCGGGGTGTTTTCCCTGACAAAGAGTGTGCCGCGGGGCTGAAGGTGATAAAGCGCATAGGTCGTTGTCTTCCCCGGTCGGTCCGCAACCAGGGTCCCGGTAGAACGTTTTGTAATGGTGCCATGCCATGGTTCATAACCATCGAAAATGTGGTTGAAGAGCCCTGTTCCCCTTGTATCCGTCAGGAACTGGGAACGAAAGCCGATCAGCCCTCTGGATGGGATTCTGAATTCGAGACGAACCCTGCCATGACCATTGTTGCTCATTTTCTGCATCCTGCCTTTACGGATCCCTATCTGCTGTGTCACGACTCCTATGAATTCCTCCGGGATATCGATGACCAGATGCTCCATGGGCTCGTGAAGAATGCCGTTCAGGTTTTTTGTAATACTCTCCGGCATCGACACGGAAAGCTCATAGCCCTCCCTCCTGATCATCTCGATCAAGATGGCAAGCTGCAGCTCTCCCCTTCCCATTACCTTGAAAGAATCTATAGAGTCAAAGTCGACCTTAATCGACACATTATACAAAAGCTCTTTTTCAAGTCGTTCCCTCAAGTTTCTTGACGTGACATACCTTCCATCCTGACCAGCGAAAGGGGATGTGTTCACAGAAAAAACCATGGAGATGGTGGGTTCATCCACGGCAATTCTCGGAAGAGGCTCCGGATTTTCAATATCGGCGATGGTATCGCCAATATTCACCCCTTCCATTCCTGCGAGAGCAACGATATCCCCTGCACGCGCCTCTTTGATTTCTGATTTTTCGAGCCCCTGAAATCCGTAAAGTGATGTCACCTTCGTCTTAACCGGGTTCCCTTTGCCGTTGATCATCGATACCCCATCCCCCATCTTAACTGTCCCGGAGAAGATCCTCCCTATCGCAAGCCTGCCAACGTAATCGTTATAATCAATGTTGGTGACTAAGAGCTTCAGCGGCCCTTCATCATTCCCCTCAGGAGGTGGAACGGCCCGTAGGATAAGCTCAAACAGGCACCGAAAGTCTTTTGAGTTCTCATCCGGATGGAGTTTCGCAATCCCGAGCTTTGCGTTGGTGTAGACGATCGGAAATTCAAGCTGTTTCTCTGTGGCATCGAGGTCAATAAAGAGATCGTAGACCTCATTCAAAACCTCTTGGATCCTCGCATCCGTCCGGTCTATTTTATTAATGACCAGGATAGGGGGGAGGTTAAACTCAAGAGCCTTTTTCAGAACGAATCTTGTCTGGGGCAAAGGGCCCTCCGAGGCATCGACGAGGAGCAACACGCCATCTACCATCTTGAGCGTCCTTTCCACCTCTCCACCGAAATCTGCATGCCCTGGTGTATCGACGATATTGATCTTGACTCCCTGATATTCGATCGCTGTATTCTTTGCCATGATCGTAATACCCCGCTCACGCTCCAGGTCAATATTGTCCATCACCCGGTCCTGGACCTTTTCGTTCAAACGGAAAATGCCAGACTGCTTGAGCAAGCCATCGACGATCGTTGTCTTTCCATGATCCACATGGGCAATCAGAGCAATGTTTCGCAAATCTTCGCGTTTCATAAGCTCCTCATGGAACCCATGAGATAGGATTCGTCTCTGGAAACGTTGCGGGGCAGCTTTTTGAAGTATTTTCTATCATCTCGTTTTCCGTTATGTTTGGTGATCGCCTGGAGGTTAGGAATGTTGCCATGCCACACGGGGTCAATACGATTCATCTTCAACAGGGATTTCAAGACCCTCAATTCCTGATCCGTCACAAAAGTCATGGCGATGCCTGACCTTCCCATTCTTCCTGTTCTTCCTGTCCTGTGCGTATAGGACTCCAGACCCCGAGGATAGTCATAATTAATCACATGACTGACATGACTGAAGTCGAGTCCACGACCGGCGATGTCCGTGGCCACCATGAAGGTAATTTCTTTTCGGCGAAAGCGTTCGAAGATCGAGGTCCGTCTCGATTGTTCCAGGCCTCCATGGATATACCCTATTGATTTAAATTTCCCTTCTAACTCCCGCATCAGTTTTTCACCGTGATGCCGTGAATTGCAGAAAATGATGGCCTGAGAGATCGTCTCCCTTTTTAGGTACTCGATCAGGGCATTTAGCCGACCGCGCGCCCCCGTATACTGAAAATGGTGAATGAGACTCGGCGGGGCCAACTGTTTCTTATTGAGTTCCATTCTGACGGGTTCTTTTAGATAGAGCCTGATCAATCGATCAATCTCATCGGGCATCGTCGCTGCAAAAAACAATGTCTGGTGCTCATGAATCAGACAGGACAGGATGAAGTCTATATCTTCAATAAAACCCATCTTCAGCATCTCATCCGCTTCATCCAGAACCAGCGTTCGAACACAAGAGAGATCAATCGAGGTGGTATGAGATAGGAAATCGATCAATCGTCCTGGTGTTGCAACGAGGATATGGACCCTGTCCCTTAATTTGGCTTTTTGAATCTCCATGGAAAACCCGCCAAAGATGGCAAAGGGTGCGACATCCGTCCGTTTTGAAATTTTATCGATCTCTTCCACATATTGGAGCGCCAGTTCACGGGTTGGGACCAGGATGAGGGCCTGGATTGCATTGACCGAGGGATTGATCATCTGGACCAGCGGAATACCGCAGGCCGCTGTTTTACCCGACCCGGTTTCTGCCCGGGCCAAAAGGTCCCTGCCGCTTAAGATAGGGGAGAAGGTCTTTTCTTGGATGGGTGTCAAATCCTCATAACCCATCTCACCCAGGGCCTTCAAAATCTCTGGTTTTAATTCTAAATCTGAAAATTTCATCGTTCATCCTCAAATAACTCAGTCGATATGGAACGGAGTTATCCCTTTCCTTTTCGCTCTGGTAGAAAGCCCCGCTGCCAGTGATCGGGTCTTATCGATTTGCAGCGGGGACGAAGGTAATTTCCTTATACATACGAACACAAGGGTTAATGCCCCTGTGAGTCTACCCGTTAGAAGGCAAAAAGTCTTCTAACGGGGTAAACACCAAACCAATGATTTCCATAATTTCACGCGACTTTGGGGCAGGTAATGACTAAATCACGCAGAAATGACTTGGAAGACTCGGCATGGGTATTTAAAAAAACCACGAAGAAATCTTTTAAAGTTCTTTTCGGGTTTTCATCCCGCTATAAAAAATTTTATAAAACAGTTGAAATATAAACTATTTTTCACGTAAAAGCAAAAAAATTATTTCATTCTTCGTTGATTTGAAGCGTCGAGGGATTGACTTCTCCTAATTTCAGCAAAAAACTTTACTATCATCCTCCTGTCGGCTCAAAAAGAAGGGACAATTCTCATCAATAGTGGTAAAAAATTTGTCACTTTCGACCCCCTCAAAAATGGTTAAATTAACTAAATGTTATTTAATTACAGTTAGTTACGTTAATATTATCTACTTGGAACAAAAATTGCTCTAATATCTGGTGGGTAACTTAAGTCAAAGGGTGAAGGATTAAAATTAAATGGAAAGAAAGCGTTTCCTTGAACAGGAAAATGGAAAAAATTCTTTTCTCTCTCTTTTGAAGGGGGAAGATAAAATAAATGAATTGAAAGAAAGGGATTCTGTTACGGTGCAAAATATCCCTTCTTGGTTCACACTTTTTGCCGAATTATTTAGCAATATTAAAGATACTCTTGAAAAAATAAAGTCCATTGCTCATCTTTCACGTGAAAAATTTAGCGATACAGAGTATGCGGAGTTTTTTTACAAGACAATTATCAAAGACATTGCCAAAACGGATTCGGTGTTAAACTGTTTCGCTGATTATCTTAAAATCAATTCGCCCATTCCCAAAATCAATACCGTGCATATCCTTCTGGAGGAAGTCTTAAAAAATCATGAGGATATTTTGGGAGAAAAAAAGATTAAAATATTTAAAAAGCAATATGAAGAAAATCTTCCCGAAACAAGCGTTCATGATGAGCAACTGAAATTCATCCTCGATTCCGTTCTCCAATATGCCATCCACTCCATTCCTCCCCAAGGGAGCCTCGGATTCTTAACAAGATTTTTTGAGGGTCAAGAAACAAGAGAGGAGGGAAAGACTCTATCGCAGAGTGATGGAAAATACATCGAGATTCTGGTTGCCTTCACAGGTTATGAAAAGGGGAGTCACCCCTTTGAAACCGAATTAGTAAATCCAGCGCCCCAGCAGGGGGGGATGGATGATTTTGTATTGAGATTAGCAGAAGAAATTATCAAAAAGAACCGGGGCATGATAAAATTTAAAGTCGATGACGAGAAGCCCATCACACTGATCTCTTTAACCTTGCCGGTCGAAAGAAGAAAAATGGTGCATTACCAATCGACTACCGCTTAATCCATCTCGTCCCCTCTTGTTCCAAGAGATTTCAACTTTTGGAAAATTGATTGGAGTTCCCCCTTCGCCCGCCGTATTAGCCGTATTAAAAGACAATTCGCCAGTGTTTCGGAATGATGCTCTTGTAACTTGGCAAGGGGGGGATGTAGACACCTCCGCCAACGCCAACGTATCCGGTCGCTATGCCATTGATGATGGCGACGATGGTTCCGGAAGGGATAGCTGTTCCAACAATTACGGATCGGTCACTCTTTATAAGAGTTTGGTCTGAGCCGTCATTTTCTAAATCCAGATTGAATGCGGCATTTCCGGTTTTATATCCGAGGGCATAAAGTCTGCCCTCTCCACCACCCACATAACAGATATCATTCAACCTTTCGGGGCTAGGTGTAAAAGTGGTGTAATAGACCGTTCCGAAAAAGACCAGAGGATTGGCGAGGCACTTCTCTCCCGCATTCTGATCCAGCCGGATATACCAGCCCTTCTTATCCGCTAACTGATTCAGGATGGCTGTCTTCTGTTCATCGGAGGTATCGGGGTCCTGCAACAGGTCTTCCGTAACATCAACCAAATCATTCTCCGTTAAAACGGTTGAAGGGTTCTTGTCCTTAAGGGCGTAGAGTCTGTTTATAAGGGTAATGTCATTTGGATGTTCGCGGTCTCCAGTCCCGAAGAATAACATTTCATAGTTTCCTTCGTCATTTTCAAGGGTGACATCCGGAGGATAGAAGAGCTTCCGTTGGTCGGTGTTCACAAGGTTTGAGTTGAATATTCTTTTCCCGGTCCATGCTGCAGTGTCCTGAGCCCCAATATCAAATCGCCAGACTCTTCCGCCCATGTCTCCCACGTAGAGCCTGTCAATCTTGCCATTTCCATCCGTATCAACACAGGAAACATCGCTCGGAATGCTGTGCTTCATATTGGAATCCTTGGCATAGGAATAGCTCCAGAGAAGGTTTCCATTTAAAATATCAAAGATATAGATGGCCCTTCCTCTTGTATCATTGGCGCTCACCGGCAAATTATCCTGGTTCGAATCATAACCTCCTCCCACGATGACCGCCCACTTTTCAGAGGTACCATATTGAATTTTCCTGATCTGCGGGGTGCTCCAGGTTTGCCCGAGTTCCCCAAAACCCGATGTGGATGGGCTAATTTCCCATAATAACCTCGGAACGAGAGGATCTGTGATATCCAGGGCGATGTAGCGATTGCCTCCCCTCCTCAACCCGAAGATCATGATCTTTTGATCAGTCCCGATGTAAGCTTTCGGAGAACCATCCAAAAAAAACTCAAGAACCTCACCTTTCAAATTCTTCAGTTTTGGCAATAGACTCGGCGGAATGAAGGCCCACAATTCTTCCCCGGTTGCATCGTCAAAGGCATGGAGCATCCCATCATTGGCCCCGGCGTAGATGACGGACCGGCTCGTTCCGTAATGGATGACCAGAGGTCTTGAATGAATGAAGGCGCCCAAAATCCACTCCCTTTTTTCTGTGCGGTTGTTATTTCTATTTTCATCATAAGCGTCATATCCATGAATGAAATTGATGATTCTATCTCTCTCCGCGTTTTCGCCAATTGACAGACCCAATGTCTGAGGTGTGAGAGCGCTATTCGAGCAACTGAAGGCGTTCGACGAATCGGCCAAATTGTAATTTGTTCCAAGGAAGGTATAGATCTTCCTTGCCGAATCCCTATCCAGCAATAGCTTACCGACCCCTCCGCATACCACTTCTCCTCCATCTCCCGCTTTTTCAGGATTGCAGGGGGTGCTCCAGTATGAGAGCGCATCATCCTTTATCTGATTTTCGGAATCCATCACGGGATTGCCATTCACATCAAGGATATCTCCCACATTGAGGGTTTCGGTTTTTTTCGTCACAATCCCGTATTTCTTAATATTCCCCTTCCAGAAACTGCTGTAGGCCGGCTTAAACATGGCAAGATAAATGCGATTTCCGGAACTTGTCCTCTCCATCTGGCTGATAGGAACAACCGGAGCGACGTAGGAAGTGGATTCTTCAAGGACATCGGCGATAAAGGTTTGAAAGGCAATGCTGAAACTCTGGGAACTGTATACATAGAAATATCTCCCCCCTCCAACCCTTGCTGTTTCTTTCAGAAGTGGATTGTCCACATCGAATCCAATCGTATAGGTTTTGATATTTTGTGGGGTATGATAGGTCCCGCCGGTTAAATCAAGATCAAAAAGGTATTTGGCTAGGTCATCTAATTGTCCCGCTTTGCCATCTCCTGTCAAATCACCGATGGAAGACAAAAAAGGATGGTTATCTTTGGTGGGTTTTCCGTCTGAAATGATCAGAATGTAAAGTTTTTGGCAATCGTATTGGACAGGACTTAACCCGGAATAACTTGTCCTTGTGATCGCGCTACTCTGACCTTGATAATAGGCCCCTGCTTCATATAGGGTTTCGGCTAAGGGGCTCCAGCTGTCGTTCGTAAGTGCATCGAGCTTTTCAAAGAGGGAAGTTTTTCCGTTTTTATATTCGTCAACAAAACCAAGTAATTTTCCGCCGTCCGCATCCAGCACATTGTCATCACTTGGATTATCATGAACATATTCGTAACTGCCATTATATTTGACAGTATTGCCAGCTGAATCTCGATTAAATACCATCACGCCGAAGCGAACGCCACTCACTGTATTGATATAACTATGAATGACTCCGTTTGATAAGTCGAATCGGTCTTCGCCTATGCTGGGCCCTTGAATCTGAAGATAATTTCTATAATTCCCGGTCTGGTAATTACGCTTTGTCCCCGTACAATTGTTATTTTCAGCATGCCCGTAGGTGTCAAGCAATGCCTTGAGTTCCAGACAGTCGTTCAACGCTGGATCGGTTCGATAATCATCAATCCACAGGGTCCATTTATTTCCTGACGTCATATAATAGACAGCATACATTGGATAGACCACAGCAGGGGAAGTCATCGAGGCGCCATAATCAATATACGGAGAATATGGCGCGTCTGACCCAGAGACGACCTCATCCATGCTTCGGGAATTGTCCAGGATAACCAGGATATTTGGGGGAACATATTCCTTTAGAACGTAAAGGTCTGTGTCAAGGGCAAAAGAAGGCCCGGTAAGCAGACATAAGAAAAGGAATAAAGCGATTAGATTTTTTTTCTTCATGGTTATAATAACCTCCTAAAAAGTCCCGGGATTCTATGGAACTCCCTACTTTTAATTTCCCGCTTGAACAGTGGGGATCAGGCGAATGATCTTTTCCCTGACCTGGCAGGTGGATTTGAGCAATGCGGTGTCCATCTGGTCCTTTCCAACCGAATCGATGATATAATGTTCAAATTCGAAATTTCCGGTCGCACTGGTGGCTATCCCTCTTGAGGAGTCCGTTCGTGTGGTGTGATATATTGTCACTTTCGGAGGGTCCGTAAAATTTATTCCCTGGGGCAAGAAGAGTGCGGGTTCGTCAAATTTTGAGTCGATGAGTTCATTTTGAAGGTCAACCGGGAGGGTTGCCGGGTTGACAGCGACGAAATTGCCTGGAACGTTAAAATTGGCGATGTTGACCAGCGCCGATTGAACTCCCGCGTCTGCCGTATAAAATGCATCCGTTGACGCCCTTTTGTTGCCGGATAGCTTAATCTCAAAATTAGAGGTAAACGTCGATGCGAGGCCGATCAGTGTCAGAATGATAATCATAATGAGTGCGATAACAATGGCTGCGCCGGATTGATCTTTCAGAAACATTCCTTTTTTTATCAGCATTGTCTGGTCCCCTTTTTTATGAAGTTATTTTTTTGCTGCCTTCGGCAGTCTTCGTTTA
>DCUS01000003.1:0-2358 GCA_002327885.1 Syntrophaceae bacterium UBA2208
TCTTGTTTTTTACCGTGAAAATACAACCCCCTCACCCTGACCCTCTCCCCCCTCCCTCTGTCTGGGGGGAGAGGGGATGATTTTCATGAGCGGGGGTGACCAAATCCCGGTCATGATGGTTTGCGATGTTTTCATATTTTATCAACCGGAGTATAGGGATCCGGTAGTTTTTGAGGATTATGCAAAATGAAAGACGAAGACAAGACCAAAGGACAACTTATCCATGACCTCCAACAGGCACGGGAGCGGATTAGCCGACTGGAAAAGCCGGAAATCCAGCAAAAGAAGTCAGAAGAATTGCTCAATTCTTTGTTGTCCACATCACCCATTGCCACCTATACGGTCCAGCGTGGGAAATTCATAGTGGTCAGTCCCCAACTTCAAAAAATCACCGGCTATGGCCAAGCCGAACTATTGGGCATGGATTCATTGAACCTTGTCCATCCTGATGACAGGGACATGATCAAAACCAACGCCGTGAAGATATTGAAGGGAGAACGTTCATACCCATATGAATTCAGGCTGGTTAATAAAGGGGGGGAGGTTATTTGGATTCTTGAAATGGTTGCCACCACCTGGTATCGGGGTGAAAGAGCAACCCTGGGCAACTTCATGGACATCACCCGGCAAAAACAGGCAGAGGCCGCCTTATTCGAAGAAAAGGAACGTCTCGCTGTTACGCTGCGTTCCATTGGCGACGGGGTAATCTGTACCGATAAAGCCGGAAATATCGTTTTGATGAACAAAGTAGCCGAAGAGCTGACCGGATGGCTGGAGAAGGAATCCATTGGAAAATCCCTGAAAGACGTTTTTCATATAATTAATGAGAAGACCCGCCAGCCCTGTGAAAATCCGGTGGAGCGGGTTATGGAAACCAAGGGTGTGGTGGGGTTGGCAAACCATACAATGCTTATTTCCAAAGATGGCACCGAGAGAATCCTCGCTGACAGCGGGGCTCCAATACGTAATCAGCAAGGGGAAATCAGCGGGGTGGTATTGGTTTTCAGGGATGTCACCGAACAGAAAAAGCTGGAAAAGGAACTCCAGAAGGTCGAAAAATTGGAGTCCGTCGGCATTTTGGCAGGGGGTATCGCCCATGATTTCAACAATATTTTAACGGGGATCCTCGGGAATATCAGTCTGGCAAAGATGGAGTTGCACCCAGATGAGGCCAACGTCATTGAAAGACTGACTGATGCAGAAAAGGCTTGTCTGCAAGCAAAGGATTTAACTCAACAACTGCTCACTTTCTCCAAGGGAGGGGCGCCGGTTAAGAAATTTGCTTCAATGCCGAAATTAATCAAAGAGGCAGCCTCCTTTGTCTTGAGAGGTTCCAATGTGGGGTGTGAGTTTTCCATATCTCATGACCTATGGCCGGTGGAGGTGGACGAAGGACAGATAAGCCAGGTGATCAACAACCTGATTATTAATGCCGATCAGGCAATGCCTGAAGGCGGGGTCATAAAGGTTCGGGCTGAAAACGTGTTGGCGGAGGAAACCGGAAGCTTGGGCTTAAAGCCTGGAAAATACATTAAATTATCCATCCAAGATAGAGGGATTGGAATTAGCGAGAAGAACCTGTCGAAGATATTCGATCCCTATTTCTCAACCAAACAGAAAGGAAGTGGTCTGGGACTTGCCACTGCCTATTCCATTATCAAGAACCATGATGGCGATATCAGGGTGGAATCTGAATTGGGAATTGGAACTACCTTTTATATCTATCTTCCTGCTTCTGAAAAACACATGGTACCAATGGAGGAAAAACAAGAACGTCTCGTTGCAGGAAAGGGGAAAATTCTGATAATGGATGATGAGGAAATGGTAAGAAGTGTCGTGAGCAAAATGCTCAAGTCCATCGGATATGAGATCTGTACAGCCACAGACGGAGCCGAAGCCATCGAGTTGTATAAAAAGGCCGCAGAATCCGGTACGCCTTTTGATGCGGTAGTCATGGACTTAACCATACCGGGGGGGATGGGCGCTAAGGAGGCCATTCAAAGGCTGCTGGAGATAGATCCGGAGTGCAAGGCCATTGTTTCCAGCGGATATTCCGATGACCAGGTGATGTCCAATTACAGGCAATACGGGTTTCGCAACGTCCTGAAAAAGCCGTATCGAATGGGAGAAATGCAGGAGGTTATCCATTCCGTTATCGACCCCTAAAACCGAGGGTCGCCGAAGGTTTGTCCTTTTCATTCCGATCATCTTGCTTGGAGCCATTACTCCAACGGAGGGAGTCCGGCCATGTCCCCTCATTACGCCCCTTCCGAGGCGGGCTTACACAGGAAAATCAGGATCAAATTCGACTGTCGCCCCTAAATGCAGCCCCAATGCCTTGATCTTGTTTTCAACGAC
>DCUS01000003.1:2399-3226 GCA_002327885.1 Syntrophaceae bacterium UBA2208
AACGCAAAGGTTCGACCATCCTTTCTGCGTATTAACACCTTGCCGGTCCTTTCTGCACTCTCAAGCACCGTGGCAAGTTTTTGCCTGGCCTCTGAATAGGTATAGACTATCATTTCAAACCTCCAACACCTCAATTTTATTGTACAACATGCCATATAGCTGTCAAGCCCGATTTGCCAGAAAAAAACAGTACGGCGATTGAAGGCCACGGCCTATCCGGTCAGAAACCGACAGTAGGGGACATTCTAACTATCTAAATTAATTTTTTTTGTCAGCGGCCAAAGACTCACCCCGCTCAATGGCTTTGCTGACCGCCGCCGTGCTGATGCCAAAACGTCTTGCCATTTCGATGGACGGGATGCCCAGACGCCGTACCGCCCGGTAGGGAAGTTCTGGAAACTCAGGGATGATTCTTCCGGATTCGGGGAAATCATCGAGCCTTCGCAGGATTTTTTCAGCTCTGTTCCTGAAAGCGAGGGCCGCTGAAGGTTTGTCCTTTCGAATATAGGATAGCGCGGAAAGAAATTGAGCTCGGGCCGAAGGGGTAAATTTGACCTTCACGATGGCTCTCGGACCAACAAGGCGTCCGCTTCGGCAAAGACGGTATCCAGGTCATATCCTTCGCCTGCCTCGATTTCCTTTTCTCCCTTGGCCAACAGACGCAGAAGCGCCTTTTCTTGTTCAGATTTTTCATAGGCATCCACACCGATGAGGACGGCGGTTGCCCGCCCCCTTTGCGTGATAATCAGTGGATCTTTGCTGTTTTTTAATTGTTTCAAGAGCTTGGCAGCATCCTGCCTCAAATCGCTCACCGGAATGATATTTGA
>DCUS01000114.1 GCA_002327885.1 Syntrophaceae bacterium UBA2208
GCTTAACTCTTTATTGAGAAAACATTTAGGCCCCGCTGTTAAGGAATGTGGAGAGGAAGCATATCTACCGGAAGAAATTCAGGAATTGGTTGATTCTTTGGGTGGTTTGCGAAACGAGCAATCCTTTTTCTTTAAGCAAGAGGCTCATCAAATCATATATGCTGCGATTTGGCCCTGGCAATCCAATCCCGATAAAATAACATTGAAGTCTGGCATCAGTGAGTGGTCTTCAGAGGATTGATCGTATCTTCACCCTTCTGAGTCCTGGCGATGATCGTCGGTTCAAATATTCCATTGGATGCTATCTTTTGATTCCTGATTTTCTTCTGTGTTAACCAACCCGATGTCCGTGGCGTGCTCCGCTATCTGGTCCGCCATACGAAAAATCATAAGAGCCATCTCCAGGAAGACCCTGCTGTAGATGACCATAAAAATGAATATCAAAGGGCCTCCGACAAAAAGCGCAAAAAATCCAAGCCACCTTGAAATGTTAAACCCTGCGAGGATCAGAAAGAAGGCGATCAGACCAGCCCATAGAATGGATAAGCCGTAAAGATAATTCATTAGTTTTAGGCTGAAGCATTGTTTGAGTGATAAGCGGGAGAACCCCTTCAGGAAGTCAACTTTCTTAAGGATGGACACCTCCTTGAGTAACCCTCTCCACCTCGAAAATTCTTCCCCGGTGCCCCCCTCGCTCAGCAAATCACCGCAATTGATACAGGACGTTGCATCGTCTTGGTTGGAAGCGCCACAATTTATACAAAACATATTTTCCCCCCATCCGGGTTAACTGATGGATTTGATCTCTTTTATCTTCCAACGGCCGCCCTCTCTTTTTAATGTCACATCTAAAAGGGTTCTGCCTTCCTGAATTTTCCTGCTGTCTTTTTTTGTCGTTTTGAGCAGCCACTCTAACTGGACAGAAGAGGTATCTTCTGAAATGTTTTTATTTTTCATCTCATAGCTGAGATCAACATAATTAAAAATTTCCCACATTTTGAGCGTCTCCACTCTCTTTTTTTCCCTGCCGTTGAAATCATGGGAGAAACAGGACATGAAGAGATCAATGTTCTTCTGAAGATTTGCCTTTCTAATATTTTCAAAGAGGGATCTGATCTTTTCTGTTTCTTGGGTTTCCGCCGATGAGTTTGTCAGGTCTGGAGAGGGGGGAGAGGGAGGGGAAATAAGCGTTTCTCTTAAACTCAAGCTGTTGGCCTGATGAGATTGTCCCTGTAAGAGGAAGTATCCTCCTACGCCTATCAGAATAACCAGGCAACTGAATGTCACCAACATGAAAGGCCGAAGGAGATTCCCTCTTTTTCGAGGGGAAACCATTTTGTCCCCCATCTTGATGGGCAGGAGAGAGAGGATTTGCCTGTGTTTTTTTAAATTCCTCTCTCTAAATCTTAATTCCTTTCTTAATCCTTTCTTCTCTTTGATAAAATCGCCCTTTGTGATTGCCCCCGCCCTATAAAGTGATTTGTATTCTTCAAGCCTTTTTTGAATGGGTTCCAATTCTTTTTCCAGGAGGTCAATCTCTTCCGTCCCTCTTTTTCTAAAGGAGATCATCTCCGTTTCAATTTCCTGATGCCGGGGCAGCAGGGATTCCAACCGATGTTGGTAGCGAGAGCATATAAGATGAAAAACATCGTTAGAAATATTTTCTCGTTGCGCTTCCAACTTGGTCATACAGGTTCTTAATTCACCTTCTTCTCTGGACATCCTCAACCATTCCTTTGACCTTTTTTTTATTAAATTTTTTTCCAATGGCTGGACATCCGTTTTCTGGGATGAAATTCCTTGCGTTAATAAAGAACCGCATTTTCTGCAATACTTCCCTTTATCATAAGGGAGTTTACACCTGGGGCAGGCAAGTTTACCTTTACCATTTTTATCTCCAATTACAGGATCTTCAAGAGTCAAGAGAAATTTCCCGCATTTTTTGCAAAATTCCTCTTCTTCGTCATGTTCGAGATTGCATTGCGGGCAGATGACCATTTTTTTGCCTCTCAGAATTTTAATTCATTATCAAAATTTAAAAGTAATGCATTTTATATGCCATGATATGAGTTAAAATTTATCCTCAGATTTCAAGGTCTTTTCTTATCGTTGAGGAGCCGAAGTGAACAAAATTTCAGGCAGTGTACAAAAAATGACCATTTCAAAGAAAGTCTTGTTCAAAAGCGGGGAGAAGGACATTTCGATAATTGCCTTTCTTCAAATAAAAAGCCCTCCTAACGAATCAGAAGGACTTTTTAATACGGTTGTTAGCGCCTGATATTGAACCCGGACGCTCACTTTATCGTTTCATTGACAAAATAATGAAATATCAATTATCATTTTTTGAATGAAGTTGATTTGTATCTAAGGCTTTCGTAAGGAGTGATACAGATGGACAAGATGACGGATATCAAAAATATAGGGCTTCGGGGGGTGAAGATTGCTGATACCCGCATCTCAGATGTCGATGGAGAGAAAGGAATTCTGATCTATCGAGGTTATAATATTATTGACCTTGCCCAATCCTCCACCTTTGAGGAGGTTTCTTTTCTGCTTCTGAATGATCATTTGCCTACCCAAAAAGAATTAGAGACGTTTCGTTCGGGGCTGGCTTCGGAAAGGAAAATTCCAGAAGCGGTTTTAGGGTTCATGAAGATCCTGCCAAGCACCGCTCTTCCCATGGATGTCCTCCAGGCAGCGATTCCTGTTCTCGCAAGTCTTGATCCCCAGTTGCGAGAAGAGACCAGAGAGGCTAACTTAAAAAAAGCAATCCGGGTCATCGCCAAATTAGCCACCCTTGTTGCTGCATGGAACCGGATACGAAAGGGTCTTGAACCTATCCCCCCCCATACCGCTCTTACCCATGGTGGAAACTTCCTTTATATGTTGACAGGAACCATTCCCGATCCAAAGATCGCCAGGGATTTTGATACCTGTCTAATCCTCCATGCCGAACATTCTTTTAATGCCTCTACTTTTACGGGGAGGGAGGTCGCTTCTACCCACGCTCATCTTTACGCCTCGGTAGCCGCTGCCCTGGGAGCGCTCTCCGGAGAACTCCATGGAGGGGCCAATAGCCAGGTGATGGAAATGCTATTGCAAATTGGGGAACCGGACCGTACTAAATCCTGGGTTTATGAAAAATTGCAAAAAGGGGGGAAGATCATGGGGATGGGGCATGCAGTTTATCATACAGAAGATCCAAGGGCAGCCATCCTGCGGTCAATCAGTAAACGGATGGCCGATCGCTTGGGAAACCAACAATGGTTCGACCTTTCGAATGCTATTGAGGTTGCAACCAAGGAAGAATTCAGGAGAATAAAAGGCAAAGAGATTTATGCCAATGTAGATTTTTATAGTGCATCGGTCTATCATATGATGGACATACCCATAGACCTCTTTACCCCTGTTTTTGCTGTCTCACGGATCTCGGGTTGGGTCGCCCATATTCTGGAGGAGAAATTTGCTGAGGCGCAACCCAAACCAGAACTTTATCGACCTGACGCGGACTATATCGGCACCTATTGCGGTCCACAGGCGTGTCAATATACCCCTATCGGAGAGCGGTCCTCATGATCTTCAAACACGGTATGGTCATCCTTGGGGACGGTCTCGCCGGTTTTAGAACAAAGGCTAATCTCTTCATTGATGATTTCTCATTTCCTCGTTTCTTCTTTTTCCATTTCCCAAATAGAGATGATCGGAAAGAACTTGGTAAAGAGAGCGAGGGCTAAGACAAAACCTGCAGAGAGCCCTGCCAGCATCGACCATTCTACCCACGAAGGCATATAGGAGCCCCTCGCATAGGGAAGTCTGGGGTGGCTAAGCGAGGGAATGATAATCAGGTACCGCTCCAGCCACATTCCAATCAAAATGGAGACGGAAGCAATGGATGTTCCCAGGATGGTCCGAGTCCTTTTCAAGGCAAGGATGGGAAAAGGGATGATAAAACAGAAGAGGACCATCAGCCAGAAAAGAGGGGAATATTTCCCCGTCACTTTTGACCAGAAGACCGCCAGCTCATCAATCCCCCCGCCATAGAGCGTGGTGAGATATTCGGCGAGGGTGAAGTAGAACCATAGGAGCGTCATGGTGAGAAGGAGAAGTCCGAGGTTATTGAAGTGAAGGGGCTGGAGGTAGCCCTCTAAGTGATAAACCTTTCGTAAGACAGCGGCGACAAGAATAATGGCAGCAATTCCTGAAAAGATGGCTCCTACAACGAAATAGGGTCCAAAGATCGTTGAGTGCCACATGGGTTGTGTCTGCATCCCAAAGACCCAGGAGACCACGGTGTGGACACTGACGGCAACCGGAATGACGGCGATGCACAGAAAGGCGGAAGCCTTTTTCAGAATTCGTTCCTGTTTTTCTGTTCCGGTCCATCCTAAGGAAAGAATTTTATAGATCCATCTCCGACGGGGGAAACATTCTCTGAGGAGGGCGATATCCGGAACCATGAGCACATAGAGGAATAGAACGCAGGTAACGAAATAGGTCATGATGCAGGTGAAATCCCAGAGAAGAGGAGATTTGAACTGAGCATGAACGGCTACCCAGTGAAACTTTATAGAACGACCCAGATCGAAAAGAATGTTGGTGGGACCGGCTGCTAGGGCAAAGACGGTCACCACTTCAGCGGCCCGCGTGACCGGAGTTCTCCATCCCGCATTCGTGATCCTTAAGATTGCAGAGATGAGTGTGCCGGCGTGACTGATTCCAATGAAGAAGACAAAATTGACAAGATAAAGTGCCCAGGACATGGGATGGCCCATCCCTGTCACTCCAAGCCCCCAAACATATTGCCAGCCAAAGGCAAAGAAGGACCATAAAAAGATAA
>DCUS01000223.1:0-1603 GCA_002327885.1 Syntrophaceae bacterium UBA2208
ATTCAGAGATGGGTGGAATCCCATGGATTTTCTGTCGTGAGAGATTTCGTAGGGCATGGGATCGGGAAGGATTTGCATGAGGAACCCCAGATTCCAAATTTTGGCTCACCCCATCAGGGGCCGAGACTCGAGAAAGGCATGGTCTTCGCGCTGGAACCCATGGTAAATGAGGGGACCTACGAGGTCAGAGTTCTTTCTGACGGATGGACCGTCGTGACTGCCGATGGGAAGCGCTCCGCCCATTTTGAGCATACCATTAGCATCGATGATGACGGCGCCAAGATATTAAGCATTCTGTAATTTGATAAAGGTACTGCGGTGATGCAGTGCTTCGGTGCTGCAGTTCAAACGGCAACACAGCAGCACTGCTATACGGCAACACTGTAAGGAGCTAGGAGCAACATGTATCGTATGGCTAAGGATATGGTTGACTTGGTGGGATATACCCCTTTGGTCAGGATTAACCATATCGTTCCCAATAAAAAAGTCAAGGTCTATGCGAAGCTGGAGCGGTATAACCCGGTTGGTTCCGTCAAAGACCGAATTGCAAAATATATGATTGAATATGGGGAGAGGGAAGGTCTCCTGACCAAGGATAAGATCGTCATTGAACCGACCAGCGGAAATACAGGAATCGCTCTGGCCATGGTCTGTGCGGTCAAAGGATATCGGCTGGAATTGGTGATGCCGGAGACGATGAGTATGGAGAGAAGAAAAATCCTCACCGCTTTTGGAGCGAAGCTCATTTTAAGTGCGGGTTCCAAAGGGATGGATGGGGCGATTGATTTGGCCGAGGAAATCGCTAAAGACTCTAAATATTACATGCCCCATCAATTTGAGAATAAATATAATGTGCTTGCCCATTACGAGACAACGGGTGAGGAGATCTGGAGAGCGACCAGAGGAAAAGTGAGGATGTTTGTCGGAGGCATCGGAACCACGGGGACGCTCATGGGTGTTTCAAAACGGCTGAAAGAATATAACCCGATGATTAAAATTATTGGCGTGGAGCCTTATCCCAATTCGAACATTCAGGGCTTAAAAAACCTCAGCTCGCAGTATGTCCCGGAGATCTACGACCCCACCCGTTTGGATGAAAAGATCAATGTCAAGGATGAGGATGCCTTTGAAATGGCCAGAGTCCTCACCATCCGGGAGGGGATCTTTTGCGGAATTAGTTCTGGAGCGGCGATGTGGGGAACATTGCAGAAGGCCATGGGATTAAATGATGGAGTGGTCGTAACGCTCTTCCCGGATGGCGGAGAGAAATATGTGAGCACGCCTCTCTATGAGCCCAGTAAATGTTTTGAGTGTCTGCAGAAACATCGGATCCCCACCTGCATGACCGCGGAGTATATCACGGCTCTGGAATGTCTGGTGAAAAACGGAGACTGATCGAGGAGGAGGAACCATGCCTAAATTCAGCGCCAATCTGACGATGATGTTCAATGAAGTTGATTTCTTAGATCGTTTTGAACGGGCCGCCGGGGCAGGTTTTAAAGGAGTGGAATATCTGTTTCCTTATGGTTGGAGCAGAGAACAATTGGTCAACGAGCTGGGCAAACACCATCTCAAACAGATATTGCATAATCTGCCGGCTGGA
>DCUS01000223.1:1742-14652 GCA_002327885.1 Syntrophaceae bacterium UBA2208
TCTCCTCGTAGAACCTCTCAATAGCCAAGATATCCCTGAATTTTATCTGGTGAACACACAGGAGGCACTTCGGTTATTTAAAGAAGTCAACCATCCCAACCTTTGGCTTCAATATGATGTTTATCATATGCAGGTGATGGAAGGGAATTTAACAAAAACAATTCTGGGGCATTTGCCTCAAATCGCACATATTCAGATCGCAGATAACCCGGGACGTCATGAACCCGGAACCGGGGAGATCAATTTTACAAACCTGTTCCGCTTCATCGATGATGCAGGATATGACGGATGGGTCGGTTGTGAATATATCCCGGCCGGAAAAACAGAAGACGGTCTTCAATGGGTCAAACCTTATCTATAATTTATACCTGAATTTTCTCAATAGATCTTTTCTCCAGGAGATCCCGTCTTCATTTTCAACCCCCTTCGGAGAAAAGCCATCGATCACGCCGAGGACTCCCCTGCCTTGTTCTGACTGGGCCAGGATGACTTCGACAGGATTGGCCGTTGCACAGAAGACCGTGCAGACCTCCTGGCACATCTTTACTGCATTGAGGACATTGATCGGGAAGGCATCCTTTAAGATGATGACAAAGGTATGGCCGGCGCCAATTTTCACGGCATTCTTCTTAGCCACCTCCTTTAATGTCTCGTCATTCCCTTCCATGCGGACGAGGCAGTCACCGGAGGCTTCGCAGAATCCGATTCCAAACTTAGCATTGGGAACGGACCCTACCATAATCTCGAAAAGATCTTCGACGGTCTTGATGAAATGGGTCTGTCCGAAAATAACATTACAACCTTCCGGAATCTCCAAACGCTCCGTTTTCAGTTCCATGATTTGCCTCCTTGCTTCGGAATATACGACTGAAATGGATTCAAGGACTCATTGGACCATTTGAATCCTATGATATGATCGTTTACTGCTTCCTCCCGCATCAACCGACCTCATTCTTGTCTCCCGCTTGTTTAAAGATATCTGTCAATGGGAGGGTTAATCCCACCTCGGGTTGAAAGCGCAAAAAGCTTGGGATGGGGTAACGTATTCCTCTTTCATGAGTCCTAACAAGGCCTTCTGCCAGATCTTTAAGGTGTGATGCGGGGAATGCATAAGCCATTT
This sequence comes from Syntrophaceae bacterium UBA2208, assembly GCA_002327885.1. GTDB lineage: Bacteria > Desulfobacterota > BSN033 > BSN033 > UBA1163 > UBA1163. Next base: position 2,863 of record DCUS01000223.1, read on the forward strand.
CATGGTCCTGGACCGTGGCCCAAACCCGATCGCCATTTCCAGGGATGACGACTTGAGGGGACTGATCTAAGAAAGCTCCCAGAACGCCTTCGGAGCATGAGGCGGCCCGGCCGGAAAAAGAGCTGGTAATGGGTTGCCCTGTATGCTGAGTGCTTCCGTGGATGCATCGCATAAGTTGTGCGGGATTCAGATAGATCAAGATGACATCCGGTACGATCTTTGTCCACTCTAAAGGAGAATAAACCACTGCTTCACATTGATGCGGCTCCAGGACTCTGAAAGATTGAAGGGTCTTAAGAGCTGATGCAGAATCTGCTGCGTAATTCATTCGTATAAGAAAATCAATCGACCCATCTGGATCAGCCGGTTCCCATCCGTAAGCATGTCCAGAAATAGCGCAACCTAAATCCTCTCTGGTCATGGCAAGGGTCCAGCCGTATTTTCGGCAGATCGCTTGTGCTTGGCAGTGCGCCAATTTCACCTTAAGGTTTTTGAGGGGGGTCCGAGTTCCGCTTGGGATCTCTCTTTTGTCTTTTAAGATTTTTATTGCCACCGGAAAAGTTTCAGGATTGATAAAACGCCTCAGTTCCTTTCCCAGCTCTTGCCATTCTTTCATAAGAGTTTTCCTCCATTCTTTGTTTCACTTGATCGAGACGATGCGGCCGCCGGTCATTTTGATGAGATCCGCCTCAGCAGAGGTCCGCGTGGAGCATTGTAATTCTATCACCTTATTGGGAAACCCGATCTGTTTGAGAACATCCTGGACTATCTGCACACTCGGGATGGATGGAAATGACATGATGATCCCCTTAAGTTTACCCTGGGTGGTTTAAAATCTATTGAATTTATATAAAAAAGTCAACCCTTCATTTCCCTTTAAAACGCGCCTTTTAGAAAAGTTTCCACCTCAATATTTTTTCCATCTGTGACCACGGTGATGGCCCCGTGTTTATCCGTTCTTAGGATTCTGGAACCCAGATGAAGGTATCTCTTCATTACTTCTGGATGTGGAAGCCGTCCAGGATTGCTTGTCCCCACGCTGAAGATAGCATAGGTCGGTTTCACCGTTTTCGTAAATAGAGGGGAACTTGAAGAAGAGCTTCCGTGATGGGGAATCTTTAAAATATCAGCATCGAGCGAATAGCCCTGTCTTAATATTCGTTCTTCTGCTTCCTTTTCAATGTCTCCTGTCAGAAGCACAGAAACATTTTTAAACCGAAGCAACATGACCAGGGACGAATTGTTGAGATCCAGGAGGTTCGGTTCTTTCCTCTGGGTTTCGTTCAAGACCGGTGGATTTAGGAAAGAAATCTCAACTCCGTGGATGACGGGGGGAGGCGTTTCTTCATTCACAGACCAGGTCTTGATTTTTTTCTCGTCCAGAGTTTTTTTCAACTGGAGATAAGCTTCTGCGTTTGTCTGAACTCCATTATCCCAAAATTGGCCGATTGAAAATTGGGAAGCAATGAAGTTTAAACCTTTAAAATGGTCTGGATCAGGATGGGTGAGGACGAGCATGTCGATCCTTCGAATCTTCTTCTTCCAGAGGAAAGGGGCAATGACGCTCTTTCCGATATCGAATCGATCCTCATAAAGACCTCCTCCATCGATCAGCATCTTTTTCCCTTTCGGGAATTCAATGAGGAGGGCATCCCCATGTCCCACATCGATAAAAGTTAATCGGAGGTTTTTTTGAAATGAATCTTTCAAATTCCAGTATGCCAGATCAAAGATGAAAACAAGGCAGAGTCCTGCAAAGAGATATCGGATCATTTTCCTTTTTCTGAGGTGGACCCCTAAAAAGAGGAGAAGGTAAAAAAGGATGATTTCAAAAGTGGTTGGGGTGAAGATAAAAAAAGACGCATAAGGGATGGAAGCAAAAAAGGCCACACCTTTAAGGAGGGCGAGAATGATGAAGTCATTAAGGTGGATCAAAAAGGTAGCCAGCGGGGTGAGAAAAAAGGAGAAAAGGGAGGCGAGCAGGCTGAGGGGGACGATGAAAAAACCCACCCATGGGATGAATAGGAGGTTGGTGAAAAATCCGATGAGGGAGAACCGGTTGAAGTGAAGGGCGACAAAAGGGGCTGTTCCCAAAATGGCCACTCCTGTAACAAGAAGAGAAACCATCATATATTTCAAGATATTTTTTTTCCAAGAGGTTTTTCGAAGAAGGGAAACCCCCTGTTGTTTTAGATTCTGAAGGATCCGTGGCACTAAATAGAGGATTGAAAACACGGCCAGGAAGGAAAGCTGAAAAGAAACATCGAAAAGGGAAGGAGGCGAAAAGATGAGGATGAGAAATGCGGCCAGAACCAGTGTGTGGAGCAGGTTTCGCTCCCGGGTGAAAAGGATGGAAAGAAAAAAGGTGATCACCATAATGGTGGCCCGTATCACCGAGATTCCCCCGCCCGCAATGAAAGTATAGGTGAGAAGGCAGGGAAGGGTCAAGGCGGCCGCCCATTTTTTCACATCGGTGGTCAGAAGGAGAAATTCTGAACGTTTCAAAATCCAAATCAAAAGAGAGAAAGAGAGCAGTGCGACAATTCCCAGATGGTCACCCGAAATGGCCAAGAGATGAGCGATTCCAGTGGAGATGAAATGCTCCTTCACCTCTTCTGGAATATCTCCCTGTTCCCCCAACACCAGGGCTTTGGAAATACTTGCGGAGAGCGGGTTTGCCTCCCTCTCAAAAAATTGGCGGAGATGGCCTCGCCAGTTCTCCACCTGGAGGAGAAGAGAATTTTTATGTCCCCCTCCCAATTTGACCAGCCCTTTTTCTTGGGACAAGAACCCAATCGTCCGGATCCGTTTAAAAGCAAGATAACGTTCATATGAAAACCCGCCGGGGTTATGAAATCCATGAGGGGAATAGAGCCTGCATAAAAACCGGAGGTGATCTCCCACTCGAAGCGAACGATTCTCCTCCTTCAGGAAGATCAGGAGAAACCCTTCCACGGGAACGTGACGGTTCAAGAGAATGACTTTGTGCGGACGAATCCGTAATTGAGTTCTCCCCCGGGCGTGCTCAGGAGGCCGGTCGACCGTCCCCTCCAGTGAGATTCTGTCCCGTTCTGTAAATTGGGAGAGATGAGAAGGGGAATATCGTGGATGGAGATAAAGCTGGATAGAAAAAAATCCGAGAAAGAAAAAAATAAGAAAGGCCATCCATGAGCCGATTCGGATTTTTTTTATGGTGAGCAGGAGCATCCAACACCCTAAAAATATCAGGAGAAGAAGGATCCCTCCACGAAAAGAAAAGGGGAGATCAAAATGGCCGGAAGAAATACCAACGGTGTAGGCGATGAAGATGGGGAGGAGAGGAAGGCGAAATGCTCCACTCATGTCCGCCTCAAGCGGATGAACCTCTTAATAGGTGTTGAGCCACGGTCCAACGGTGAGTCTGATTGGCTCCTTCATAGATCTGAGTGACCTTGGCCTCTCGCATCATCCGTTCGACAGGATAATCTCTCATATATCCATAACCCCCAAGGATTTGGACGGCGTCCGTGGTGACTTTCATGGCGACTTCGGAGGCAAAGATTCTTGAAATGGTTGCAAGTTTTTCTGTGTCTTCCGTCTTTCCATCCATCTGGGAGGCTGCCTTAAAGACGACGGCTCGAGCTGCCTCCACCTGGGTGGCCATATCAGCGATCATGAATTGAATCGCTTGAAATGAAGAGATGGGTTTCCCAAACTGAATCCGTTCATTGGCATAGTGAACGGCGAAGTCAATGGCTCCTTGAGCAATCCCGACTGCCAGTGCTCCAATGGCTGGTTTCGACCGGTTGAGTGTGTCGATCGCTATCTTCCAACCCTCTCCTTCCTTTCCGAGAAGATTTTCATGAGGGACCCGGCAATTTTCAAAGATCACATCCGTCGTGACCGCTCCTCTCATCCCGATCTTTTCCTCCCTCTTGCCAAAAAGGAGACCGGGTGTCCCATCTTCCACGATGAAAGCGGCAGTGGCTTCCTCTCCATGTCCGGCTTGGGTGACGGCAAAGACAGAGTAAAACTTGGCGAGGCTCCCATGGGTAACGAAGGATTTACGCCCATTGATCACGTAATCCTTTCCGTGTTTTTCAGCCCTCGTCTGGATAGGGAAACCTTCTGATTTTCCCTCCATTTCGTTTAACGCAAAAGCGGTAAGGCGGTTCTTCTCAGAAATTTCGGTGAAATAGAGATCTCTTTGGGAAGGATTTCCTCCTAATAAAATGGGAAGGGTGCCCATCCCTTGCGCTAAAATCATGAGAGAGGACGAACCACAGACCTTGGCAATTTCCTCGATGACGATACAGAATGAAGTTAAATTCCCATCGGTTCCCCCATAGGATTCGGGAAGGAGGATAGAGAGAAAGCCCTGTTTTCCAAAGGCCTCTGCCAGATCCCAGGGAAATTCTCCAACGGCGTCGATCTTTGCCGCACGGGGTTGGACAATTCTTTGAGCCGTTTTTTCGGAGGCCGTTTTAATCATAAATCTTTCTTTTTCTATCTCTTTCATTCTGACGCCACGTTGAGAGAACGAGGGGGTATATTGTATAAAGAGTCAAATTAAAAGAGTCCAAGTTCTTTGTCAAGCGAAAAGTGAGAAAAGAAGTTAAGGGTATGAATCCAACAGATCCGCCGGGAATGTCATCAAAAATCTTATCAAGCGGATTTTGTAGTATTTTTATAAGTCCGGGTGACGATCACGATCGTCATTGATTCCTTGTCCTTTTCAAGGTATGTGGTTGGTTTGAGAGTCAAGTGAAGGCTGCCGCTATAAGATTATTTCCGACATCCTTGTCGGATCATGATACTTTCGAACAAAGACTGAGGGGTTACGAAAAGAAGGGGGAGAGGAAGAAAAAGGGGATAAAAAAATTTGACTTTATCATATAAAATTATATAATAACTTGCTTAAAATCATTCATGAAAGGAGGGGAAAAATGGATGCCAGGGATTAAAATAAAGGAAAACGAATCTTTTGAAAATGCGCTCAGGCGATTTAAGAAACAGGTTGAGAAGACGGGTATCTTGTCGGAGATTCGGAAAAGAGAGCATTACGAGAAACCCAGCATAAAGAAAAAGAAGAAAGCATTAGCCGCCAAGAAAAGAGCCATGAAGAGAATGAGAAAAATAATGGAGAGGGGATAGGGGATGAGTTTGGAAGAGAGACTGGTTGAGGAAATGAAACAGGCCATGAAATCCAGTGAAAAATTGAAACTTTCCGCCATTCGGATGATTCGGTCCGCATTGAAAAATAAAGAGATTGAACTGAGAAAAAAGTTGGAGGACGAAGAGATTGTCAAGGTGATCCAGGCAATGGTGAGAAAGGGGGAAGAGTCTGTTGAACAATTCCAAACAGGGGGACGAATGGATTTGGTCGAGAAGGAAAAAAGCGAGATAGAAATTATGAAGTCCTTTTTACCCCAACCCATTAGCCAGGAAGAGATATTAAAGATCATTGATCAAAGTATTCAAGAAACTCAAGCTTCATCCATGAAGGACTTGGGAAAAGTGATGAAATCCGTCATGCCAAAAATTGGGGGGAAAGCCGACGGAAAATTGATCAATCAATTGGTGAAAGAAAGACTTTCCCCATAAATTCCTCCTCTTTACAGGGTATCCAATTCCTTTTTTTTCATGTGTTATGGATGATCGCTCCCTCAAGCTTTTAGAGTTCTTTCATCTGTTAGATATCTTAAAAGAATATGCCGTTTCCCCTTTAGGCCGTAAACGCTGCGAAGCCTTGAGACCCTTCAAAGACCTCCCTTCGATCCAATCCAGATTAACCGAGGTGATGGAACTAAAGAAAATTTTAGAAATAGAGGGGGAGGTCCCCCTCAGAGGATTGAAGGATATCGAGAGGATTTTAAATAAATTGGGAATCGAAGGATCCATCTTGGATGTTCAGGAGTTATTGGATCTCCATGATCAAATGGTATTGTGCAAAGGGCTGAGACGATTTTTTCAAAAGCTGGAGAAGATCACGGTCCCTCATCTTCAGGAAAAGATTTCCAAACTTTCTAATCAAAAAGCATTGGAGAAGGAAATCCTCCAGGCCATCAATACCAAAGGTGAAATTCTCGACCGAGCGAGCCCGGAACTTTTGGATATCCGGCGTCGATTGGGAGAGGTCAGAGAAAAAGCGAAGAGAGTCCTTGAGAACCTTCTTCATCATGAGGAGCTCCAGCCGATCTTTCAAGAGCATTTTATTACTCTAAGAAATGGACGATATGTCCTTCTCATTAAATCTGATTTCAAACATCGGATGGAAGGAATTATCCATGACCAATCCCAGAGCCGGATGACCTACTTTTTCGAACCCCTCCAGGGGGTCGCCCTGAACAATGAGATCAATCTCCTCATGGGAGAGGAGAAGGAAGAGGAAGTTCGAATCCTCGCCGATCTCTCGGAGAGGGTTCGGGAGGAGAGTCAGAATCTATGGGAGGATTTTGAGCGGTGTGGGGAATTGGATTTCCTCTATGCGATGGCAAGACTGTCTATTCGTCTGAAGTCTGTTCCCCCCCTTTTAAACGAAGAGGGGAGGATGAAGATGGGAGAGGTTAGAAACCCTCTCCTCACGCTTCAACGTGAAGATCAGGTCGTTCCGATTCATCTCCGAATGGGGGATGGGATTCGTGTTCTCATTGTAAGTGGAGCGAATGCATGTGGAAAGACCGTGGCGCTGAAGACATTGGGACTCCTAACCTTGATGGTTCAATCCGGTCTTCCCATCCCGGTGGCAGAGGAAAGCGAGATGAGTATCTTTCAGGACATTTTTGCGGTGATCGGCGACGAACAGAATATCGAGGAAAATCTGAGCACCTTCTCCAGCCATCTCCTCCATGTGAACCAAATCTTGGAGAAAGCAGGACCGCACTCCCTCGTCCTCTTGGATGAACTGGGAGTGGGAACCCATGCCCAGGAGGGATGTGCCCTGGCGATGGGATTTTTGGATCGATTCCGAAAGAGCGGGGCCTCCATCATGGTCACCACTCATTTTGATCAGCTGAAGGTCTATGGATATCTTTACCCAGATGTCGAGAATGTGGCGGTTGAGTTCGAGGAGGAAACCTTAGAGCCTAAATACACCCTTGCCTATGGATCGTCAGGGATGAGTAATGCCTTTTTAGTGGCCGAGAAGTTAGGAATCTCAGAAAAGGTTCTTGAGGCCGCTCGCCTTCATCGAGAAGGGAGCGGGGAGGAACTCACCCGAACCCTGGAGACACTGGAGAGGTTAAAGTCGGAGACAGAAAAGGAGCGGATCGAGTATTTTAAGATGAAACAGGAGGTTGGGCTTGAACGTCAGAAGCTAAAGAACCTCTTAGAGACCCTCCGGCAAAGGAGAGGCGATATTTTTTTAAAAGCAGAGGAGAAGGCGAGGAAAGCGGTCCAAAAGGTTGAGGAGGAATTGAAGGAATGGGCCCGTCGCAGCAAAGAGGAGAAGAAGGTTTCTTTAAGCCTTCAGCGCAAAGAACTTCGGGAGATAAAAGAGAGATTTTTCCCCTCTAACAGGGAAAAGAGACATCCTGCCGTCCCGGGTGGCTTGCAGATAGGGGAACATGTTAGAATTGAGAGCCTTCGGAGCATGGGGATTCTGACCCATATAAAAAAACAGGCGGACCAGGCAGAGGTCCTGACCGATAAAGCCAAAGTGAAAGCCCCCCTTTCTGAAATCGTCCAGGTTACGGAGGAAGAGGGGGAAAAAGAAACGGGGATTCAAAAAGGCCAATCTTTTTTCAAGGGGGAGATTCAGGAACCCCATTCTCAATTAAATGTGATCGGCCTGACCGTGGAGGATGCCCTTCCCAAGGTCGATAAATTTATCGATCAAGCCCTCCTCCATGGACTGGAGAAAATTCATATACTCCATGGGGTGGGTTCCGGGAGGCTACGGAATGCGATCGGCCAGTATCTGAATGGACATCGCGCTGTGAAAAATTTTTCCCCGGGGGAGACGATGAGGGGCGGTCGTGGGATTACGATTGTTGAGTTGAGGTAAACCCCGTTAGAAAATACGTGGTTTTCGAACGGGATGAAAATGGAATTTTCATTGATGTCCCCCATATCCGGAGGGGCTTACTCACGGGGTAAATCGGTTGGTGGTTGGTTTTCTATCCGAAGAGAAAGTTTCAGAAATTCGTGATCGTTCCAACATCTTGGAAATCATTTCGGACTACGTCGCTCTTAAAAAGGCAGGAAAGAACTATAGGGGACTCTGTCCATTTCATTCCGAAAAGACCCCTTCTTTCATGGTCAACGAGGAGAAACAAATTTTTCACTGTTTCGGCTGTGGAGAGGGAGGAGATGTCTTTACCTTTTTAATGAAAGCAGGACATTTCTCTTTCCCTCAGGCGGTGGAGGAATTAGCGAGGCGTTATGGTGTGAAACTTCCTTCCCGTGAGCTTTCCGCAATCCAAAAAAAGGAGATGACCAAAAAAGAGGTCCTCTTCCAGATTAATCAGATCGCATCGGAATATTTCCATGATCTCCTGACAAGGCGGCGAGAGGGGGAGGGGGGGAGAAGCTATTTATCTCAAAGGGGAATCAGTCCGGAGATCATATCGGAACACCGCCTGGGGGCCTCCGCGGACCGTTGGGATGGATTGGTTCAGCATCTCCAGGGGAAAAAGGTTTCTCTCGAACTAGCCTGGGAATTGGGTTTAATCTTTCCCAAAAAAAAAGCAGGAAACTCAACTCTGCGGGAGGGTTGGTACGATGCTTTTCGGGGAAGGATTCTCTTCCCCATTTTCGATCTCCATCAACGGGTGGTTGGGTTTGGGGGAAGGATCATCAAAGAAGGACAACCCAAATATCTTAACTCTCCTGAGTCAAGCATCTATCATAAAGGAAATACCCTCTACGGCCTCCAGGTGGCCAAGCAATATGCCGTGGAGAAGGATTGTGTGATCGTTGTTGAAGGCTATTTTGACCTGCTGACCCTGCACCAATATGGATGGAAGCATAGTGTGGCCACTTTAGGAACGGCGCTGACCACCCCACATATCCAAACCTTAAAACGGTATACAAAAAATCTGATGACCCTCTTTGATGCGGATCAGGCAGGGATTCAGGCGGCTCTTCGCTCGCTTCCCCTTTTTTTAGAAGAGGAGGTGACAGGGAAGATGATCGCTCTCCCGAAAGGAGAGGACCCAGATGGGTTTTTGAGAAAAGGGAACCCGGAAGACTTCCGGAAGAAGGTGGAACGTTCCGTTCCACTTATCGATTTCTATTTTGATCGGTTGGCGAAAACTCATGATTTGAAATCCATTGATGGGAAGGTTAAAGTGGCGAAGGAGGGGATGGCCCTTCTTGGTAAAATTCCGAATAAGATTCGAAGGGATTTTTATATAAAGGCGTTAGCCGAGAGACTCGAAATTCAAGAGTCCTTTCTCCACGAGATGCTCCGGATCCCTTCCAGGGCATCCTCCAGGAGTGGCGAGGATTTGAAAAAGTCATCCGCAGAGGGGGCTTTTCCGAGGGCAGAAGAGATCGTCATCCGCCTCATGGTTCATCACCCTGAGTTGATTCCGATTCTTTCGAAAGAAAGAATCTTCAAAGAATTTGAAAGCCCAACCCTGCAAAGAATAGCTGAGACTCTAAAAGATTTCTATCAAAAAAAGGGAAAACTTGATCTCTCTGAGGTGTTAGGCAATCTTGAACAAGACCTCAAAGCGAGGCTGTGCGACTTTGCCTTCCGGGAGAACGAACTGGAAGGAGTAGACCCGGGAAAGATCCTGCAGGACTGTGTCCAAAAGATTCGTGAAAAGAGGTTGAGAAAGGAAAAATACGAATTGGTTAAGAAGATCAGAGAGGCGGAGAAACAGCCGGAAGGAAAAAGGCTGGCCTCTCTTTTAAAGGAACACCAAGAGCTGGCGATCAGGGAGAGAGGCCTTCATCAAGATCGTTTTCGGAAAGTTTAGGGGGAAAGGTTCATGGGTAAGGGAGGCAAGATCAAAGAGGTTGAACAATTGATGAATATGGAAGGGGAGAAGGAATTTCTTCCCTTCGATGAGATCAATGGTATCCCTCCCAACGATATCGTCTCCTCCGATCAAATTGACGATGTCCTGATGATGTTCGATGAAATGGACATCGATGTCGCGGATGACCTCCAGGGGTTGAAGGTGGAGGAAGACAAGCCCATGGAGAAGGAAGAGGGGGAAAGCGATGAGTTGGAGATGGGAACCTTTACCAGGGCCACGGACCCTGTCCGGATGTATCTCCGCGAGATGGGGTCCGTTTCTCTTTTGACCCGGGAAGGAGAAGTGGAGATCGCTAAAAGAATTGAGAGCGGGAAACGAGAAGTATTGAGCGTCGTCCTGAACTGTCCTATGGCCGTCAAGGAGGTCATGAATCTGGGCAGCGCCATTAAGGCAGGGAAGGTGGAGATCCGGGAAGTGACCAATGAGATTGATGAGGAAGAGACGAGTTTTGAGGAAGAACAGATTCAAAAGAAAAAGGTTTTAGAGCTGATCGAGCGGATGAAACGAAGGGATGAGGAAGTTCGGCGGCTTCTGAGAAAAAGGTCGATTCCGAGGGGGAATATTCAAAAACAGATTAAAAAGAAGCAAGAGGATATTTTAGACTGTTTTAATGAAATGAACTTAAGAGACGCCCAGATTAATAAAATTATTCAGAAAATGAAGCAGATGTTGAACCGAGTGGAAAAAGGGGAAAGCGAGATCGAAAAAATTGAAGACAAGTGTGGCATTTCTATTCAGGACGCGCGGTCCTATCTGAAGAGGTTGAAAACAAAGAGTGTGAGTGAGAAGACACTTTTTCGAACCCGAAAATTGAGCAAGGGTGATCTTCAAGAAACGGATCGATTGGTAAAGAATGCCCTGAGGAAAATCCACAAGGTAGAGGCAGACTGCGGTCTCCCACCAGAAAAACTGAAAGCAGCGGTGAGGGCGATTATGGAGGGAGAGATAAAAGGGAAGGAGGCCAAGAGTGAGCTGGTGAAGGCAAACCTGAGGCTGGTTGTCTCGATTGCAAAAAAATATACCAATCGAGGCCTTCAATTCTTAGATCTCATCCAGGAAGGAAACATCGGGTTGATGAAGGCGGTGGATAAATTTGAATACCAACGCGGGTATAAATTCAGCACCTATGCGACGTGGTGGATCCGACAGGCGATCACACGAGCCATTGCCGATCAGGCTCGGACCATCCGGATCCCTGTGCATATGATCGAGACGATCAATAAATTAATCCGGACTTCCAGGTACCTCGTCCAGGAGATAGGGAGAGAACCGACTCCTGAAGAGATTGCTCAGAAGATGGATATGGCGTTGGATAAGGTGAGAAAGGTATTGAAAATTGCGAAAGAACCTATCTCCCTTGAAACACCCATCGGTGAGGAAGAAGACAGTCATTTGGGAGATTTCATCGAAGATAAAGCGATCATTTCCCCACAGGAAGCCGTGATCAGCGCCAATTTATCAGAACAAACTCAAAAGGTATTGGCCAGTCTCACCCCCCGGGAGGAGAAGGTTCTCAGGATGCGATTCGGAATCGGAGAAAAGTACGATCATACCCTGGAAGAGGTGGGGCAGGATTTTGATGTCACGCGGGAAAGAATACGACAGATTGAGGCAAAGGCGTTGAGGAAATTAAGGCACCCCAGCCGAGCCAAGAAACTGAAAAGTTTTCTTGAGACCTGACCTCAATCGGGGATTTTAGATCGCGGAGTGGGGAATTAAACTCAGAGATCCGGATTCCGAAACCCGAAATGGAAATGGGGTTGACACTTTTAGAGGATAACATATAATAATAAAGATGGGGCCCATAGCTCAGCTGGAAGAG
>DCUS01000223.1:14784-15281 GCA_002327885.1 Syntrophaceae bacterium UBA2208
GAGAGGAGGTAAGGATTGAAGGAACAATTAGAACTTCTTTGGGAACTTCAAAAGGTTGATCTTGATTTGAGGGGGATTAAAGAGGGAAGAGATCAATATCCCAAAGAAATGAAAAAGCTGGATGAGAGACAGAAAATCGAGAAGGAGAGGGTCCAGAAAGAAAAGGAGAGGGTTGAATCATTAGAGAAAACCAGGAGGCAGAAAGAAGGGCATCTCAATCTGGAACAGGAAAAAATCAAGAGGGCAGAAGGAAGGATGTCCGAAGTAAAAACCAATAAAGAATACCAGGCGCTCCTCAGTGAAATCGAGATGATCAAGGAAGCGAATAATCGGATCGAAGAGGAGATCCTCCAGGTTTTGGATGAAATCGACGAACTCAAGAAGGACTTCTCCAAAAGGGAAAAAGAAGTGGGAATCACCCTGGAAAAAATTGAGGGGGAGCGGAAGAAAATTCAAGAAAAGATGGTCCTTGACGATAGAGTCTGGAACGAACAGAT
>DCUS01000029.1:0-3569 GCA_002327885.1 Syntrophaceae bacterium UBA2208
GTTAGCATCAAACTGTAGGTCGCTGTCGATGCGCACGCTGTCAATACGCGCTCCCCCGCCCTGTTTGATCTGGAGGCTACCGACGACCGTAGATCCGGATAACACCTCAACCAACTTTGCATTTTCCGCTTGGACGTTACCAATAACATTTACCTGGTAGGCCAGTAGAGTAGCGTTTGTCTCAACCTTTTATTGTGCCCTCTACATAAGTTCCATGAAGGTTGCAGGTTGCCTCCTGGGGGACACGCAAATTGTCAACGGTAATGGCACCTACGGAACCCTGGCAGGTATATTCTTCAGCGTGTCCTGCCGCCGCAAAAATCGAAACTGCGAATGCCAGCGCTAAAATGATGAGATTCATCCCTTTTTCCATTTCTTTCCCCTTGTTATCAAAAAAAAACAGCCAATTTTTATGCCCAACATTTATGTTAATTGTCAGTTACTATTCTCTTATAGCAAGATATAATCTTTGTCAACCCTGCAAAAGTGAATTACCCCATGAAAAAAAAGCATCCGCCAATCAATGGGGCAACGGAGGAAGAAGATATCCTCTTTTTCTAAAAAAGCTGCCGGTCCTGATTCCAATTTAACGCTCGCACTTATAAGTCTTTACGCTATAATCCATAAGAGGTCAATAATTGATGATAGAAAGCGAGCAACGGGACAACACATATTGTCAAAGCCCAAGTTCCAATCTTGTGATACCAACGATTTGAAGATTCTAAATATATGTATCATAATGAATGATAAAGGGAAACGATATTAAGCTGGTTTTAAGGACACTTTTATGAGGGAACGTTATAATGCGATTTAAGTTTATATTTTTAGTTCTTGTCTTCCTTCTTACTCCGGCCATTTTACTGGCGCAATCTCCTCTCCTTCAAGAGAAAGAAGATATTTATGTGATGGTTAAAGATATACAAGGAAATAGATTGGAAGGATATCTACAACTTTATCCTCAGGAGGTTACTGTATCTACGAAGGATAACAAAGAGAAATCTATTCCGCTGAGCATGATTGAATCCATCAAGGTCGAGAAGATCCAAGAGGGACTCCCAGGAGCCGATAAGTTGGGGGGAGAGTCGCATTATTCTGTTCGGTTGCAGAATAGCCAGGAACTCTTTACTTTACAAAAGAAGTATACCTTTAGTTTGAATACCAGCGTAGGGGTGGTAACCAGGAATATCGATCCTGGAGCAGTTAAGCATTTCTTACAGAAAGATTCAACCCTTTCGAACAAGCCTGAAAGTAACCAACCTTTCATCCGAGATCAAAGTGTAATATTAAGTCTGGAAATCAAATTCTGATAAAGTGGCGGGTCATTTGTTGATTTGCGTTTATCGCATTTTAAGGACTATAACGACGGTCTTCAGGCGCAGCGATCAGCTATCGGCTACAAGAGCCTGGTCGGGTGGCTATTCTTATTGCCTTGGACTGCATCGTGTTTCTTTTGTCTTTGAAACCCTGAAATCAGATAAGTCAAGAATGACTTTCGTTTCGATCGCTGCTCCCAAACCATGCGATTCCCACTTGGCACGCTCGGGGCAATTATCATCGATCGCTTCTCCCGTCTCTATCCAATAGATAATCGAATCGTCCTTTATTTCGACTGGGCCCTCCCATGATCCCTCATAAACCTTTTTTCGTTTCTTTAAGTCCCAGATTGTGAGACCACTCGGCCCCGGACCCGTGGCGTTGTCAAGAATAAGAAAATCACCCGTCAACCCAGCGAAATATTCAACCCATTCATTTTTGATCTCGAAATCTTTGTTTTCAACAACATAACGGCATAGCAGCTTTTCATCTACCTTTGATTTGTATTTGACCAGAATGTCCATCCCCCCCTTACCTTCAAGATCTTTCGCAACCACAAGGTACCTTGTTGATTCATAACACTTGACCTTGGTCTTTTGGCACTCTTTCCTGCTCTACGGGAGGTTTCAGACAGATGAGGAGGACGCTCTTATATTCTGTGGTTGATTTCCTTGACAAACTATTCCTTTCTCCATTATATAAATTCAACTCATACCAAAGTGAGTTCTTATCTATTCTACACGAAAGACCAGAAAGAAGGTATGGCGGCATTTGTTGAGAAGAGAAACCAAACAACCCCCACCCATGTGGGTGAATAATTCCCCTTTAAAAGGAGGATACTGTGAAAATAGCAGTATGTATCAAACAGGTTCCCGACACAGAATCTGAAATCAAATGGGATACCCCGAAAGGTACTCTCAAGAGAAGCGACATGAGCCCCGTAACAAATGCCTTTGACGAGTTTGCCATAGAAGAGGCTTTACTCACAAGGGAGAAGTACGATGGAACCATCGTGGCAATCACTATGGGTCCCGAAAAGGCCAACGACGTCCTGAGGAATGCCCTGGCACTCACGGTAAATGAGGTACATCGCTGCACCGATGACGCCTTTGCAGGTTCCGACACCTATGCAACCGCTTCCGTCCTTGCCGCTGCCCTTAAGAAGATTGGCGATGTGGACGTTGTCTTTTGCGGAAAACAGTCTACCGACGGCAATACCGGTGTAGTGGGTGCAGAAGTGGCTGCCATCCTCAGTTGGAGCCCTCTCACGAACGTTTCAAAAGTGCGCCAGATCGATGCCGCGAACAAGAAGATAGTCGTTGAAAGGGCCATCGAAGGCGGCATCGAAGTCATAGAAGCCAAGTTGCCCGCCGTCGTCTCCGTGATCAAAGGCATTAACGAACCGCGGCTTCCGAACCTCATGGGTATCAGAAAGGCTGCTAAGGCGGAGATACCTCAGTGGAATGCAGATGACTTAGGGATTGATAAGGGCAAGGTCGGCGCAGCCGGCTCCTCTACAAAGGTTGTTGAGATTGCCGTCCCCCCTCCTCGTGGAGCAGGAGAGATCCTGAAAGGCGAGATTGAAGATATTGCTAATATAGTTACTGACAGACTGATCGACATGAAAGTCATAAAATAATTGAAGGAGGGAGAACCATGGCCAACGATGTATGGGCATATATAGAACACAAAGATGGTGAAACAACACCAATGTCTTTTGAATTATTAGGGATTGGAAAGACTCTGGCAAACGGACTTGGGTCCGGTTTATGTGCCTTTATAATCGGTGAAAATGTCGAGAATACTGCGAAAGAGGCCTCTCAGTACGGCGCCTCAAAAGTCTATAGCGTAGAAGGGGCTATTTTCAGGGCTTTCAATGCGGAAGCTTATTCAAAGGCGGCAAGCTTCCTCCTCGACAAGTATAAACCGGAAGTCGCCCTTTTTAGGGCTACGAGTCAGGGCACCGACGTGGCAGCAGCAAGCGCTGCAAACCTCGGTTTTGGGCTCTGCACCGACAGTATAGGCATCAAGGTAGATGGCGGACAAATTAAACTCACAAGGGCTGCTTTTGGCGGCAACTATACGGTGACGGTAGTCAATGAGAAGGCAAAACCGCAGATCGCAACGGTGAGGCCAAAGGCATTTGCCATGCCCGAAAAGGATGCATCAAAATCGGGAGAGGTGGTAAAAGAAACCTTTACCGTTACCGAGGCAGACCTGAATACGAAGTTCCTTGAGTTCATCAAATCACAGGT
>DCUS01000029.1:3585-20120 GCA_002327885.1 Syntrophaceae bacterium UBA2208
CGCATCCCGCGCAGCCGTTGACTCCGGATGGATACCGTACGAACATCAAGTAGGACAGACGGGGAAAACGGTTAAGCCAAAAATCTACATCGCTTGCGCCATTTCCGGCGCCATCCAGCACCTGGCGGGTATGAGGACATCGGACTGCATCGTGGCAATCAACAAAGACCCTGAGGCGCCGATATTCAAGAACGCAACAATCGGCATCGTAGGAGACTATAAGGTGGTAGTACCGAAGATGCTGGAAAAGTTTAAAAGGAAGCTGAATAAGTAGAACTGGTGAACTAAACAAAAGGGGAGCCCACCGGCTCCTTTTTTCGTTATTTCTGATCGGTGATCGTGCGACTTTCTCTGAAATATAGTCTGTAAAACCAAGTCCCCTTCATCTCTAACAGCCAATCCTACGATCTCCGCTTTTGCAAGCCCTTGCAAAATTGGGGTCGTTTAGTGCACCTAACATGAAAGGGTTTAAGGTAAGCCTGGATATTTATTTAGAGAGAAGGTTATACTAATAAGAAAAGAGGAAAATCCATGAAAATGGGTATAAATAGGGTATAAATAAAAAAATTAACGGGTCACGTACTATTGGCTAACCCCCTGATATTATTGGCGCGCCCAGCCCGACTCGAACGGGCGACCTGCGGATTCGTAGTCCGACGCTCTATCCATCTGAGCTATGGGCGCCTCCATTTGGCTTTCGGAACCTACTTCGCAGAGATGATTTCAACCTGAGAAGCCACATTATGACCTCTTTTTAGATAATAGGTTACTTTCACCCGCTCAGCAACACCTGGCAATCGAGAAGGGATATAGACCGTCCGCCTTCCAATGGCAAAATACATGGTTTCTCCCTTATCCCCCTTCACAGTTAATTGCTCTTTATAAAGACTCTCCACTTTGCCTTCAAAAAAGAAATATTGCTGAGCCGAAGCTTCTCTTAATCCAACTGAAACCAAAATTCCAACTACGATCACCAAAATTACCCATCTTGTAGAAAATTTTTGCATTCCCTGTCCTCCTCTATCCATAAGTTAATTCTTTTATATTAGCTGGCCTGCCAGCCGAAGCCTTGGCATAGATTGGCGGAGAGAGAGGGATTCGAACCCTCGATCCCGTTTTAAGCGGGATACTCGCTTAGCAGGCGAGCCCCTTCGGCCTCTCGGGCATCTCTCCGGTTTAAACTGTTAAACGATGGACTCCGAACTCTTAACTTGCTTGTTGCCTTGCTCGCCACGAACCCTACGTGGTTCGTGGCGGAGGGAGTAGGATTCGAACCCACGTCCCCTTTCGGAGAAGCGGTTTTCAAGACCGCCGCCTTAAACCACTCGGCCATCCCTCCGTCTTTTAAAACTCTCTTTAATCCATCTTCTCCCAACACCTGACTTTAAAAATATTTCCTTTTTGCGGGCCTCTGTATAATCTGAGGTTTGCTCTTCATAAAAGAGTCTCCATGGACGCCCTGACTTTGTCGATTTATTCTTCCCTGCATTATGTGATTTTAAACGCTTATCTGCACCACCCTCTCTACTCGAACCAACATAAAATTTATTTGTAACTTCACTATGCAAAATATAAACACAAGGCATATTAAACCGCTCTTACCATAACCGGTTTTTCCGCCAAAGGCGGACCCGCCTCAGGTGGGCAAGACCGCCGCCTTAAACCACTCGGCCATCCCTCCGTCTTTTTCTCGATAGCTTTATCCTCTATCAAAAAGATTACAGCCTTTAATATTTTTTGCTTCTATCAAAACAAGGAGTAGGATGGGGCCGCTCGCTTCGCTCCCTCCGCCTCTCCTGCGGGTCGCCGAACCCTCGTCCTGAGATCATCGGGAATCCCGTTTTAGACGGGACGCCTTAAACCACTCGGCCATCCCTCCGTTTTTGAATAATGCAAAGCGCATAGGGCATAGCGTTTTTAATATTACTTCCTCTTTTCGATTCGTTCGACGCCGTATAAATAGGGTTGTAAGACCTCCGGGATGATCACACTCCCGTCAGCCTGTTGATAATTCTCTAAGATGGCCACCAATGTCCTTCCGACAGCCAATCCCGAACCATTAAGGGTATGGACATATTCGGTCTTCGACTTCCCTGAAATGCGGTACCGGATTTTTGCCCTTCGGGCTTGAAAATCCTCAAAGTTACTGCATGACGAAATCTCTTTAAACGTATTTTGGCCTGGAAGCCAAACCTCAATATCATAAGTCTTTGAAGCCGAAAACCCTAAATCCCCTGAACAAAGATTGACCACCCGATAGGGGAGTTTCAACCTTTTTAAAACCTCTTCTGCGTTAGAGAGGAGTTTTTCTAATTCATCATAAGAATTTTCAGGTTTGGCGAATTTCACCAACTCCACTTTATTGAACTGATGTTGCCGAATCAAACCCCGTGTATCCTTTCCATAAGAACCAGCCTCTTTTCTGAAACAGGGGGTGTAGGCGGTATAGTAAAGAGGAAGTATCTTTTCCTCAAGGACTTCATCCTGATGGATATTTGTCACAGGAACTTCAGCCGTCGGGATAAGGAAGTAATCGGTTCCCTCCACCTTGAATAGCTCCTCTTCAAATTTTGGGAGCTGTCCTGTCCCGGTCATCGTCGTCCGATTGACCATAAAGGGGGGAAGCACTTCACGATATCCATGTTCTCGTGTATGGAGATCCAGCATGAAATTAATCAAAGCCCTTTCCAGTTTTGCTCCAAGATCCCAATAGAGGGTAAACCGTGCTCCAGTGATCTTCGCTCCATTCTTAAAATCGAGAATTCCTAAGTCCTCACCCAAATCCCAATGGGCTTTGGGTTCAAAATCGAATTTGGGGATCTCACCCCATCTCCTGACCTCAGCGTTGTCCAACGAATCTTTTCCCACCGGAACTGAGGGATGGGGAAGATTCGGCACGAGGAGGAGAAAATCCTGCAGGGTTTTCCCTTTTTCTTCGATAATCCCATCAAATCCCTTCAATTCAGTGGAGACTTTCTTCATTTCCTCAATCATCTCTGAGACGTCCTGGCCTTCTCTTTTTTTCTTACTCACCTCATCAGAGACTTTTTTCTGAAGGGCCCTCAGCCTCTCCCATTCCTGTATCGCCTTTCTTCGTTCTCCATCGATCAAGACAAACTGGTCCAGATTGATGGCCTGGCCTCTTAATGCCAACCTTTCTCTCACCTCATCGAGATGTTCCCGAATATATTTAGCTTCAAGCATCGTATCTCCAAATGATGGAAAAAATGGAATATTGGAATAATGGTATAAAGAAACAAAAAAATCAATCCCGCTGCTCACAAAGTCATTTCCAACCCTCCAATATTCCAGAGTTTTAGTCTTTGAGTTGTATAAAAACCTTATAAAAAGGGCGGTGGGTGTGCTGAAAAACCTTTACAGCGGCACCTTTAAGTGTTTTGCTGCTCAGTTTTCAAGCCTATGGCAAAGGTCGCCTCAGGTGACATCGTATGTTACCCGTAAACCCTAAAAAATCCGCAGTTGTAAAGGATCGGAAGCACACTCGCCTCCCTTTTTAATTCAACGTTAAGGTTAACAATATCATCAATTTCATGTGAAATCAATTATTGTCTTTTAACTAAATCGGGCTTGGGGGAGATGGGCTGCCTCAAAGAAAGATGACCGGCAATGGTCTCGATGGGCTTTCCATCAATGAGGATTTGTACTCGCTTGATTTGTGGAAAATTGAGGCTGAGGGAATTGACAATCGAGTAGACCGTCATCATCTCCGCAGTGCTTCCCCGGGGATGATCTTTTGAAAGGGCCTGGTTAAAATTAACTTTGGCCAATCCTGCCTCATTGATCTGAAGGGTCAATAATTTTGTTCTGGGAGGAAGGGTTGGGGTCAGTTCTCCCTCCGGACCATGAATCAGTTCGTCAATTGTCTCTTTTATCTCCTCTTTGACATCCTTCTTTTTAAAGATTTTTCTCTTTTCCCCGACCAGATATTCCCCCTCACTATCTGAAAAGTAGAGGAAGACTTCCTTCTTCTTTTCCACGGTGGTCGTTTTTTCCAACCGCGGCTTAAACGAATGAATGATGTCTTGACGGAAAAGATAAAAAATCAATCCAATCATTCCCATCAGGATCAGCAAAAATAGTATCTTGCCTCCCCTGCTTTTTTTAGGGGTTCTTTTCTTTCGTTTTGCTTTCATGGAAAACCCGCCTAAGGACCTGACTTCCCTTCTGCCATTTTCCCAACAATCGGCAATGCATATCGTTTTCCCTGAAGGGCTTTAATCATGAGGAGGAGCCACAGAATGAGGGCTAAAACCATGATTAGGACCCCGATGACAGGAATCCATCCTAAAATGAGTGAAATAACGAAAAGACCCAGAAAGGTAATGGTGGATTGCATCGCATGAAACTTCACAAAACTGCTTTTTTTTTCCACCACTAAAAAGACTATTCCTGTGACAAATCCGAAAAGGTAACAAAGAAACGCAGCCACATTTTCATCCAATCCTGTGCTCGATTTCTCTCTTTCGTCCATAAAATTCCTCCTTTCCCAATCTGACCAATAGTGCTTTTTAAAAATTCTGTCAAGTCAAAAAGAGAGGCGTTGGGGTTTACTTAACACTTTCTTGAGAAATTGACCCGTATAAGAATGGGCAACGCTGGAAATTTGTTCGGGAGTGCCTTGAGCAATCACCTGGCCCCCATCTTCTCCGCCCTCCGGACCCAAATCAATGATGTAATCGGCCGATTTGATCACCTCCATATTGTGCTCGATCACGATCACCGTGTTTCCTTTATCCGTCAGTCGGTTGAGAATATCGATCAGCCTCTGGATATCTGCGAAATGGAGGCCCGTGGTGGGTTCATCCAAAATATAAACTGTCCTTCCCGTCTCCCTTTTGCTCAATTCCCTTGCCAGTTTAATCCGCTGAGCCTCTCCTCCTGACAGTGTTGTGGCAGCCTGACCTAACTTGAGGTAACCCAGACCGACATCGCAGAGAGTCCGAAGTTTTTGATAGATCACTGGAATGGACTGAAAAAAGTCATAGGCCTCTTCGGCCGTCATCTCCAACACCTCGGAAATACTTTTTCCTTTATACCGGACGTCAAGGGTCTCCGCATTATAACGTTTCCCATGACACTCCTCACAGGTGACATAGACATCAGGAAGAAATTGCATTTCGACTTTCAATACTCCGTCTCCATGGCATGATTCGCATCGACCTCCTGATACATTAAAGCTGAAACGTCCAGGGAGAAATCCTCTCATTTTCGATTCCGGAAGTTGGGCAAAAAGTTCTCGTATGGGTTGGAACACACCGGTATAGGTTGCCGGGTTGGAACGGGGTGTCCGTCCGATGGGCATTTGATCAACATGGACGACCTTGTCCACATGCTCCAGTCCTTCGATCTCTTGAACGGAGAGGCGATGATGGGAGAGACGATAAAGTTGCTGGGCCAACAGGCAATAGAGCGTGTCGATAATTAATGTTGACTTCCCTGACCCTGAAACGCCTGTAATACAGGTGAATACTCCCAGGGGAATCTTCACATCAATATTTTTTAAATTGTTTGCCGTCGCACCCCGCATCACCAAATACTTTTCTTTTACAGTTCTTCTTTGCTTTGGAAAAGGAATGAACTTCCTGCCGGAGAGGTATTGGCCCGTTAATGAATCCTCTGCTTTCATCAATGCATCGGGGGTTCCTGTGAAGACCACCTCTCCTCCCCTCTCCCCGGGGCCGGGTCCCATATCCACGATATAGTCAGCCGAACGGATTGTTTCCTCATCATGTTCCACGACAATGACCGTATTCCCTAAATCTCTTAACCGTTTTAATGTCCCCAGAAGACGCAGGTGGTCCCTCTGATGGAGTCCGATACTGGGCTCATCCAAAATGTAAAGGACCCCCACCAGGCTTGAGCCAATTTGGGTCGCCAGACGAATACGCTGGGATTCTCCTCCGGCCAGGGTGGCAGCGGTTCGATCTAGTGTGAGGTAGTCGAGGCCGACTTCCGCCATAAATTTCAACCGTTCTATGATCTCTTTCAAAATTCCCTCAGCAATTTTTTGAGACCGGGGGGAGAGTTCCAGGTTTGTTAAGAAATCCAAAACCTCTTTAACATAAAGGTGGGACACCTCGGAAATCGATTTTCCCCCCACCTTAATCGAAAGCACTTCCTTCTTCAACCGTTTCCCCTTGCAATCTGGGCAGGGAGAAAGATTCATAAATCCTTTTAATTCCTCATCCTCTTCTTCCTCCCCTTTCCATTTCCTCTCTATCTCTGGAATGACCCCTTCAAACTCCTGACGGAAGAGATGGGATTTGCCCTTCCCTTTTACTCTGAAAGAAATCTTTTCTCCGTCTGATCCATAGAGGAGAAGATGTTGAATCGGTTTGGGGAATCGCTGAAAGGGGGTATCGAGATCAAAATGATAATGTTTGGCCAATCCTTCCAGAATGGGCTTCAGGAACGATTCTCCTTTATTCTTCCATGGAAGGACCGCCCCTTCGTTCAATGAGAGGGAGGGATTGGGCACAATGAGGCCAGGATCAAAATAATGCTTGGTTCCCAATCCGCTGCATGTTGGGCAAGCCCCCTGCGGACTGTTGAAGGAAAACATCCGGGGGGTTATTTCCGGGAAACTGAATCCACAATCAAGACAAGAAAACTTCTGGCTGAAGACCATGGATTCGGACTCCTCCTTCTCAATCTTCACAATTCCTTCCGAAAGGTGCGAGGCAATCTCTAAAGAGTCGTTGACTCTCTTTTCTGCCCCTTCTTTAACCGCCAGACGATCCACCACCACATCGATCTCGTGACGCTTATTCTTGTCCAAACGGATTTCCTCGTCGAGATCTCTCACTTGGCCGTCAATCCTTACCCTCACAAACCCATCTCTTCGGAGTTCCTCCAGCTCTTTGCGATATTCACCTTTTTTACCTCTTACGATAGGAGAAAAAATAGTTAGGGGAGTTCCTTTTGGGAGTCGGAGGAGTGTCTCCGTTATCTGCTGAAGGGTCTGTGAGGAAATAGGAGAACCACAGTGGGGGCAGAAAGGTTCTCCGACTCTGGCATACAGGAGCCGGAGGTAATCATAAATTTCTGTTACCGTACCCACGGTCGAACGCGGGTTTCGTGACATTCCCCTCTGATCAATGGCGATGGCGGGAGAGAGACCTTCGATAGATTCTACGTTAGCCCTCTCCATCTGCTCTAAAAACTGCCTTGCATAGGCGGAAAGAGACTCCACATACCGCCTCTGCCCCTCGGCATAGAGCGTGTCAAAAGCGAGGGTGGACTTGCCGGACCCGCTCAACCCGGTAATCACCACCAGGGAATTTCGAGGGATCTCCACATCAATATTTTTCAAATTATGAACCTTGGCTCCCCGGATGATAATCTTTTCCATTTGTTCCCTAACAAGAAATTAACTTAAAACCAACCCTCTGTAAAGTCAGAGGAAGATAGGTTGATTCCTTTTCTTCCCTCCCCTGAAGGAGGAAGGAGCACAAATTTAAATAATCTAAAATAATTCTTGACAAATTAAAAAGGGGCGTTATAATTTCGGAAGTTTAGTTTATTAAACTTATTTCTTCTTATAATGTCTCACAAAGTACTAAACAAAATTCTTTTTATACTATATTCAGGAGATCAAACGTGGCTAAAATATTGATCATCGGAGCAGGTGGCGTAGGATCCGTGGTTGCTCATAAAGTGGCAACCGTCCCACAGGTGTTTACGGATATTCTACTTGCAAGCCGCACAGAATCCAAGTGTGTGGATATTGCGAAGGCCGTGGGGGGCAATAAAATCAAGACGGCCCGGGTGGATGCGAATAATGTTCAACAATTAATCCGATTATTTAAAAGCTTTAAACCGGAAATGGCCGTCCATGTCGCGCTCCCTTATCAAGATTTAGCCATCATGGAGGCTTGTCTTGAGACAGGAGTGCATTATTTAGATACCGCAAGTTATGAACCCCCCGAGGTCGCTAAATTTGAATATACATGGCAATGGGCATACCACGACAGGTTTAAAAAGGCTGGCCTCACAGCTATTTTAGGTTGTGGTTTTGACCCGGGAGTGACTGGAGTTTTCACAGCTTATGCACTCAAACATCATTTTGACGAATTGCACACTCTTGATATTGTCGACTGCAATGCGGGCGACCATGGGAAACCGTTTGCAACCAATTTTAATCCGGAAATTAATATTCGAGAGGTGACCCAAAGAGGGAAATACTGGGAAAATGGAAAATGGATTGAAACAGAACCCCATGAAATTCACAAAACGTTACATTATCCGAATATCGGGCCCCGTGAATCTTATCTTATTTACCATGAAGAGTTAGAATCATTGGTGAAGCATTTTCCTACTCTAAAACGAGTCCGATTTTGGATGACTTTTGGCCAAGAGTATCTGACCCATTTACGCGTGATTCAAAATATTGGAATGGCCGGTATTAAACCTATCCTGTACGAGGGGAAAGAAATTGTGCCCCTTCAATTCCTCAAGGCGGTATTGCCTAATCCGGGTGAACTCGGTGAACATTATTCAGGTGAAACCTCAATCGGTTGCCGGATCAAGGGGATTAAGAATCATAAGGAGAAAACCTATTACATCTATAACAATTGTAAACACCAGGATGCCTATCAGGAAACGGGGGCACAAGGCGTCAGCTATACCACGGGAGTGCCTGCAATGATTGGCGCAATGATGTTCCTAACGGGGCAATGGAAAAGGGCCGGTGTATTTAACACTGAACAATTCGATCCGGATCCATTCATGGACCAATTGAATAAGCACGGACTTCCCTGGCATGAATTGCACGATGTCGATCTGGAAGTATAGAAACCCGTGAAGCGTGAGGCGCCAGTCGTTAGGAGTTACCCCTCACACCTCACGACTTACCCCTTACGGTTAAAAAATCATGCCCATTGACTTTAAAAAAATTCCAACGCCGTGTTATGTGATTGACGAATCGCTATTGCGAAATAACCTTGAATTAATCAAACAGGTCAAAGAGGACGCCAAGATTGATATTCTCGTTTCATTTAAAGCTTTCTCAAATTGGGGTGTATTTCCGGTTTTTAAAAAATACGGTTTTGGCGCTTCAGCTAGTTCGATCAATGAGGCACGATTGGCTTTTGAGGAGCTTGGCGTCAAAGCCCATACGCACTCCCCTGCTTTTGAAGACAGACATATCAAAGACATCTTGAAATATAGCAGTCATATTTCCTTTAATTCCCTCAACCAACTGCGACAATACTCTGAGATGGCCAATCAAATGGGTGTCTCCATTGGGTTGCGCGTCAATCCTGAGTTTTCATATTCTCCCCATGACATTTATAATCCTTGCAAACCAGGGTCTCGGTTGGGTGTGACTGCTGAACAGATTGGGCCCGCCTTACCACAGAGGGTGGAAGGTTTGCATTTCCACACATTATTCGAAGCGGATTCCTCTGCCCTCGAAAAAGTCCTGGCTATTTTTTCAGACAAATTTGGTCATTTTTTACCAGGGCTAAAATGGGTGAATATGGGGGGAGGCCATCTGATTACAAAAAAGAATTATGATACACGCCATCTGGTTAAAATATTAATAGACTTCAAAAATAAGTGGGAGGTCGAAATTATCCTTGAACCCGGCAGCGCTTTCACTTATCAAACAGGTTACTTAGTTTCTACGGTATTAGATATCGTGGAAAATAACGGCATCAGAACCGCCATTCTCGACGTTTCATTTACTTGCCATATGCCCGATTGTCTTGAAATGCCCTATAAACCGGTCATTTTGGGCGGGATCGATGAAAGAGCAGGAAAACCGACTTACAGAATGGGGGGAATCAGTTGTCTGGCGGGCGACTTTATGGGAAATTGGTCGTTCGATAAAGAACTAAAACCTGGCGACAAAATAATATTTGACGATATGATTCATTACACGACCGTAAAGACAACCATGTTCAATGGTGTCAGTCACCCTTCCATTGGTATATGGAACGAAAAGTCAGGATTTAGTCTCATTAAAGAATTTAATTATCAGGATTATAAAAATAGATTATCTTGACCCTCTGTTTCTGAGTAAAGTGATAAAGGGGATAGCGCAGAGATTGGGCGGGGTGTCAGAGTGTCTTAGGGGAAAATAATTCCCGAATTTTGAAGGTTCGACCACAGGGCATTCATCGCCTGGTTCTGGGTGGCGGGAGCGATGTTTGCGTGTACGGCGAGGTCGGTCAGGAACGATTCGATCTTGGCTTCGGCGGGGAAGAGGTCCTCACGGGACCGCATGCTGTGGAAACGAACAAACCGCACGATCCAGTCCACGTAGGATCGCTCGGTGTGAATGGAGTAGTGGTGCAGACGGAGTACCTTTCGGACTTGATCGAGGAGTTTTGGCTGTTGACTTTTTGTCGAGTCAGTCATATAAGACTCCTATGATACTTCGAGATCGCTGATAACGGGCATCGGGCAAAACTGCCCGAAAACCCAGCTATTGTCGCATTATCAGGGCAAAATGGCAAGTTAATCAATGGTTATGTGAAAATAAATAAACGTGGCACCATGTATTGATAGAGTTGGAAAACAGCCGTGAGTACGGTGGGGAAAGCGGCTCGGACGCAACGATGAAGGGCTATCAACCCGGAGAAGCGTCCCACTATAATACAATGGTACCACACCATAATTAGCGTTACCTACATATTAAAACATTAGAGGAAATCAAATTGCACATAACCAGTCACTCAACCGGACGGTGATAGCCCGTCACGGTTTCATCGGCGGTAGGCCGCCGGTTAGTTCTGCGTTAGCTGCAAAAAGGAGATTGATACATGGCCATTCCAGATTATCAGACTGTGATGCTACCACTTCTCCGATTCGCTGGTGAGAAAAATGACGAGACTTCCACGGGAGAGGTCGTCGAAGTCCTCGCAAAGGAATTTGGACTGACAGATGAAGATTTAAAAGAGATGCTCCCAAGCGGCATTCAATCTACCTTTGTTAACAGAGTGGGTTGGGCGTCTACTTACATGAAGAAAGCCGGTCTACTGGAAGCTACACGAAGGGGTTACTATAGAATCACACCGCGCGGCCAAGAGCTTCTCAAGAAGCAACCAAAAGCCATCAATGTAAAACTTCTAAAACAGTATCCTGAATTTCTTGAGTTTCAACAACTCAAAGGAACGAGAAGTGGCGATAGAGAAAGTTCCTCGCGTACAACCCTTGACGTGACGACCGCCACTCCCTCCGAAGCATTGGAAGCAGCCTACGAAAATCTTCGCGATGAGCTGGCTGATGAGCTACTCGCTAGGGTTAAAAAATCATCTCCATCCTTTTTTGAACGAGTCGTCGTAGAGTTGCTCGTGAAGATGGGGTACGGGGGCTCACGCGCCGATGCCGGAAAAGCCATTGGAAAAACTGGGGACGGTGGCATCGATGGAATTATCAAGGAAGATAAGCTTGGGCTTGATATCGTCTACATTCAAGCGAAGCGGTGGGAAAACAATCCCGTTGGAAGGCCGGACGTTATGCAGTTCGCCGGAGCGCTACAGGCGCAGAAAGCTAACAAGGGCATATTCATTACGACTTCCAGATTTACCGAGGATGCTCGAAGCTATGTTTCTCAAATTGGGAGCAAAATTGTCTTGATTGATGGGGAGCAACTCACCAGTTTGATGATCGAACATGATGTTGGAGTATCGATTGTATCCATGTATCCTGTGAAGAAAATCGATACTGACTATTTTGATGAAAGCATCTAACACCGGATCGCCGATAAACCCGGCTCCCGGTGAGCCTTGGCGTTAGCCGGAGGAGCTATGATGAGAAGCAAGCGTATGTACATAGCTATGGCATTGATGATTGTTCTGGCCGCGTTTGCCGGGTGCGCAACAGAGCGTCACGTCTCCCCAACGCTCTCCGAAGCTCCAAGGACTGGCCTCGATTTGAAGCCCCCGATTTTTGGTGCAGTTTTTGACGGTAGGACATCCCATGAGCCAGAGGATCCAGCAGCGCAACTCCAAGCAGATTTGAGCCGGATTTACGGCTCTTCGATTGAATGGAACCAGTATTTCACCAAGACGCCGCCGGGTCGTGTTTCGGTCCTCATTCGGATCGTCACGATAGGAGCTTCCTTTGGAAGTCGCCTGATTTCTACGGCTGCTTTTGCGAATGCCGTAAGTTCCGCCCAGGGTAGTGCCATTGGCCCATGGGGGCCCGCCGTTGGAAGTGTGTCGGCTCAGCAGTCAGTATTGGCGGGGTCTTTGTCCGGCGAAGGCTGGTGGAATGGTGCCGCCTGGATTGACTTAGAAGTGCAAGACTACCGAGGCACGAAGCCAATCAACTTCACTATACCGATAGTAGCCGAGCACAGAGAGTCCAATATGTGGGGTTACGCGTCGGGAGACAAAGCCGCCCGAACTGCTTGGCAACGAGTAGCAGTTCAGCTTACAAGGGCCATAGATACCATTCTTCGTACAGTTCGAGATCAGCAACCCTGAATGTCGTCGTACGGCTCGTTAGCGTGCATCAAACCTATGGGTCAGCGAGTTCTCAGATTCGGAATTCATGACGGTGCAGGGCGTCGGGCTGCAACCTGGAAGCTTTGGACTGAAACAAGCGCCGGTAGGTCAGAAGTCTATCTCACTTGCCGATCACTAGGTGGAACCCTCAAGACGAGCCTGCACGAGTCTGGAAAATGGCACATTGCATATTCACAGCGTGCGTTTGAGGAGCGTGTTAAAGGCCCAATTCCAAAGTTCGAGGATCGCTACATTGAGAAATGGCCTCGACCATCCGATATCACGTCGGGGATCACATTGGCATTTCGAATCGTGACACCTTGGTCGGCTGTAACTACGCCGGTTAAGGAAGGTAGGTTCAAGGGAGTCACCTGGCTTCCCAAGGCGCCAGAGCCAAAGGCTACCGAAATTGACGTCTTGATCACCAAACCTAAAACCCAGGTAACTGGATGGCCTGGAAGACGATCGATGGGCACTTCCCTTATCGGCTCCTTCCCACTTGAGAATGGGGAGACCGTCTGGTCAGTTTATTGGGTTGTGGACATGCCTGACTTTTCAAGTTTAGGAAAAGGAACAGGGAGGTTTTTCAAAGGAAGAAACGAAAAAGACCTGAAGGGAGAGGGTTTGAGACTGTTGCTGTTCGGTACGCAACCTGACTGCTCACGAGTAATGTATGACTGTGCCGCCCAGGTCTGACACGCTAATCGGGTAAGGGACGGTGATTAGCCGTCCCTCCCCACACCACCCATCATGCGGGTNNNNTGAATCCACAGTGTGCGAATAGAGACAAGCCCCTGCTGTTCGAGGAATGCCTTAGACAACCCCATGTTCGTTGACAATGTTTTCGCAATGTGCCAGTAGCTCTTTCTGCTCAGTCCCGTCAGTATCGCCTGATACCGGGCAGAACCAAGTTTGATCAGTTCACCGATACGCCTTTTTGCCCTGCGCCACTGTTTCCAGTAGCACATGCGGATGCGCCTGCGTAGCCAATGATCCAGTTCAACCACATCGTTGTACTTTATCCCGACACCCAAATAATTCATCCATCCCCGGATGTACAAGAGGAGGGATGAGTATCGGTATTGCATGGATACGCCCTAACTACGCCCTATAAGCCAGCGCAGTCGTGCTTTGAATCCATGGAGGGCTTTCTCAGTGGCAGTCAGTTTCATCCTTGTGAATGTGAAACCCAGAAAAGAACTGTCCTGAGCACGGACCACTTTGCTTTTGTCCCTGTTCACCCTAACCTTAAGTTTTCTCTCAAAGGAAATAGGGGTCAGTCCAGGAATTTAAGAATTAAATGTTTACTTGTGACATCCACAAAGAAGTTGGTTCACTCAAATGCGGAATTTGAGAGCAGTTCTCCTACCTTTTGTTTCTCAAGAAGACGAAGGCGACTTACAATCAATAGCCTCAAAGCCCGGAGAACCCATTTCTGCATAAATCCAGCGGTGTACGATGGGACTTGTTATGCGAGCAGACTATGCAACCAGCGCCTGAGATAGATGTCTTCCATCTGTGATGTAAAAATACATTGCATTTTTACAAAATTGATGGAAATGGAATTCGGGGTCAAAACCACATTATACAATTAGAAGCATTGGAAGCATTGGTGTCAGGCAACGGAAATACGGTATTTTCTCCTCTTCCCCTTGATCAGACTTCCATCCATAAATGTTAACTTCTCCTCCAACGATTTATCCCTCCACAGAAGATTCTTAATCTTGTCGAAAGGGGTTATATCTGTTTCTGACTCCTACTCATTTCGACGGTGAACGACTTTCATTGAACACTAAGCAGGTTTTAGGATGATAAGAAGAAAAATGGGGGGGGCAGACTTGATTATTGGTTTTTAAAGTGAGAAAAGAGCAATGACTAACCATTCCAGGGGACAGCTGATAGCCGCCGCTGATTTCCCTCGATAGGCTTTACAAAAATATGATTTGACAAGGACTGCAAAATGTAATACATTGTTAGACATGAAATCTGCCACACTGACAATCAGATTAGATAAAGACCTTGATGTTTTACTGTCTAAAGCCAGTAAGCGGTCTGGGAGAAACCGTAGTGAAATTGCCCGAGAGGCCCTGCGTCGTCAGCTCCGACTTCAACAATTTGAGGAATTGAGGAAGAGGATCATGCCCTTCGCCGAGGCACGAGGTTTTTTGACGGATGAAGATATCTTCTCACAGATATCATGAAGGTCTTTCTCGACACTAATGTGTTGGTAAGTGCAATGGCCACAAGAGGCCTTTGTGCCGATGTATTGAGAGAAATTCTCACTTCCCATCAATTAGTTGTTTCTGCTCCACTGTTCAATGAGCTAAAACGAGTTTTACGGGAAAAGCTCCAAATTCCAGGTGAGCTCATTGATGATGCGATAGAAATACTCCAACAGGATGCTCATTTCGCAACTCCTTCAACACTTTCAGATGTTAAGATCCGGGATAAAGATGACCTTATGATCCTCTCATCTGCATTGGATGGAAATGCTGATCTGTTGGTCACCGGGGATAAGGAGCTTCTCAATTTAGGCAAAATACAAGACATGGAGATAGTCTCTCCCAGGGGATTTTGGGAAAGGACGCGAGCCCAGCCATCGCGGCTACCCGACAAGGGACAGAAGCAGGCGTTGAGGATCAGGCTTCCTCATTGACTTAGAATATAAAGAAGAACTATGACATAACTCACTCCGATGGACGGCTGGTAGCCGCCGCTGATTTCGGTGGTTAACATAAGTGAGAGGAAATTATGCGATCCCTGAAGATTCACACACTTGAGAAAGGTTGGTACGACAAGGATGAGGTATTGCTCCATGCCGCCTTCCAGCTTCTCATAGATTTTATTGAGCAAGAGAAACCAGACAAGATTCTTGACTGGAATGTAGATGAATTACATAGAAAAGCTTGGAAAGAAATCAAATCACTCTATAACTGGTGGAAAAAAGAGCGTCCAGCGCGGGAAAGCCCACTCGATGATAATAGGCTAAAGCATCCTCCTTTGAAATTGGAAAAGATTCCAGGTTCTGATTTATGTAAGATGGTCGAACCTGACAAAAAGAAATACGCAAGTTATTATCGTGCATTGGGGGAGCATTGGAAGCTTGAGCAAAAGTGGGAAGAAGAAGATCAATGCAATCTTCATAGGCTAATCGATATCAGGAAATTTCTATGGACATAGAGGATGCCAACAATCCACTCTATCGGGCGGCTGATATGTGAAAGGAAATGGGTCAACCCTGTTTTTCACTCTTACTCATTTCGACAGTGAATGACATTCATTGGGCATTGTGCAGGACTTGGAACAATTAATTAATCATTCAATCAAGATAAAATGATGATTCCTTCTTTTTTGGCGGACTGATTCAGTCTGGTGTCATAGCTTGAAAAATGGATATCTGAGCTGATTTTATTTTTCAGATGGATGGCTGAGGCGAGATGAATGGAGTCAAAACCTCTGAGTAGGTATTTTTCAGCAATATCGCCGGCAAACCTGATCAATCCATCCGTAATCTCTATCACGAAATAGCTTTCCCAGTCTTTGTTAAGATCCTCCACAGTTTTTCGCAAAACCTTTTGGGAGAATTCCTCTTCTTTTTGTTTCCTTGCCAAAGCGGCTCGCGCCTCTGCATAGGCTATTTTTGAAGTAGAAACAACCGCTGCATTATGAGCAAAGTTCCTTATTTTCTCAGAATCGATTTCCTCAACGTACAATTTAACCAGAGAGCTTGTATCGAGGTAAACGATCATCTTCTGTCTTCCAGAACAATCTCTGACACGGTTCTCCCCTCTATCTTAACGGGGCGGCGGCTTCCGGTTGGTTTCCCCCCTCTCCATGATGCAAACCCTTCTTTCACAAGAGAAAGGAGCTTTGAATCTTCTTCTCCCCTTTCCACCGGAAAAATGGTTGCGATGACTTGATCCCTGTCAGTAATGAGGATCTTCTCACCCTTTTTTACCTCACGAAGGTAATAACTCAATCTGTTTTTTAAATCTTTAATGCCTGCTGTCTTCATGGCTACATTCTAATCTAAAGTAGCTACCTTGTCAAATGTTTTCT
>DCUS01000243.1:0-1938 GCA_002327885.1 Syntrophaceae bacterium UBA2208
CATGCCTAACAACTCATTCAAGCCGACGCCGCTTCGCGGCGCGGCTTAATTCAGGCGTTAGCTGGCATCAGGCAAATTGAGGGAATATGCCATCACTATTCTGGTCTGGAAAACTAACCTTGCCAATGAAACTACTGGTGGAAGCTAATAATATCCTGTCACTAATCACGAGAGGTTCTGGCGATCTTTCAGGTATGAAGGAGCGAATTAAGAAAGGCTATGAGGGCGAATTTTCACAGCATGTTCATCAATACGATGGACTTGGATATCATCTTCAAGATCGATCGGCCCGGATCCAATTAGAAGGATTATCTTTTGATGGAATGCGAGTCTTGGATGTAGGGTGTGGTACAGGTGCACTTGCACATATTGCATTGGAGAATGGAGCGGAAAGAGTAGTATGTGGTGATATATCGGCATTCATGTTGAAGGAAGCCAAGGGAAAAGAAGCAGTCGGTAGTGTTGATTACACATTTTGTCAACTAGACGCAGAAGACTTGCCGTACAAAGATGGTTCATTCCATGCTGTGATATCTGGAATGACCTTTGGCGTGTTGCCAAATCAGAGGTTAGCCGTTGAGGAGATGATAAGGGTGGCAAAGCCGGGTGGTTTAGTCTGTGTTGGTGCACATGGCCCCGAACATTACTGGGAAGCTATTGATGCAACTCTACGATGTATAAATAAGCGATATGTCCTAGGCTATAGATTTGAATGGTGGCCAAGAAAAGAAAGATATATTCGTCGCCTTCTTGAAAAGTCCAATCTTGAAAGAATTCGGAGCAAGCGGGTAATATGGCGGAATGAATTTAATGATGGGTACTCCGCATATGACTTTTTTGCGGCCATATCTTCATCGTGGTGGTACGCAAAGTTTCCACCAGATGAGCGCAAAAAAGATTCAATTCGGACGCGAGACTATTTCAAACGCAAGAATGTCAATATCGTAACGGATGATATCGTTGTAGCATACGGATATAAACCAATTGATATTACTTAGAAATCCCTGAGCTCTGCATTGATGCCAGCTGACAAATCGCTGAAGCGGACGTCGGACGATGGGACAAATTTAAATTGATAGAACGAACTGGCGCCTCATAGCTCAGTGCCGTTCTACTCGATTTCAATTGCAAATCGTCAGATCATATAGAAAGCCCATCTANNGGACGAATGCCAAAAGATTTAAAACGAACGGCCCTTTATTCCTGGCATAAGGAGCACGGCGGGCAGATGATTGAGTTTGCCGGATGGGAAATGCCTGTCGCTTATCAAAAGGGAATCCTTGAAGAACATCTTGGCACCAGAAGATCCGGCGGCCTTTTTGATATCTCCCATATGGGACGATTTTTGATTCGGGGGAAAGATGCCATTCCTTTCATGCAATACATTTTAACGAACAATGTCATGGCTCTGGATCCTGGTGTCGCCCAATATACTCTCGTTCAGGATGAGCACGGCGGGGCGATTGATGATGCCTACCTCTATCGGTTGGAGGAAGGGGACCCATCTCTGGAGACAAATTATCTTCTTGTCGTGAATGCGGCGAATATGGGGAGAGATTTGGATTGGTTCCTCGAACATAAGAAACAGTTCAAGGGCCTCATCATTGAGGATAAAACGGATGAAATCGGTATGATTGCCCTGCAGGGTCCCCATGTCAAGAGGGTTTTGGAAAAGATTCTTTTGGATGATCCCACAAAACTTCCCGATCCCTGGAGAAATCGCTTAAGAGTCTGTGAACTGGAGGGAGAGCACGTTTATGTGACGATCTCAAGAACCGGTTATACGGGCGAGCCCATCTGTTTTGAACTCTTTTTACCAAAGGAAAAAGTCTTATCGATTTGGGAAAAAATTCTTGAGACAGGGAGAGAAGAAGGGATAGTCCCGGTGGGTTTAGGAGCAAGAGATACCCTGAGATTGGAGGCAGGGCTTCCCCTTTA
>DCUS01000243.1:1965-5904 GCA_002327885.1 Syntrophaceae bacterium UBA2208
CTTTAAAAGGAGAATTCATCGGAAAGGATATTCTGAGAAGGCAATTTGAGGAGGTGAGAGCCCGAGAGAGCGGAAAGCCATTGCCTCCAAAAGAAAGGCGGTTGGTACCCAAGAAGATATTCGCAATTACCATCACCGGACAGGGAATTGCCAGACAGGGCGATGAGGTTTTTGTAAAAGAAGAACTCATCGGTCACGTGACAAGTGGAACGATGGTTCCCTATTGGATTTTTTCGGAACGGGGGATCCTTTCAGAACCGACTGATGAAAAAAAGATGAGATCCATCGCATTGGCCTATGTCGATGCAGATTTGAAGGAAGGACAGAGAATAGAAGTTCTTCATCGGGAAAAAAAGTTTGAAGCGATGATTGTGGAAAGGCATCTCTCCGGGGAAGCTCCGCCTTATGCGCATCCCATATTGATTCAAGAACCGAAGAAGAGAAAGGTTCCCGTTGGAAACCTGAAGGACTTAACAGAGGATCTAGTCACTCGTGTGGCGCAGAACACCCATTGGAGGCAAAAGGAGACGATCAATCTCATCCCTTCAGAAACAACCCCCTCTTTTCTGGTCAGGCTTCTTACCATTGCCGATCCTTCCTGCCGGTACGCTGAACATAGGTTGATGAAGGCGTTCAGAGAAACCGATGTCTTCTATTACCAGGGAACGAAATTGATCGGAGAGATCGAGGTTCTTCTTGCAGAAGAGCTTAGGCGCTTCATCGGATGCTCAGAAGTTGAGGCAAGGGTGATCAGCGGCCAGATGGCCAATGCCGCTGTCTTCAGTGGGATTGTGGATTATCTCAATCGTTTGGATCGGAGAAGTGAACCTCGCAGGATCAGAAAAGTGATGAACCATCATATCGGGAGGGGAGGGCATCTAAGCGCCC
This sequence comes from Syntrophaceae bacterium UBA2208, assembly GCA_002327885.1. GTDB lineage: Bacteria > Desulfobacterota > BSN033 > BSN033 > UBA1163 > UBA1163. Next base: position 2,854 of record DCUS01000243.1, read on the forward strand.
AACCCATGGGGGCCCTGAAAGATTTTATCGCCCATGATCCACTTACGGAAAGGCCTGCTACGATTCCTTTCCCGGTTTTGAAAGAAGATCCTTATCGAATTGATCTCTTGAAAACAAAGGGGCTTTTAGAAGAACACAAACCTGAGTTAATTATTTTAGGGAAAAGCATGGTGATTTACAAAGAGCCATTGAAGGAGATTTCGCAAATGATCGCAAATATGAGTCCGAGACCCATCCTCCTTTATGATATGGCTCATGTCTTGGGCTTGATCGGGCCCTATTTTCAGGAGCCATTTAAGGAAGGTGCGGATATGGTCACCGGGTCCACCCATAAGACTTTTTTCGGGCCACAAAGAGGAGTTATTTCAAGCAATATGTCAGAGGGGACGGAATACGAAGAGCTATGGGAGGCGATTGTTCGCCGAGTTTTTCCCGGAAGCGTCAGCAATCATCATTTAGGGACACTGGTAGGCCTCTTACTTGCTGCTTATGAAATGAATGTTTTTAAACAGGATTATCAGAAAGCGGTCGTTTCCAATGCCAAGGGATTTGCCCGTGCTTTGAAGGATCAAGGATTAATGGTTGAGGGTGATCCGAAGGTTGGATATACGGAGACTCACCAGGTGATCATTAGAGTCGGTTACGGAAAAGGACCGATGATGGCTGAAAGGTTGGAAGAAAATAACATCATCGTGAACTATCAGGGAGCGCCGGATGACGAGGCCTTTACGACGGCGAGTTGTTTGAGGGCGGGGGTTCAGGAGATGACGCGCTTCGGGATGAAGGAGGAGGATTTTGCGGCGTTAGCAGAGTATATGGGCGAGGTTATTTTAAAAGAACGGCCGGTGGCGAAAGAGGTTGCTCGGTTCAGGAAAAAATTCATAGAAATGAAGTACTGTCTGCCTGATGCAGAAGCAGCTTCAATGGTTGAAAGATTATCGGAAGCGATCATTGGAAAAACCGCATAGAGTATAGCGCATAGCGTTATTCTCTTTTATATTTAAAAAATTAATTCTCTATGCGCTTTGCTCCATTCCTGCCTGCGGTAGGCAGGCGCTTTGCGATTTCTTGAGGAAAGGGGGAGATAAAATGAATACTCAAAAAAGGTTTTGCTTCTTAGGATTAATCACATTCGCTTGTCTCATTATCGTTTCCGGTTGTGCGAGTCCGCCTAAAACTCTAAATCCTTCTATTTCCGGACCGCAGGTGATTGTGAACCCGGAGACCGTTCGTCTTGGGGTCGTAAAGATGAGGGATACGAATATTGTTTTCGAGGGGGCTGGGTTTCAGGCGAAAGCAGAGGATTCCGTTTTAATAACTCTCAAAGGCCCGAATGAAATTAAAGTCATCGCAGCCGAAGCTTCAATTAAACCGGATGGGACCTTTAAGGCACCCGTGCCTGCTTTAACAAAGATCATGGAGTTTTTGAAGGCGGATGTCACGTTTAATGAGAAATTTCAGAATGTCGTCGTAATTTCTCAACCACCCATTCCAAAAGGCGTTTATACAGCAAAAGTGGAGAGCATGATTTCAAAACAGACCGCAGAAACCAAGCTGACGGTCAAAGGGAAAACAGTCCTCGATAGCCTGAAAGATTGGATCGGGAAAATGACCGGAAAAATTCAGTACAAAGTGTCTAAATAGAAAATAAAAGGGACACTCTCCAATTGTAATCAGAGAAGTGTCCCCCTGATTCAATTCTATTTCGGCAATTCAAATGTTCCAGTAAATTTACGGCAAACTTGACGCGTGTCTGGCGTTATCGATTTGGCTTTGGTAATCAGTGCTGCTTTCCCTTCGGCCTTGATGCCTTTGTATTTACCGGTCCCTTGAATGGCCTTTAAGGTGTCAACCGGGACATCAATGGAAAGCTCCCAGACAATAATATCCCCATCCGGATCCATGTATTTAAAATAACCGGTTCCGATGGGCTTGCCTGCAACAACCTTTCCAACAGCCACGCCATGAAATGTCATGTTATCAAAAACCTTATTTTCATGATTACTAAAAGCGATGCCCTTTGTGTCCAGGCTTAAAATAATCAACCCATCGGTTGCTGAAACCGTTGTCATGTTCGAAGTGGCACAGTAGGTGATATCAAATGACTGTTGTGCCCAGGCAATAGGGATAAATAGAGCCACACAAGCTAAAACAATTATTGGTAACATACCTATTTTGCTTAAAATCATAGCATTACTCCCTTCTCCTCAAGAAAGAGGTTCGGATTATTTTTTTGAAATTTTAAAGTAGTCTGTCCACTTATCACCCATCTCAAGGCAACTTATACTGTAATTTTCCTTTTAAATAACTCTGGCCAGCCACCTCCAGGGCTGATTGAACCATGGTTCGGGTTCCTTCCATACTTCCCTGGATGCCAGCACATTTGCCAGTTCCACCTATGATTGTGAAAGGCCCCTTGGCAACACCCCCTGTTCCTGCTTTGCCGGCCATCTTAAAAGTCATAAACACTTTATCCCCACTTGGGAGGTTCCAAACACCACAAGCATATTCATCGTTATAGAACCCTTTTTCGATGGTCATTCCACCAAGAACACGTGCTGTAGCCCCGTGAAATAGACCCCCACCTGTGTCAGTGACAGTTAAACCAATCGCTTCATAAGTCACGTAAATCCTGTCCGCTCCTAAAGGGACGACTTTCGTTGTAACATACCAGGAGACATTGATCGATTCGGTCTCTTCTTTTCCCTGGGCCCAGACATCTAAACCAAAAATAGTTAATAAAACTACGCTCAATACTAAAATCGAGATAGACTGCTTCATAACTTGCCTCCTTTCTTTGCTCTGAGTATCGGAGCAGAAGAGTTAGGGTTTACCTATTAGTTCAGGACGTTAAAACGTGAGGCTCCAGGCAGATAAATAATCTCCTGGAGCCATCGTATGGGCATCTTCTGAAAATCTCCTTTCATCATTTGCTCCTAAGATTAGTTTTTTGCTTAATAAAGTTGGTTTTTTTCTCTTTATTTATGAGTCTTATTTTTTTTGATGAACTGAGAGTCTCCCAGAGTTCATCGCAATCTGTAAATGCTTTTC
>DCUS01000124.1:0-9569 GCA_002327885.1 Syntrophaceae bacterium UBA2208
CCTTGTCACTCCGGCTTTAATAGCGTTATTTGCATGATGGGCCACGCAAGGTATACACCGGACAGCGACTGTGGCTGCCACTGCCATCAATTCCTTTTGCTTTCGATCTAAAACCCCGGGTCTAAAACAATCCGTTATGAATTCCCTGAATCCATGACAAAGATTAGGGGCTTCTTTTTCCAGGCGTTTCATGTTAGATTCCCTCTTTCCTAAAAGATCTCTTGCAGTATCCATTTTGAGCCTCCTCTTCTAATAATTGAATTTGATTCTGCCTAACAATTTTTTGATGAATCGGCCAACAGAATATTAAGATTGTCTGACCCCAAACTCTTCCCTTAGGGTGGCAGGAGAGGGTGAGGGAAGATTCATTATTGTCATTTTACAATTTAGAAAGAATTTTGTAAAAAAGTTATAATATCTTCCGGTTTGACCGGAAGCGAGAGGAGAGAAGATGAATCACGATGAATGGGTGCGACAGGAATTGAGAGGATTGAGCCGATCTTTGGGTTTTCAATATACCCCAATTAAGGAGTTAGAGAACCGCATCATCAAGATTAGAGGCGGGATGGAAAAAAAAGATATAGAAGGTCTTCTGGTGATTCAAAAGATGAATCTTTACTATCTTTCAGGGACGACTCAAGAAGGCCTTCTCTTCATACCTCTTAAAGGAGAACCACTCCTCATGATTAAGAGGGAGTTGGAGCGAGCCAGAGTGGAATCACCTGTTAAGCAAACCGTTGCATTAAAATCCAACAGGGAAGTCCCTTTGCTTATGCAAACCCATATTGGCAAAATTCCGAAGACCCTGGGACTGGAGCTGGATGTTCTGCCTGTGAGGGATTACCTTAAGTTCCAGGAACTTTTTATGGGAACCGAGCTCATGGATGTTTCTTCGATCCTGAAAGAAACCCGTAAGACTAAATCCTCTTTTGAGATCAATCTGATGAGGAAGGCAGGAGAAATAGGAAAAAAGGTTTATCAACAGGCCAGAAAGATCCTTAAGAAAGGAATGACAGAGATTGAGTTCGGTGGCCTCCTGGAAGCAGTTGCAAAGAGGTCCGGCCATGAAGGGCTTCTCAGGGTGAGGTCTCTAAACTATGAGGCTTATACCTGGCATGTTCTGAGCGGTATCACAGGAGGGATTGTCAGTCAGTCGGATTCCCCGATGGGCGGACTGGGACTTTCACCAGCCTTTCCGGTCGGGGGAAGCCTTAAAAAAATGAGAGCCCATGAGCCGATACTCGTAGACTTTGGAACGTGCTTTCATGGCTACCAGGCAGATGAGACACGTATGTTCTCCATCGGAAAAATGAAACAAAAATTCATCGATGCTTATAAAGCCTGCAAAGAGATTCATGATGCTGTTTTGGAAGAAACCCGACCAGGGATGGATTGTGAAGCCATCTTTTTAAAGACCCTTCGACTGGCAGAAAAGCTGGGGTATAAAGATAGTTATCTGGGGCCGTCAGGGCTTCAGACCCATTTCATTGGACACGGCATCGGCCTGGAGCTAAACGAATTACCTTTCATTGCCCAGGGGCAGCCTTATCCACTGGAGCAGGGGATGACTTTCGCTGTGGAACCTAAAATTGTTTTCCCCGGGGAAGGTTCTGTGGGGCTTGAAAATACCGTGGCAGTTACTAAAAATGGCTATGAGATCCTCACCCCAGCTGAGCAAAAAATCTTTCAGGTGTGAGAGTGCCGGCGTTCGGTGCTTATTTTACCTCCAAAGAGGTAGGATCGGTCTACATCAAGAGTTGATAATTTCCAGTTGAAAAAGACGATAACGGTTGTAATAAGTTCGAGGTTGTCAACCCCCGTCGATGAAAATTGAAGAAACAATGACTTAGAAAATATTTGTCCTGACCAGGATCCGGGGTCCCGACGGGTTGACGAGCCGAGAAAAAGAACCTCTCATCTTCCACGGCATCTGGCGGTTGTCTGCCCATCTGTGAGTCTTTCTCCGGTTTCGAGGCCTGCGGTGGACCAACGCAATCCCGCATCAAAGAACTGCAAATCCTCTCACCACAGGCTGGTGCCAGGTTGGTTTCCTTTTCAATTCTTGTAATCGAGTTGAACACTGGGTGTTAAAGGTGTTAAGAAGTATTAAGATTTACGTTGACAATGGGGTAATAATTATTTATTTTCGATAGGTAACGACTGAATACTATTTGGAAATAAATAAACGAAATGATATCGTTCGCAATGATGTATTGGGGTTTTGATCTTTCTCCTCCCTTGCTTTATCCGATAAGCATTAAGGGTTCCTCTAAAAATGTCATTCCTGCGAAGGCAGGAATCTAAACACTTTTGACATCGCTGGACTCCCGCTGGAGTTTATCCCGTACTTGATACGGGGCGGGAGTGACAAATTTGGAATTATTAGAGGGTGCCTTAAAGGAACAATCATCAAATATCGCCTGGATTTCTTCAGTCAGGTCTGAAAAACGAAGGGGAGAACCGGAAGCAGGACGTTCAGGTGTAATCTCAAGGCCCGTTTTCTTCCTCCCCATCAATAGAGGCCTAAGACACCGGCCCGGGGGGAAGTGGACCCAGGAGAAAGGAAGGTTGCATGTCTGTCAAAGAAAACCGAACGGATTTACCTGTGTTGATACTTTATAATGTCGACCCTGCGTGGCTGAGTAACGAAATAGAAGAAGCCGTCCATGGCGCCCAGAAAATCGAAATCGCCCTCCGAGATCTTGGACATCCGGTGACGAGTGTCCGTGTCACCGATGCCAACCTTTCTCTGCGTCTGCGTGATTTCGATCCCGAAAAGTATATCGTGTTGAATTGGTGCGAGGAGTTGCCCGGCATACCGCACAGTGAAGCGATGGTGGCCCAGATACTTACATCGCTGAACTTCACTTACACCGGTTCACCAGCGGATGTCCTGGCGTTGAGTTGGGACAGGGATAAAGTGAAGGAATTACTTCGTCAGAATGCGGTGCCAACACCATGCTGGCGGATTTACCCATCTCCCTGCCCGGACGGCTGGGACTGCTTTCCGGCTATTGTTAAGCCTTCAAAGGAACACTGTAGTTATGGCATAACAAGCGCATCAGTCGTGGAAACACCGGATGAACTTACAGAACGAATCGCCGCCGTCACGGAACAATTTCACCAACCCGCAATTGTTGAAGACTTCATCGACGGCCGGGAGTTTCACGTCTCCCTGTGGGAGAACATATGTAATGGAGGGGTTCGGATGTTGCCTCCGGCGGAAATGGATTTTTCCAGGTTTGAAAGTTTGCGTGACCGGTTGTGCACCTTTGACTCCAAATATCGTCCGGGGTCCCGCCACTATGAAGAGATCCAGGTTCAAATACCTGCCATGCTGGATGATATGCAATTGCATCAACTGGAACAAACTTCCATGGAAGTGTACCGCATATTTGGTTGCCAGGACTATACCAGGCTCGACATCCGGCTACGAAACAGTACCTTTTATGTCCTGGACATAAACCCTAATCCAGACATTACGTTGGAAACCAGTATTGTACAAAGCGCGGAATTGGCCGGGTATTCTTACGGGGCAATGATCAGCCACCTGATCAATCTGGCAGCGCTACGTCATCCGATATTGGGAACACAATTCTGTAAGTGACAATCCCAAAAAGGGAACGTTTCCCGACACGGACTTAGGTTTTTTGTGTTTATTTCAACAGCCTCGGAACGACCCCAATCGTGATTCAAAAGGTGACTCCTTTATTTCCAAAAGAAATCTACGCTTCTCGTTGAGGCCTGTCAAATCTCTGCTTCAGGGGAAGGAATCTACAAGAAAATGGATTCCAAGCTTAAGCCGAGCTGGTTCATTTTAAAAAAGCCTTAATATATAACGGTTGTTTCAAATTTGAATAAAATAGTTGGAGACCCGTCTAAATAAGTAAACCCTTTTAGAAAGGGCAGGGTTTTGACCCCGCCCTCCCTGCCTGTCGGTAGGCAGGAATAAGAATCCGATGATTTCTATTTCCACCACTCCCAGTATTTATGCTGGGGCTTTCTAACGGGGTAAAGGTGAAAGGAAGTGACGATATGAATAAGAAACTGGTTCTTCTTGGGTTTTTCCTTCTGGCGGGTGTGATGTTATCGGGCTGTCTTTGGTATGGAGGAGGGTATGGCTACGGTTATGGCCATGGTTACGGATATGGATACAGTTATGGTTATCCTTATAGCCATGGCTACTATTATTATGGATATCCGTATCGATATCCCCATCGATACCCTCATCCCCATCGATATCCCCCACCGCCTCATGGAGGAGATCCTTATCATGAACCGAGGGATCGGTCCGGTTATTAGTGACGAATTAAAAGGGGAGGGGAGGAGTCTCCGATTTATTGAGACAATTCCCCTACGACACAAGGTCTTCACAAAATAACCTTCGCCCGATTTTGGATAGTGAAATGATTTATTCAAATTAAAGACCGCTTTTTATCCTCTCCTTAAAATCATCTCATTTGATTCCCTCTATCACAGATGTTAAGGTTTTATTATGGGTAAGGAGAAGCCCCAGCTTTTTGATGAATGGCCTGAGGTTTATGATAGGTGGTTCACCACACCCATCGGTTCTCTTGTCAAGCAGTATGAAGCACAATTGATCCTGGATCTGTTGAAGCCCAAACAGGGAGAGATGATTCTGGATGCTGGCTGTGGCACAGGGATATTCACGCTCGATATTCTCTCAATCGGTTCAACCGTCATCGGACTGGATATATCCCTCCCGATGCTCATTCATGCGAGAGAGAAACTCAGGGGATATCCCTTCCAGACAGTTTTAGGAGATATCTTAACCCTCCCTTTTCGAGAAGACTATTTTGACAAGGTCGTGTCAGTGACAGCCGTTGAATTCATTGGGAATGCCAAGGGTGCAGTAAAGGAATTCTTCCGCGTTACCAAGAGGGGAGGGTCCATTGTTTTGGCGACCCTGAACAGCCTGAGTCCCTGGGCCTTACGAAGAAATGCAGAAGCAAAGGAGAGACATACGATATTTGAGAAAGCGATTTTCAGATCTCCCGATGAACTGCGTTCCCTTGCTTCTGTGAGAGGTGTGGTCAAGACAGCCATCCATTTCAGAAAAGAAGAAAGGATGGACGGGGCTGTCGGGATAGAGCTTGAAGGAAAAAGAAAAAATGCGAAGTCAGGCGCTTTTGTGGCAGCGCTCTGGAAAAAGCCTTGAATCGGGCGTGACGGATAATGGCAAGGAGGAGAAAGGATGGACGAGAAGAAAAAATTATCAGTGGTCATCGAACACTGGGTTGAGCATAATGAGAGCCATATGGAAGAATATAAAAAATGGGCTCAAAGGGCGGGTGAGTTGGGTTTGGATCTTGTAAAGACCGAAATCGAAGAGGCGGCAGGAAAACTCTCCCAATCCAATCTTCATCTGGGAAAGGCTTTGAAGTCTATATAGCGTTATCCTTTTATTTCTAATTCCTTCTTTTTCTGCGTCAGCATGAAAATATGACTGATCTCTTCGTCGATCAGGGTATCCATTTTATTCTTTCCAAGGTGTTCGGGAACCAGTTTTTTCATCGAGGTGTAGAAGACCACAGAATCCTTTTCAAAGGTCACGGCGAGCTCTAAGGCTTCGACCGGCGTTTTGCACTTTGAGGCCAGTTCAGGAATATCCTTATTCCTTATAAACACATGGCTGTCAGCCGTTGCTTTCAAGTAGAGATGGAGTTCCTGGTTTGGATCAAAAAGGTCTCCTCGTTTCGCAGAATCGGGTAATTCCGCCTGCCACTTTTTAAAAAGTTCTATATGTTGAGATTCCCACTTTGCAAGATCCAAAAAGATTTTTTGCGCAGAAGAATCAGAGGTATTTTTTGCAATTGTTTCATAGAATTTTTGTCCGTTTGATTCAATCTGGACGCCTATCTGGAAAATTTCATCCGCATTGAAACCGAACGACATGTTTTTACCTCCCTCAGAGATTCATATTCGGCAAATTAGCCGAAGTATACCGACTGGGCGATATGAGTGTCAAGGATTGATTGACATCCTGCCTTCCCATCTTTTAAACTATTTTTATAAGGAGTCTTTATGAAGATATCAAATCTGGATCAGATTGAGAAGATCAAGGCAAATATGGAAGGCGCCAAAGAGGTTTATAAACAGGTCCCACTCTCCAAGCAGGATGGGGCCCCCCACTTTTCCTTCCGGGTCTTTACCATTGAGCCGGAGGGTCATACCCCTTTCCACAAACATCCCTTTGAGCATTTAAATTATATTATGGAGGGCCAAGGATGTCTGGTGGAGGAAAACGGGAGGGAACATGAAGTGAAAAAAGGTGATTTTGTTCTTGTCCTGCCGGATGAAAAACATCAATATAAAAACAGATCGCCAAAAGCCCCCTTCATCATGATTTGCGCTGTTCCAAAGGAATATGAATAGTTAAAAATGTTCTTTTTAGGGGTTCATTGATCCTTTAAGAACTTTAACAAAATCTCATTAAAGGCCTTAGCCTGCTCGATATTCGACAGGTGGCGGGCGGAAGACAATATCACCAATTTTGAATTGGATAGGCGCCCATGCATGGCTTTTGAGGCCGAGACCGGTGTGCCGGGGTCATCTTCCCCAACCATAATGAGTGTAGGCAATTTGATTTCAGGAAGCCGGTCCAGATAGTTCAGCTTCCTGATGGCTTCCGAACAGCCGATATAACCCTGGACGGATGTGGCTAAAATTTGTTTTCGAATGATATCCAGCATCGGAGAGCCCTGCTTGAGAAAAGGCGGGGTGAACCAGCGCTCCATGGTTTCGTCCACCTGAGCCTCCATTCCCTTGCTGATAGTTTTATCGATACGCTCCTGCCAAATGGGCTGAGCTTCTTGAAGAATCATGGAAGCTGTGTCGCACAAGGTAAGGCTTCTTAGTCGATGGGCGTGGTTCAATGCAAGAGACTGACCGATCATCCCTCCAATAGATAATCCGACAAAGTGGACTCTGTCGATTTTCAAAGCATCCAGTAATCCAATGACATCGTCTGCTAAAAGATCCAATGTATAGGGACCAGAGGTGATGTCGCTCTTCCCGTGACCACGCATATCATAACGGAGCACCTGGAAATGAGGATTCAAAGCCTCCATCTGAGGATTCCACATCATCAGACTGGACGCCAATGAATGGCTGAGGACCACAACCGGAGCGCCCTCTTTGCCAGAGAGTTCGTAATTGATTTCAATGGTGTTTGTCTTGATTCGCATCGATTCACTCCCTCGATTTATTTTTCCAATACCTTCAAAGCCTCTGGCACCGTAGCCTGGGGGCTGATCTTGTGCCAGACCGCGATGATCTTACCTTTTTCGTCGATCAGAAAAGATGAACGAATGATCCCCTCAAATTTTTTCCCGTACATTGTTTTTGGTCCCCAGGCCCCATAACCTTTAGAAATCTTGTGGTCGGGGTCCGAAAGGAGAGGGAAATTCAAACTATTTTTTTCAGCAAACTTCTTTTGGGTGGCAGGCGGGTCAGGACTGATCCCTGCCACAGCCACTTTCAATTGAGCGAGATGCTTCCCGGCATCTCTCAGGCTCACCGCCTGGGTTGTTCAGCCAGACGTCCCCGCCTTTGGATAGAAGAAGAGAAGAAGCTTGCTTCCCTTAAAATCCGAAAGGAGGACCTTCTTTCCATTTTGATCTAAAAGTCCAAAATCCGGTGCCTTATCATTTGGATTAAGTTTCATTTTTCTCTCCCGGCCTCCTTTTCAGTCAAGCGCTCCGTCAAAATAGGACTGGTGCGCGCTGCAGCGGCACTTCTTGTCCCACGGGTTAGAACATTGTTTAATCAATTCAACCTTTGCATCCCCCTCTGGTTTCGGCACCGGACCCCGTACAAAGATTTCATCCTCTCCGAGGAACCGGTCGTGATGGATTTTCACCGTGTAGACCTCACATTGGTTGCAAAAATAATACGACTCAATGTATTCGTCCCCCATGATACTCCCGGAGATGGACGCTACAGATTGGTCCCCGGCTTGTCGATTAAACTCTTTTCCGCATTGTGAACATCGGATCATGTTGCTTCCCCCTTCAACCTTTGCCATGGCCTCCTGAAAACGATAGAATCAATCGAATGCCGATTCAATCCGGCGTGCAAGATCCACAAGAGCGAGCCGCTCTTCGAATGGCTTATAGGCCGAGGGAATGATGACCTACAAAACCGTTAACCCTACGATTTCGACAAAGAAATAATATATATCTCCTGGTCATCACAGAGTTACTCCTGCTTGAATGTCACTCAGGGGCTGCCATCCTTGGATAATAGCCGAAGAAAGAAAAGAACGATGCTTCCGATGAAAAGCACCCCTGCGAGGACGATCCCGATCACGTGCCCGATTCTTCGGGCCAGATGCGGTTTCATGAACACAATCCGATGCTCGGAATCCGCTGTACTGCCGGGCTCAAGCCCCCTGGTCCGCAGGATGTAACGCCCCGGCCTCGGGATTCTGTAGCTCTGCACCTCCAATCTTATCCACGAGAAACCAGTCGTCCTCTTCGGAGGCCAGATCTTTCTGCCCTCGACAAAGATACCATCTCCGACCAGTTCATAGTCAAGCTTTGTGAAGCGGAATGAGAGGTGAGGTCCTTGTGTGCACAGAACGACGCGGCCGGCCTCGGAAAATTCAATCTCCTGTTGCTCCAGGAGCGGGACACTGAGGAGATGGGCTTGTTTCACCACCCTGATCACGCTCAAAATAAAAAAGGCCAACAACGCCGCTGAAATAACAAACAACGGTATCGAAATCCAGAGCCCATTGCGGAAAATGTAAGTTAGGAAAGACATATCCACCAACTATCATTTGGTAAGTAAAGCCCGTTAGAAGGGATGGGGCTTTGACTCCACCCTCAATAAGGAGCTGATGCTTTTTATTTCCACCCTCCCCAGTATAAATACTGGGGCTTTCTAACGGGGTAAAATGTCAGTTCTTCTTGAGCCTGAACCAGACCATCGCATCATAAGGCACCTTTCCTGAAAATATTTTCCCTTGATAAAGAGGCACCTCACGAAAACCCCCTACGAGGACTTTTTCAACCGTTACGCCTAAAATTCTGTAACCGCCTTTTGCTAAGGACGCTTCGATCTGTGCAATCAACTCTTTTTTAAATAGGACTTGAGACACATATTTATTGATGTCTATGGCTGCGGGTTTACCCTTCTTAAAATCCCATCCGGGATCATGGTGGGCAACGGTCGCCAGATATTGCGACAGCCAAGGGTAGTCGATGAGCCTTCCGATAAATAACGAGGAATAATTGCCTTCGATCTTTGGCGAGTCCGTTTTTGAAAATGCACCCTCAAGCGCCAATAACATGTCGTCACGGGTGATATGACAGCCCTTATATTTAGGATGGTGTGCGCGTAACCTTAATGTCTGCCACTTTTCATTTGATTCAACAGTAAGCTCGCACTCTCCCACTTTCAATGAAACGATCGCTATTTCTTGAGGCGATGCCATCGCACCGGACAAGGGGATAATTAGAAATAAGCAAAGAATATAGGGAAATTTCTTGTTTGTCATCTTATTCTTCCTTGCATCCTGTTTTTCACCTCGTTAAAAGCAATGC
>DCUS01000124.1:9587-13820 GCA_002327885.1 Syntrophaceae bacterium UBA2208
GGATGGTGGGGGAAGGGGTTGCTTGTGCAGATATTCTGACGCAGGTGGCTGCCGTCACCGCCGCTGTGAAAAAGGTGGGGATGGCCATCGTTCAGACCTATATGGAGGAATGCCTGGATAAGACTCAGAAGGAGCCCGAGGTCAAAAGAGGGGCGGCCTTAAAGGAGTTTCAGAAGGCGGTCTCAAGGTATATCGATTGGGCCTAAATAAAACACGCAAAGGGCATGGCGCCGTGCCTGCTGCAGGCAGGCATAGAGCATAGGGTTATTAACAGGAGATAGTTTTATGGAAGACAAACAGGGATGGACGAGAAGGAACTTTCTTAAGACAGGAGCTATTGTAACAGGAGCGGGTGCGGTTGGGGTATTGGGGTTATCCAAAGTGGCTTTTACAAAATCCCCGACCTACGCAACAATGATTGACCTCACGAAGTGCGACGGATGTAAGAATGAACCCATGCCAAAATGTGTCGAAGCCTGCAGGAGGGTAAATGAGAAAAAGTTTCCAAACCCCCAGGAACAAATTAAAGATCTCTGGCCACAAAAGACACATGATGACTGGTCAAGGAAGAGGGATGTAACCAGTACTCTTACCCCCTATAACTGGACGACGATTCAGAAGGTTGAGGTGGAAGGGGAGGATGTTTTTATTCCCCGGCGTTGCATGCACTGTGAAAACCCGCCCTGTTCCAATCTCTGCCCATTCGGAGCTCTGGATAAGCATGGGGATGGCTCCGTGGTGATTAATCATGCTCTCTGCTTAGGAGGAGCAAAATGTAAAGCGGTCTGCCCTTGGCACATTCCTCAAAGACAAAGTGGAGTAGGAATCTATCTCAAACTTCAGCCTATGCCTGCAGGAGGAGGAGTCATGTATAAATGCGACTTCTGCCATGACAGAACTAAAAAGGGTCTGATCCCTGCCTGCGTAGAGGCCTGTGAAAAAAGACTGGGAGATAAGAAGCCCCTCTTTTTCGGGAGAAGGGACGAGATGTTGAAGATGGCTCATGATCGGGCAAGAGAGATCAATGGATTTATTTATGGCGAGAAAGAAAATGGTGGAACAGGAACTTTTTATGTTAGCCGGATCCCTTTCGAGAAAATTGATATGAAGTTGAAGGAGACCAAACCAACACTCACGATGGGAAAGGTTCAAAATCCACTTCGTGATGTCAATGGATGGGCCAAAGGTTTTTTGATCGGTCCGGCGGTCAGTGCCCTAGGCGCCGTTGGTCTTGCCCTCTACGACAGGAAGCGGAGCGCAAAGGCTTCGGCGAGCTCAGTCAAGCCGGGCATAGCACCAAGCGAGAATAAGCAGACGGAGGATTAATAAAAATGGAAGAGAGAATCATCAGGGAAAGAGAAACCGTCCTTCGCAACAGCCCTATTGAACTTGCCGAGCACTGGATCTTAGCCATTTCCGGACTTCTTCTGATCTTCTCAGGATTTGGAGAGCTTCCCATGTATAAAAGGTATATGGTGACTCAAATTCCAGGGCTGGGTTGGGCAGGGGACTTCTTCATCAACCTGAAAATTCATTATCTCGCTGGGATTGTTTTTGTCTCCATCATGGTTTTTCACGCCTTCTATCATGGATGGCTTGGACATCAAAGGCTCCTTCCAAAGAAAGGAGATATGAAGGCCTCTCTGAGAACGATCTTAAGCATGTTCGGTTTTGGAGAGGAGCCGAAATCGGACAAGTATCTTCCTGAGCAGAGGTTGGCCTATGCTTATCTGGGAGGGGTGGGATTGATTTTAGTTTTGACCGGCCTCGTCAAAGTGATCAAGAATTTACCTGGTGTTTACCTCCCCCCAGCATTGATTACCTCGATGACATTGACTCATACTTTCGCCACGATCTTCTTTCTATTGGGTGTCCTCGCTCATTTAGTGGCATTGATCTTTAAGGTAAATCGACCTCTGGTTAAATCGGTCTTTACTGGAGAGGTGGATTTGGGCTATGTGAAGGAACGCCATACGGTCTGGTATGAGGAGCTAATGAAAAACCAGGCTCAGGTCGAGGTTGAAGGTGTGGTCCCTGATATGGAAAAAGATAAGGTTGAAGTTGAGGCTAAGGTGAAGCCTGAAGAGAGGGATCAGGCCATAGCGGAAAAGGAAATAGACAAGGAGGAAAAGACAGTGTTCACAACATTAAAAGTCAGAGGGATGAGCTGCCAGCATTGTGTGATGTCTGTTACGAAGGCGCTTGGTCAACTGGATGGGATTAAAAATGTTCAGGTGGACCTTGCGAAAGGAGAAGTTCGATTTGATAATACAAAAGAGGTTGCTGCCGACAAAATTGAAAAAACAATCACCGATGCAGGATATGAAATTATTACAAATCCCAAATAGGTCCCAAATTCCAATTTTCGAATTACCAGCATGATTTTGTTTGGGATTTTGGATTTGGGCAATTAGAATTTGTTTGGGTTTTGGTGATGGAGATTTGGTGCCTATCGTCTTTCGCTATGCTCTATGCGCCATGCGTTATGCGCTATGCTTAATAAAAGGAGGAAACAATGCCTATCTATGAATATCTTTGTCGAAAATGTGGGAAGATTTTTGAGAAGATCCAGAAGATCAATGAAGGGGGAGACCATTTGACCTGCCCCTCTTGTGGAGGAAAAAAGCCCGATAAAGTGCTCTCCAGTTTCTCTTCCTCAAAAGGTTCAGACTCAACCTCTTCTTGCAGTCCTTCAGGCGGGTCGTCGGGATTTACTTGAGGATAATCCCTACCAGTGGTACATTGGTAAGCAGTCCCAATCAGGCTTTTTTTATTACGGAATAACACGGATTTGAGAGTTCACTATATTCGTTGGTTGAACCTTCCCATCTCGAAGATAATAGACATAACCTTCCAAGGCAAAAGAGCCAGCATTTTTAGCCCGAACTTGTACCTTGATTAACCCAGAAGGTCCGTAGTTCACATCTGTGACTTTTAAACAGTACGGGCCGTCACCCGAGAAGGAAAAACAGGCTGTTCGAATCTCCGGCTTACCATCAGCCTCAAAATTAATATTGACCACGAATGGAAAGTTTACCTTGATGTCTCCTTTCATTGGAACCTGCATGCTTAATAATCTTAGCTCCCCTGAAGCAAGAGGTTCTTTGGGCACCGTGGCACAAGAGCAAACTAAGAACAAACCAATTATACCTACTAAGAAAGCTATTCGTGTAGACATCGTATATAAAACCATCTTTCCGTTAAGCCCCTTTCTCTATCACCGCATTCCTTTATCAATCTCGTTGGCATCTCTAAGACCTATTTTCGTTGTCTTTGAAGAAGGACNNTTAGGAAAGGGTTTTACTTTAAAAGGTTCAATTCTTTCTTAATCTCTTCTGAGAGCCAATATCGGATCAGGGTCTGATAGGGTATTGATTTAGTCGTTGCCAATTTTCTAATCGCCCGAACCTGAAGGGGATCCATCTTAATAGTGATATTCTGAAGTTTCCTTTTTCTTTTTCTTGAAAGAATGTCATGGTGGAGTTGTTCTTCTAAGCTAAATTCAACAGGNNTCCTCCAAGAGCTCATCGAAAACATTCGCCTGGTCGTAGTAATCGGCCCATTGTTTATCCTTATTTTTTTCTTTCTTCATTATCCTTTACCTCGCATGTTTTTTATAATACTGAACTTCCGATCGCCTCATATCCCACCCTGTGATTGGGCGTACAACACCTTTGGGTTTCCACTCAAAAATAACCGTCAGGAACCTCCCTGCAGTGGTGAGACCAAAAGCTGCATAATGCCCCTTCTTCGTGCGCCTGAAAAGGGGCTTGTTAGCGAGGACTTCTTCAACTTCCTCCGGCTCAATCCCATGGCCGAGTTCGAAATGAAGCACATTTCCTTCGTCCCATTCGATATCTAAAATCTGCAATAAAAGCTCCCNNAAAATCATACATAGTATGACATTTAACCGAAGGATTGTCAATGTGATTGTTTGAGTTGGGCTCAATTTGAATTGCAGTGTAAAAATGTTGATGAGCCAAGGGACTGACAATAGATTCCTAATCGTCTACTTTAAAGCAGACAAAGGAAGATTAATTGGTTTTCGCCAATCGAGAATCGGAAATGCAATTCCTATTGGACCGAATGCAAATGGTCAAAAAACCAATCGGGATGGAGGTTCTAAGAGACTTTCAGAGGAAAGTCTTCTTAATTCCCTCCGAAGGCAATTCAACAGGTATTCGCCTTGGCCTCTTTTCACGATCAGGTTTTACGAAAGAGATTGAAGATTTC
>DCUS01000172.1 GCA_002327885.1 Syntrophaceae bacterium UBA2208
TCCGGAACCCGGAGATTCTCAAAATGAAGATAAACGGCATTGGGGATATGCCCTTTGAGATAGTCAAGGAGTGAGGTTCTCATGTCAATAATACGGAGGGAAGGATGATGGGTCAGGTTTTGTAATTCTCGCGTTTCAATCAACCTGGGATGTTCAAAATTTTTAATGGGAGAGTTTTTGGCATGGAGGAGGCCCGGGAGAAGTAAAACCATCAAAACCAGGAATTTCCCTATTCGGATAGGGCTCCTTCTTTTCCTCATGCTGACCTCCCCGGGATGTTTCATGTTGAGATATTTTCTCTCTTCTGTTCCAAAGTGTTTCGATAGAGTTGAAGGTAAGCCTCCGATGATCTTTCCCAGGAGAAATCTGCCATCATGGCATTTCGGATAAGTTGTCCCCACTGCTCCGGCTCGGAATAAATACGGATGGCTTCCTTCAGGGTGGCGAGGAATTCTTTTGCATCGTATCGGGTAAATTTAAAGCCAGTCCCTTTTTTTGTAGCCGGGTCATATTGAATGATGCTATCATCCAATCCTCCGGTGGCACGCACCACAGGAATTGTTCCGTATTTCAAACTGTATATTTGATTGAGGCCGCACGGCTCATATTTGGATGGCATGAGGAAGAGATCTGCTCCCGCTTCGATTTTATGAGCCAACCGGTCATCATAGGCAATTCGGATGCCGGCTTTTTGAGGATATTTGCGCGCCACCTGGGTAAAGAGATCATGGTATTTCTGCTCCCCTGTTCCTAATAAAACGAATCCGATATCGAGCGAGAAGAGTTCGTTCAGGATTTCCATCAGAAGGTCGAACCCTTTCTGATCGGCCAGTCGAGAGATCATTCCCAAAAGCGGGACGTTTTCAAGCGAGGCGGGGAGATGAAGTTCCTTCAGAAGATCTTTTTTGCATTCTTTTTTCCCTGAGATATCTTTCAAGTCATATCGGGCGGCGAGGTGAGGGTCATGGGAAGGATTCCAGTCTTGATAATCCACTCCATTGAGAATTCCATAAAGGTTCTCTCCTCTCTTTCTCAAGATGCCTTCTAATCCATATCCATATTCTGAGGTCTGGATCTCTTCACTATATTTTTGGCTCACGGTATTGATCGCATCGGCATAAACAATTCCCCCCTTCATGAAGTTGATCCTCTCCCAGAATTCGATTCCCTCCGGATTGTACATTTCCGCCGGAAGGTCTGTCAGGGCGAATTTCTCCTTCTTGAATATCCCCTGGTAGGCAATGTTATGGATGGTGAACACGGTGGCCGTATGGGAGAAAAGAGGGTCCTTCCGGTAGACCGATTTGAGATAAGCGGGGATCAATCCGGTTTGCCATTCATGATGGTGGATGATATCCGGGGAGAACCCGCGGTGCTGACAGAAGGTGAGAACGGCTTTGGAAAAGAAGATGAAACGTTCTGCATTATCAAAGTAATCCCCTTTGGGAGAGCCGTAGAGGTATTCCCTGTCGAAGAACTCTCCCCGGCCAATGAAATAAACGGGGATATCCTGGCTGAGATGGCTCAAGTAAATATCCGCCTTGAGTTTCTCATCTCCAAGGGGAATCTCAATCTCTTCACCCAGATATTGAAGGGGATGGCCCGATTCCTTCACCATCCGGTAATAGGGCATGACTAATTTTATCTCGCAACCCATGGCCCGAAGAAATTTGGGGAGGGCCCCGGCCACATCCGCCAAACCTCCTGTTTTGGCAAAAGGGACGGCTTCAGGCGTTGCCAGGAGGATTTGTAGAGGTTTATCCATCACTCGCTCCTATAAGAAAAGAACCCATCTTCATTTGAGCCTATTCGTCTTTGTCTGTTTTTCGGATGGCCTTCTCTAGGCGATCCAGAGCGTCGGCCGTTTTCTCTCTCAAAGAATTGGTCATCGTTGTCAACGCCTCCATCTGTTTCTTTAGGTCTTCGGCGGGATCGCCGGATTCAATCTTTCGCATCAGTTCAGCGGTTCCGCCGGTACGATGGTAGGCAAGGATCGAAATGCCGATCGCAATCAATGAGATGACCAATGCCGCTGGACCTGAACCAATCGCAGACAGTAGGGAGAGAATAATTGCGATCACGGCAATCACACCAACAATAAGAATGACTCCAGTCATCTTCGCGGGCCTCCTTCGATTTTTGGATTAAGATAATTCATCCCTTCAGATTTTTCAACCGATTCCTTCTCAGGGGATGAGCTTGATAAGGCAACGGAAAGAGTATGAGGGGTGACAATCCCTACAGACATGATGGCCTTGATCGCCTCTTCAATCGTCAGCTGAGAGGGAAGGATCTTTTCTTTAGGAAGGAAGAGAAGAAAACCTTGAGGGGGGACAAAAGCGGTCGGAACAAAAACAGTGGTCTTCCTTTGGTCCTGAAGATCGGACAACTCGTTTGTCACAAAGCCGAGCATGTAATTTCCTTCCTGCGGAAATTCGATAAAGACAGCCTGCCGGAAGGAACCCTTACGAGTTGCCGAGAAGGCATCGGTCAGTTGTTTTGATGAAAGGTAGATATTCTTTACAACCGGAATATTCGTAAAGAGGCGGTCCCCCCAATGGACCAGTTTACGACCCAAGACATTGGTGGTAATCACACCGAACAGATAGAGCAACAGGAAGAAACCGATGATCCCCATCCCGGGGATGAAAAATTCTCGATTAAAAAGATAGATCGTCCATTGGGGCATCAGCGGACCGAGGATGCTATCCAGGGTGTTGAAGACAAACTTCAGGACAAGAAAGGTAATCCCGAGGGGCAAGATGACCAAAATTCCTGCAAAGACCTTTGTCCGAAGATGTTTAAAAATTCCTTTTATCATGGGTTGGGGGGTGTTAATTTGAGAATCTTTTTCAAATCCGCCTCTTCAACCACCTCCTTTTCCAGCAAGAGACGGGCAAGTTCTTCCATTTTGTCTTTCTCCAGCGTCAATATTTCTTTGACCCTGAGATAGGTTTCATCCACGATCTTCTTGACTTCCTCATCAATCTGTTTCGCTGTGTCTTCACTATATTCTCTGGTGGGGAACAATGAAGAGGGAAGAAAAAGGGGCTTCTTTTCCTTCTCAAAGGTGACATAACCCAATTTTTCGCTCATTCCGAATTCTTTCACCATACTGGTGGCAATATCGGTTGCCCGCTGGAGATCGTTGTGAGCGCCGGTGGAGATTTCTCCGAAAATGATTTCCTCAGCGACTCTCCCGCCCAGTAATACGGCCAAGCGGTCGAGGAGCTCTGTTTTGGTCATCAAATAACGATCCTCCGTTGGTAATTGAAGCGTATAACCCAGTGCAGAGATTCCCCTCGGGACAATGGAAATCCGACGAACGGGATCAGCGTTCGGCAACAGGGAGGCGACAATCGCATGACCGGATTCGTGGAAGGCGACGATCTCCTTTTCTTTTTTGGACATCAGTCTTCCCTTCTTCTCCAATCCAGCGATCACACGGTCGATGGCCTCTTCGATGTCGGCCATCTCGACAAACTCTTTGTTCTTTCGGGCTGCAAGAAGAGCCGCCTCGTTTACAATGTTGGCAAGGTCTGCCCCCACGAATCCGGGAGTTCTTGAAGCGATGACCTTCAGATCGGCATCAGGAGATAATTTGACATTCTTGGCATGGATTTTCAGAATCTCCTCTCGACCATTGATATCGGGTCGGTCGACCACCACATGACGGTCAAATCTCCCGGGTCTGAGAAGAGCGGGATCCAAAATCTCAGGGCGGTTGGTAGCGGCCATGATAATCACCCCTGTATTGGGGTCAAAACCATCCATCTCCGCCAGGAGTTGATTGAGTGTCTGCTCCTGTTCGTCGTGCCGACCCATGGGATTGACCCCGCGTGCCTTTCCGAGGGCATCCAGCTCGTCAATGAAAATGATACAGGGAGCATGGTTTTGAGCCTGGGCAAAGAGGTCTCTGACTCTTGCTGCTCCCACACCGACAAACATCTCTACGAAATCAGAACCGCTGATGGAGAAAAACGGGACATTCGCCTCTCCAGCCACGGCTCGGGCGAGCAGGGTTTTTCCTGTTCCCGGCATTCCTACCAGGAGAACTCCTTTCGGAATCTTTCCGCCGAGGCGTTGAAACTTTCCCGGAGTTTTAAGAAACTCCACCACCTCTTTCAATTCCTCTTTCGCCTCATCAATTCCAGCCACATCCATGAAGGTGATCTTTTTCTCTTTCTCTGCATAGATTTTTGCCCGGCTCTTTCCAAAGGACATCACACTTGTCTCCGGTCCGATTCGAGAAAAGAGAATCCTCCAGAGGATAAAAAAGAAGACAAGAGGAATGATCCATGAAATAATGTTGGTCAGCCATTTGCTATCGATCTTCCCTGTATATTTCACATGGAAAGTCTCCAATTCCTTCACCAGATCCGGGTCTTCCACCCGGACCGTCTGGAAGGGCCGCAGGCCCTTTTCGGTCTCCCTCTGGCCGTTGATGAATTCCGGGGTCATGGTCAGTTCTTTGATTTTATCTGTCCTTAAGGATTCCTTAAATTCACTGTAAGGGATAATGTCCTCAACCTTTCTTTGAGTCATATAAGTTTGTAGAAGCAGGATGATGAGAATGGCGATCACAAAATACCAGATCGTGAAGTTGGTTTTTTTAAGAGTGGGTTTCTTTCCTCCTCGGTCTGAAGGCTCTTTGATTCGAAAAAGATTTCTCAGGTCAGAGGTCGGTTTTTGATCCTTTTTCATCTTAAGAATCTCCAAAGACTCTTCGGAAGATATCCTTGACATGGTTCAGATGAGTTCGCACATCGCAGAGGCCGTCCAGTTCCTTTTGGGTCATAAGACGTTGGATGGTTTCGTCTTGTGAAAGAAGGGTTTTGATCTCCCCACCTTTTTCCCAGGCTCTCATCGCATTCCTCTGAACCACTCCATACGCTTCTTCCCTCGAAAGGCCTTTTTTCGTGAGATGAAGAAGGATCGATTCCGAAAAAATAAGACCTCCCATTTTTTCCAAATTGGCTTTCATATTCTCCGGATAGACAATGAGATTCTCAATCAGGGAGGTGAGACGATTGAGCATATAGTCGATCAGAATGGTGGCATCCGGAGCGATCACCCTTTCCACCGAGGAATGACTGATGTCACGCTCATGCCAGAGGGGAATATTTTCCAGAGCAGCCAGACCATAGGATCGCACCAGGCGCGCTAACCCCGAGAGGTTTTCTGAGGTAATCGGATTTCTCTTGTGCGGCATGGCGGAGGAGCCCTTTTGGCCTTTGGAGAAAAATTCCTCAGCTTCCAGCACCTCGGTCCGCTGAAGGTGCCTGAGTTCCACTGCAAACTTTTCTATCGAGGAGGCGATCATGGCCAAGGTGGTGAAGAATTCAGCATGGTGGTCTCTTTGAACAATCTGCGTTGAGATAGGCGCTGGGCTGAGTCCTAATCTTTCGCAGACGAACTCCTCGATAGAGGGAGGGATGTGGGCAAATGTTCCTACCGCCCCTGAAATCTTTCCAACACTCACCGTCTCTTTCGCCCTCTGCATACGTACAAGATTTCGCTTCATCTCATCATACCAGAGAGCCATTTTGAGGCCAAACGTGATGGGTTCGGCATGGACCCCATGAGATCGGCCGATCATTAAAGTTTCCTTATACTGGAAGGCCTTCTTCTTCAGTTCCTCTAAAAGCCGATGGATATCTTGAAGAATGAGTTCAGAAGCTTCTTTTAAAAGCATGGCGAGAGAGGTATCGAGAATATCCGATGAGGTGAGACCGTAATGGAGATATCTCGAGAGGGGGCCGATCGACTCCCCCACATTCGTCAGGAAAGCGAGGACGTCATGTTTCGTCACCTTCTCAATTTCATCAATGCGGTGGATCTCAAAAGAAGCTTTTTCTTTGATCTCTCGGACAACCTCTGCTGGAATCTGACCTAATCGGGAAAGGGCTTCGCAGACCACGAGTTCAATTTGAAGCCAGGTTTCAAACTTTTTCTGATCTGTCCAAATCCTCCCCATTTCCGGGCGGGTATACCTTGGAATCATCTTTGTCCCCTTCGGTAATATATAAAACACTATTACTGAATGGCGTTGAAAAGTCAATAAAAAACGGGTTGTTAAATATTGACAATTCCCTGGTTCAAATGCATATTAGTCCTATGATCATCATCAAATCCCCACGGGAAATTGAGCAATTGAAGAAATCCAACGCCATTGTGGCCGGAGTTTTTGAGAAATTGAAGGGAATGGTTGCGCCCGGGATCACCACCAAAGAATTGGATCGGGTCGCTGAGGATTATATTTTTTCAAAGGGAGGCCGTCCGGCCTTTAAGGGATACAGGGGATTTCCCGCAACGCTCTGTCTCTCTATCAATGAGGAAGTCGTGCACGGCATCCCAAGTCAGCGCCGATTGAAAGAAGGGGACATCGTAAGCATTGATGTCGGAGTTAATTTTGAGGGTTATTTCGGAGATTCAGCCGTCACCCTTCCCGTAGGAGAGGTGGATCCGGAGAGCAAAAGACTTCTTGAAGTCACGGAGAAGGCCCTCGCCATCGGTATCGAAAAGGCAAAAATTGGGAATCGACTTTTTGACATCTCCTATGCCATTCAGAGATGGGTGGAATCCCATG
>DCUS01000130.1:0-444 GCA_002327885.1 Syntrophaceae bacterium UBA2208
ACTGGCCATTTTGCCGTGATGATGAGCCGGAGGTTGTCTGATGTCAGAGGGGACAAAGCTGATTCACAAATATCTCCGCCATGACAAGAAGTTTCCTCATGTCTGGTGTCCGGGTTGCGGAATCGGGATCATGTTGGGTGCCCTCATTCGAGCCATTGACCGGATCGGATACGAGAAGGATGAGGTGGTCTTGGTTTCAGGGATTGGGTGTTCCGGAAGACTTCCCGTTTATGTGGACTTTAATACCCTTCATACCACGCATGGCCGGGCCCTCACCTTTGCGACGGGAGTCAAGCTGGCCAAGCCCAGCCTGAAGGTGATCGCGATTATGGGCGATGGGGATGCGGTGGCCATTGGAGGAAATCATTTTATTCATTCCGCCCGGAGGAATATTGATGTAACGGCCATTATCGTCAATAACAGCATCTATGGGATGACCGGCGG
>DCUS01000130.1:501-12216 GCA_002327885.1 Syntrophaceae bacterium UBA2208
CAGAACCGTCTGGGGACAGCGGTAGAGATGATGGAATCGCAAAGAGATAATGCGGTCACGGTGGAGAAGGCCGCCGCGATGAAGCCTGAGGAATTGCAGAATAAAACGGTGATCGGGATCTTAGTGGATAAGGAACTTCCGGTCTATCAGAATGAATATGATAAGATTCGGGAGCGGGCAAGGGGGACAGCGGGAAGATAGCGATGGGAAGTCGATATGAAATCCGGTTGAGCGGTTCAGGAGGACAGGGATTGATCCTCATGGGAATTATCTTGGCCGAAGCGGTTGGGATTTATGATGGGAGGTACGTCGCACAGACTCAGAGTTATGGGCCGGAGGCGAGAGGAGGGTCCAGCAAGGCGGAGGTGGTCGTCAGTGATGAGGAGATTGATTATCCCAAGGCCATGAAACTTGATCTCCTCCTGGCCATGAACCAGAAATCTTGCGATGAGTTTTACTCTGATCTCAAACCCGATGGTTTACTCATCGTCGATTCGACCTTCGTCACTCAGATTCCCACTCCAAAGGCTTTTCAAGTTCCATTTACTCGGATTGCTCGAGAAAAATTTAAAAGGGAAGTGGTGGCAAATATCGTTGCTCTCGGAGCTCTCAGTCAATTCACCCCGATCGTTTCATCAAAGGCCATCGAATCCGCTGTCCTGGCAAGAGTGCCCAGAGGCACAGAGAAATTGAACCGCGATGCCTTAAAAGCCGGGATGAGCGCTGCCAAACGGGCAAAAAAGGTATGGATGAAATCAGATCTGCTTCCGGAAGTTCCCGAAGAAGACCTTTTAGATTCCTACTAACCCCTCAAGGGGAATTTCAGATAACAAATTTCAAAGTTCAAATGGAATCCAAATGAATAAATTTCAAAATTTTAATAGTCCGAAATTAAAAATTCTTCTACCATTTGGCATTTGACATTAATTTGAAATTTGCCTGCCTGCCGGTAGGCGGGGATTTTGAATTTGGACATTGGTTTGTGATCATGAGAAGGAATTTGTTTGTTTATTCTTTGACCAAAAAGATTGCTCAAATTGTTTTTCCCATCTTCTATCGGATTGAGACTCAAATGAAAATGAGGCTTCCTGATCTTGGACCGATGATCATTCTTCCCAAGCACCAATACTGGACCGATATTCCGATCATCAGCCTGACCTTCAAGCCACTGCTTTACTTTGTGGCCAAAAAAGAACTCTTTGGATTTCCGTTAATCCGAAGTTATCTCTCCCTTCTGGGCGGTCTTCCTGTCGATCGGAAGCAGTCGATCCGAACGTTAGACTCTTTTAAAACCCTTGTCTCCTTATTGAGAGCGGGGGAAAAGATTGTTATCTTCCCGGAAGGGACCTATTTTCGAAATGGGGTGGGTTCAGGGAAAAGCCGGCTCCTTCAGATGATTTTAAGATTCCAATCGGAACTCAAAAATCCCGTTCCCTTTATTCCCGTAGGCATTCGATACGGAGAAAGGGCAGGGTGGAGAAGGCGAGTGGACGTTTGCATCGGGTCCCCTCTCTATGGGGAAAGGGAATCCGACGCCAAGGCTCTGACCCATCGAGCCATGGAAGAGATCAGCCATCTCTGTCGTATGCCTGTATGTGAGCAGCGTTGATTCGGATTTCGGAATGAAAGAAAAGATATTTTACGCCTCATTCCGAAATCTACAATCCGTAATTGAAAGAAGGAGGTTTTATGCCAAGGCGTGAAAAGGAACGGGAACTGGCAAGGAGAAGAAAGCGGAAAAAAGAAAGAAAGAAGCTTGGGGCCAAAGGGCTTTTATCGTCTGCGGAGAGTCCGAGAGGGAGTGTGAAAGAAGGGGAGAAAAAGAAACCGGAAAAGGGTCCCCAGGAGGTTTCTCCGGAAGCCCCAAAAGAAGGGCCATCCCCCTCAGAGGAACAAGCGTGAATCACAAAGCGCATAGCGTATAGGGTTTTAGCACTATGTTCTATGCGCTCTGCACGATGCTTTCATTTGGACCTCATCGGAATGAAATACGATGTCCCCTGCTTCATCTGTTTGATCTCTCGCAGCAATTGGTCGAGATCTTCTTTTCGGTTTACGAAATTAATTTCGCTTGTATCCACCACCAGAAGCGGAGTTTGGTCGTAGTGGAAAAAATAATAATTATAGGCCTCGATCAAGGTCTTCAGATACTCTAAATCAATCTCCTTCTCATAAGAAATGTTTCTCGTTTTGATCCGATGGAGCAGGACCTCCGGCTTCGCCTGCAAGAAAATCACCAGGTCTGGGGAGGAGATCTGTCCATTGAGAAGATGGAAAATCTGCTCGTAGAGGGCGAGTTCGTGGTTGTCTAAATGGAGGGAGGCGAATATTCGGTCTTTGTCAAAGAGGTAATCACAAAGAGTGACTTGGTTAAACAAGTCGAGTTGAGCGATTTCCCTTTGTTGTTGGAAACGGTTCAGCAAAAAGAAGATCTGTGTTTGAAAGGCATATTTTTTACGATCCTCATAGAAATGAGGAAGAAAGGGGTTGTCCTCGGCTCTCTCTAAAATACATCGGGCATTAAACTCCTTTGCTAAAAGTTTGGCCAGACTTGTTTTTCCAACCCCGATCGGACCTTCTATGACAATATATCGAAACATAACGTCCCGTCACCCCTGATGTTCTCTAAAATAACCTTGTTGGTTTGTGGAGAGATTTTTTAAGGCATTGAAAACCGCCTTCCAGGATACCTGATGGTCAGGACCGGGCAGGAGGATTTTCTCACCACCTTCTCGGCGGTGCTTCCGAAGATGACATGATCCAAACCTGTCCTCCCATGGGTGCCCATGACAATGAGATCCGCAGAATCCTTTTTCGCCTTCTGGATGATCTCGAGGAAAGGTTCTCCTTCTTTGAGGAAGATTTGGTATTTCTTGAAACGGCCCATTTTCTTTACATAATGGGTTTTGAGTTTTTGATCGATTTCCTTCTTCTGCGATATTTTCAACTCTTCCAGTTTCTCTGGAGGGAGGTAAAGCGAGAGCTGTTCAGGATGGACGGGCTCAGGCGTCACATGGAAGATTAGCAGGTTGGCATTATAAGTTTTTGCCAGATCGAGGGCATAGGTGAAGGCCCAATGGGAATCTTCAGAGAAATCGGTACAGAATAGAATCTTTTTGAACATCGGCTATTCCTCCTTTTTTAAATTCTTTTTTAAATCTTGACAGGCTGTTGTTTCAGATTTATGTTGTTTATTATTTATCATAACTTCTCATCATTTTGCTACAAAAATTTTCATCCGATCGGGGGGTGCCAATGCTGAAGAATAGACAAGTAGGTTTTGTCGGCTCGGGGAATATGGGAGAGGCATTGATCCATGGACTCCTTCATGGACATCTTTGTCGACCGGACCAGATCATCTGTTCCGATACCAGACCTGAAAAATTGAAGATGATTCGAGAGAAATATGGGGTCAAGGGAACCTCTCATAATATAGAGGTCGTAAAACAATCGGATATTATTGTCCTGGCGGTAAAACCGCAGATTATGAAGCCCATTGTGAGTGAGATCGCGAAATATCTTGACCTTTCAAAATTAATTATTTCCATTGCGGCAGGAGTTCCATTGGAAGCGATTGAGTCGTGCGCCAAAAAGGAACTCAAATTGATCCGGGTCATGCCCAACATTTGTGTTTCGGTACGCGAAGGAGTTTCAGCGATTGCTGGGGGCAAGCATGCTTTGAAGGAAGATCTCCTGATGGCCAAAACAATCTTTGATTCGGTTGGAAAATCGCTTTTTATTGAAGAAGGCCTCCTGGATGCCGTCACAGGATTAAGCGGGAGTGGCCCGGCCTATATCTTCCTCATCATCGATGCCTTAGCCGATGCCGGGGTAAAGGTAGGACTCTCTCGAGATGATGCCTTAATTCTATCCTCTCAAACAGTCCTGGGAGCAGCGAAGATGTTACTCGAAACCGGGGAGCATCCGGGAAAGCTGAAAGACTTGGTGACCTCTCCGGGAGGAACCGCGATCGCAGGACTTCATACCTTAGAAGAAGGTGGATTAAGGACGACCTTGATCAACGCCGTCGAGGTGGCCACCCGGCGATCCGAAGCTTTAGGAAAGATAATAAAGAATAACCTCATTCCTGATTGATTTTTCAGACCTCCCAATCGATTCATTGATTGATGTGCGGGGTCTTTGGGATCTATGGGATATATCGTTGGCAGGCTAACACTTAGAACCTTGTATTCGTAAAAATAATGTCCGGACAGGAGATTCCATGATGAAAGGATATGCCGGGAAAATGCTCAGGGTGGATCTTTCCAATGGAAGGATTTCGACGGAAGAGGTCCCTGATGCGATGAAGAGTAATTTTTTGGGAGGCAGAGGTTTTGCCATAAAGTTGTTGTGGGATGAGGTGAAACACATTGAGCCCCTGTCTGAAGAGAACAAGATCATCTTTTCAACAGGTCCTCTCACAGGGCAGTCCCTTCCCAGTTCGGGGAAGATGGTCATTGCCTCAAAGAGCCCTCTCACAGGAGGGTATGGAGATGGAAATATTGGGACCATGGCATCGGTCCATCTGAGAAAAGCAGGCTATGATGTCGTGGTGGTGGAGGGAAAATCAGAGAAACCCTGTTATCTGTTGATTGAAGATGAAAACGTAAAGATTGTTGATGCTTCCGAATTGTGGGGGAAAAATACCTTTGAAGCCCAGGACCTCCTTGAGAAAAAACATGGAAGGAATGCAGGGATTCTTCTTATCGGCCCTGCCGGAGAGAATCGGATCCCTATTTCACTCGTCATCTCCCAAAAAGGGAGAGCAGGCGGACGCCCCGGTTTAGGCGCCGTGATGGGATCTAAAAATCTTAAAGCCTTGGTCATCAAGGGAACGGGATCGATTCCTAATTTCGACGATGAAAAGCTGAAGGAATTAGGGAAGAGGGGATACGAAGAGATCAAGAGTAAGGAGAATTATGACTTCTGGGTGAGGCAGGGAACGATGCAGGCCTTTGATTGGTGCAATGAAAATACCTGCCTCCCCACCTATAATTTCAGAGAGGGTGTCTTTGATTCTTCCAAAGAGCTTGACGGATATGCACTCGAAAAATTCAAAGTGGATCGCAAAGGATGCCCTCTTTGTAACATGCAATGCGGGAATATTATCAAGGATTCGAGCGACCATCCTTCTGAACTGGATTACGAAAATGTTGGGATGTTAGGACCCAATATCGGCATGAGGAACTTGCCAGAGGTAGCCCTGCTGAACCGAATGGCTGATGAATGGGGATTAGATACCATATCCCTGGGAAGTTCGATTGGGTTTCTCATGGAGGCCTCAGAAAAAGGACTGATCCCGGAGAAGATAGGATGGGGAGATTTTGAGGCGGCCCGGAAACTGATTGTCAGTATCGGAAAGGGAGAAGGGTTGGGTCAGCTTGTATCCCACGGAGTTCGAAATGCCTCCGAGACCCTTGGAAAAGGATCCCATCGATGGGCCATGCATGTCAAAGGGCTGGAGATCTCAGCTTACAATTGTCATGCCTGCCCGGGAATGGCCCTCTCCTTTGGGACCTCTCCCATCGGCGCAAGCCACAAGGATGCCTGGATCATTGCATGGGAGATATCGAACGATCGACTTTCTTACAGTAAAGAGAAAGTTGAAAAACTCATCGAGTTTCAAAGAATCCGGGGAGGATTTTTTGAATCCGCGACCGTTTGCCGGCTTCCGTGGGTAGAGGTGAATTTTGGGATCCACTGGTATCCGGAATACCTGGAAGCCATTACGGGAAAAAAGATGAGCTGGGAAGATCTTTATAAAATAGGGGACCGAATTTATCATCTCATCCGGGCTTACTGGAAAAGGGAAATTCCCCGGTTCGGTCGAATATGGGATGTTCCGCCTGATCGCTGGTTTGAAGAGCCCCTTTCTCGGGGAAAAATGAAAGGGATAAAACTTGATCGGGAGAAATATGATCACATGCTCTCCTGGTACTATGAACGGAGAGGATGGGATGAGAATGGAATCCCCACGAAGGAGACCTTGGACCATTTTGGGTTGAAAGACGCTTCAGAGGAGATCATCGGTTAAGTTGGCTGAACTCAAGTTCTTGGGGTACTTCGCAGAGGTTGCTGGCGCTCGAACCAAAAATTTGGTTTTAGCGGAACCCACGCCATTAAGAAAGATTTTACCTGCATCCTTTCCTCGGGAAAACGTCATTATTCTTATCGATCAGAAGGTTGGCAATTTAGATAGTTTAATCGAAAATGGGAATTCGATTGTCATCATGCCGATGTTATCGGGAGGATAGACCTTAGGGTTCCCCAAAAAATATCCAAAGAGACAATGAGGAAAATAGAAAGGTGATTTGGGCGATGGAACAGAATCCCAGTGATGAGGCATTGAAACAAAGAGTGACCGAACTGGAAAAAAGGTTAAAAGAGTTTGAACAAAAAGAAACGCATCAGAATTTCCAGGAGATGGCCAAACGTCTTGAGAAGATTGTAGAGATGGGCGATGATGGCATTATTGTCTTCGATGAAGATTATCAGATCGGGTTCGCGAATACGGTGGCCTCGGACCTGACAGGATATCCGAAAGAGAGATTGCTGGGGATGGATTTTCGGAAACTCTTGAGTGAAAGAGATATCGGTTATTTATATCAAATGCATTCCGAAGTGGGTGCAGATGAGAGCAAGCGAGTCTGTACAGAGATGGAGGTTTTAACCGAGGGAGGACGGAAGCGGGATGCGGAGGTCTGTATCACCATTGCCAAGAAAGAAAAAGATGAAATGGAAACCTATGCCTACCTGAGAGATATCACCGAGAGAAAAAGAATGGAGAAGGAGGTTCGAGAGGCCACCAAGCGCTTTGAGAAGATCGCCGAGATGGGAGAGGATGGAATCATCGTTTTTGATGAAGATTCACGAATCGAATTCGCAAATCAGATGGCGTCTGAGATTATGGGCCTTCCGAAAGACCAGATCCTCGATCGGGAGTTTTTCTCCCTCATCGGCAAGCGGGACGAAGAATTTCTGGAGGAGATGGTCATGCGGGGAGAGGGCATGGGTGAAAAGGTCTGCACCGAGATGTCCCTCCACACCGCACCCGGTAAAATCAAAGAGACAGAGATTTGCGTCGCCCCGACGCAATCGGAAGACGGGCGAATCAAGACCTATGCCTACCTGAGAGATATCACCGAGAGAAAAAGGTTTGAGAAAAAATTGAAGGAATCGGAGGAAAAATTTCGAAACCTTTTTGAAAGGGTTCGGCATGGCCTGTTCATCAGCACCAAAGAGGGTTATTTTCTTGATTGCAATCAAGCCCTGTTAGAGATGGCGGGTTACCAGGACAAAAATGAATTTTTAAAGATGGATATCGCCAAGAATCTCTACGTCAATCCCGGAGATCGAAAGACCTTTCAGAGGTTGATCGAACAACAGGGATTTGTCAAGGACCTGGAGGTGGAGTTTAAGAAGAAGGACGGAGAGAAAATTACGGTTCTCCTGACCGCCCATGTGAAAAAGGATGAAAGGGGAGAAATCATTGGATATGAGGGGATCAACATTGACATCTCCGACCGGAAGAGAATGGAGAGGGAATTAAAAGAAGCCAACGACTTTTTAATGAATTTGATCGAGAGTTCTGTGGATGGCATCATTGCGACTGACATGAAGGGAGATATTCTGCTCTTCAACAAGGGAGCGGAAAACCTCTTGGGCTACAAATCAGAGGAAATCGTGGGAAAGATGAATATCCGGAGCATTTATCAGCCCGGCGTGGCAAAAGAGGTGATGGAGAAACTGAGAAACCCTGATTTGGGGGGAATTGGAAAATTGACCTCCTTTCCTATTTTCCACCGAAGAAAAGATGGAGAACTGATCGAAGGTGATCTTTCGGCTTCTCTCATCTATGACGAAAAAGGAAACGAGATTGCCAGCGTGGGCATCTTCAAGGACCTCAGGGAAAGATTGAGAATAGAAAGGGAACTCCAGAAGATGCAGGAGGCCCTTCTTCAATCTGAAAAGTTGGCCGCCATGGGGAGACTGACCTCCCAAATCGCTCACGAATTGAACAATCCCATTTATGGGATTATGAACACCCTGGAGCTTCTTAAGACCGAAATTCCCCCGGAGAGTAAGAGGAGAAGGATTTTAGAGCTATCCCTCTCAGAGATTCAGAGGCTCTCTGAGATGCTTCGGAATATGCTTAGTTTCTCAAAGCCCGAAGAAGAAAAGCGAAGGCCTGTTAAAATAGATGAGCTCATTGAAGGAATTCTGCTGGTGATGGAGAAACAAATGAGGGAATCGAATATCCAGGTGGAGACATTCTTCGATCCTGATATTCCGGAGATCATGGCCTCCACCAACCAGATGAGACAGGTCATGCTGAACCTCATTAAAAATGCGAAGGAGGCCATGCCGAAGGGAGGGATCCTCACTGTCAGAACGAAAAGGGGGGACGATCATGTCATGGTCCTCCTCCAGGATACAGGGTTAGGGATTCCCGAAGAGATCAGGGGGAAGATCTTCGATGCCTTTTTCACAACCAAACAGAAGGTGAAAGGGGTTGGGTTGGGCCTTTCGGTTTGTTATGGGATTATTAAGGATCATGGCGGGGAGATCAAGGTGGAGAGTGAAGAAGGCAAAGGCACCACCTTCACGATCCGGTTGCCTTTTGAGAGTTAAGAAGAAGTGCCTAAAATTCCGTGATCGAGCCAAGGGGGGTGTCTCAGTAACGGTTTTACAATGACCCTGGGCCTGTCATTCCCGCCGTGGCGAGAATCCAGGAATAACACTCCTGCCTGCCCTGCCTACCGGCAGACAGGCGTTCCCCGTCATGACATGGGGCGGGACTTTTTACGATATCATCTATTTTATTGACAAAAAATTCTGTATACAGTATACATAAAAAGGAAGGGACCCCAATATCGCTGAAAAAGGAGAGGAGGTTGTTGAAGCATGATGAAAGAAAAAGGATTTATCTCTATTTTAGGAGAGAAAAAGTTATACGAACCCCCGGATGCAGTTAAGATGAAAGCCTATATTAAGAAAATGGAGGAGTATAAGGAGTTGTATCAGAAGTCGATTGACGATCCGGCGAAATTTTGGGGAGAGTTGGCAGAGCAGCTCGACTGGTATAAAAAATGGGATAAAGTGTTGGAATACGACTTTAACAAGCCGGAGGTGAAGTGGTTTAAGGGGGGAAAGCTCAATGCAAGTTATAACTGCCTTGATCGGCACCTCAATCACTGGCGGAGCAATAAGGTCGCTTTGATTTGGCAAGGAGAACCTTTGGAGGAGAACAGGGTATTCACTTACCAACAACTCCATTATCATGTTTGTAAATTTGCAAATGTCTTGAAGAAGTTTGGGGTGAAGAAAGGAGATCGAGTCTCCATCTACTTGCCGATGATCCCTGAGCTCCCCATGGCCATGTTAGCCTGTGCAAGGATCGGGGCGATTCATAGTGTGGTGTTTGGAGGGTTCAGCTCTGAAGCTCTGCGGGATAGGATTAATGATTGTGGTTCAAAGATTCTGATCACTGCGGATGGTTACTATCGAAGCGGAAGGATCATCCCCAATAAAATCAATGCCGATGAGGCCATTAAAGATTGTCCTGAGGTGGAGAAGGTCATCGTTGTCAAAAGGTTAGGCATCGATGTGCCTTTTTCAAAAGAAAGGGACGTGTGGTGGCATGAAGAAGTAAGAAAAGAGGATATCAAACTCTACTGTGAACCGGAGATGATGGATGCCGAGGATGTCCTTTTCATTCTTTATACCAGCGGGAGCACAGGTAAACCAAAGGGAGTGGTTCATACCACCGGTGGGTATCTCCTTTTTGTGTATCAAACATTAAAATGGGTCTTTGACATCAAGGATGAGGATGTTTTCTTCTGCACAGCAGATATCGGGTGGGTGACGGGTCACAGTTATGTGGTGTATGGACCCTTGGCCCTTGGAGCGACGAGTTTGATGTTTGAGGGGGTTCCCACTTATCCCCACCCTGACAGATTTTGGGAGATTGTGGAAAGGTATCGAGTGAGTGTCTTTTATACCGCGCCCACGGCCATCAGGGCGTTGATGAAAGAAGGTGAAGAGTGGGTGAAAAGAAGGGGGATTTCCAGTTTGAGATTGCTCGGATCAGTCGGAGAGCCGATCAATCCGGAGGCATGGAAGTGGTATCACACGAATGTCGGCCAGGAGAGATGCCCTATCCTGGACACCTGGTGGCAGACCGAGACCGGAGGATTTTTGATTAGCCCCTTACCCATTACGCCCCTGAAGCCTGGATCGGCCACCTTTCCTTTTCCGGGGGTTGATCCAAAGATTATCAGGGAAGATGGGAGTGAATGTGAAGTCGAAGAGGGAGGTTCTCTGGTGATCGCCAAACCCTGGCCCGGGATGCTTCGGGGTTTCTGGAATGATCCGGATCGGAAGAGGTTTAAGGAAACGTATTTTTCAATTTTTCCTGGTTATTATTTCACGGGAGATGGAGCTAAAAAGGATGAAGATGGATATTTCTGGCTGATGGGGAGAATCGACGATGTGATCAACGTTTCAGGCCATCGCATCGGGACGGCTGAAGTGGAGAGCGCCTTGGTTTCTCATCCCTCCGTTGCTGAGTCCGCGGTCATCGGTATTCCCCATGAAGTGAAGGGGCAGGGGATCTATGCTTTCGTCACGTTGAAGACAGGAATCAAGAGTAGTGAAGAACTGAGAAAAGAACTTCTGGTCCATGTAAGAAAAACGATCGGCCCCATCGCCACCCCGGATAAGTTGCAATTTGCTGATTCCCTTCCCAAGACCCGGAGTGGTAAGATCATGAGGAGGATCTTGAGGAAAATAGCAGAGGGCAGGATCGAGGAATTGGGCGACACCTCTACGCTCACCGACCCCAGCGTCGTGATCCAACTCGCCGGTGAAAGATTGTAAAACCCCCTACTTCGCCCCTCTCATTCCTGTGAGGGGGGCGAACAAAAATTTTCTCAGTCTCAGTCAACCCCGAGAGAAGGTCTTTGCCCTCTAATGGAAAAGTTCATGCGGGGCATTAAACCCCGCGGTCGTTCCGATCAGGAAATGGCCTTCACCCCATATGAGACCGGAGGTCTTACGGATGGGTCCCCGCTGCAAATCGATAAGACCCGAACGCGGGCAGAGGGGTTTTCTAATCGGGGGAAAGAGGAGAAGAGATGACCTTCTCCATAGCCAGGCTCAATAGGCTTCCCAGAGAAGAAAGAAATCGAATTTACCTCCAAATTGTTCCTCCCTCCTTATTTGAAAAATTTCAAATCGACCCAAAGACCTTGATGAATCAATTCGGAGAAAGAGTGGTTACGGGGATCTTTCCCCTCGATGATAATTTCGCATGCATCGAGGTGAAATGCAGATCAGGAGACCAAGACTGTATTTTTTCTTGCCAAATTTCTTTGGAGAGTTTTATGGAAAGTCTTCACCTCGACTTCCTGAACATCAATGATCCTTTTTCAGAGAGGTTTAATGTGGATGTGGATAAATTTGGAAGGGATACTTTATTGGGCAACCGATCCAGGAACATCCCCGAGGAGGTGAAAGCCATGGAGGCTGGCTTAGCCCCCGGAATGGTCAGGAAAGGATTAGGGCTGATGGGGGAATCCACGAAGTGTCTGGAGAGGTTTATGGAAACCTTAGGATTGAAGACCATCACCATGGGTGCCCTTTACTATCATAACGCCATCATGTGGGAAAAATACGGTTTCACCTACTTCAGAGGCGGCAAGATGATGGAAAAAA
>DCUS01000130.1:12245-14370 GCA_002327885.1 Syntrophaceae bacterium UBA2208
AAGGGATTTTAAAGTCAATACCTTCCCAGGACAGATCTATTAAATTCACTATTACCTGAATGCCATCTTCAGTTCATACACCCCTTCCTCACGTCTCTTTTCAATGTCGAATCCCATCTTCTCAAAAAGGTGAAGCATGACCCTGTTTTCAACCAGGATCTCTGCAAAGAAACCCAGCAGGCCCTCTTTTTTTGCCAGGAGGGTGAGATAAGAGAGCAATGCTGAACCGATCCCCTTGCCCTGATAATGATCCTTGACGGCAAATCCGACCTCTGCCGTGTAAGTGGATTCATCCATCGCATACTGCCCGATGCCCACCACTTCTTCTTTTTCTCCCCTCAGCATGACCGCCAGGATCACCACCTGTTGGGTATAATCGATCACCACAAATTTTTGAAGGCGCTCATGGGGCATATCCTTCCTTACGGAAATGAACCTTCGATAAAGGCTGTTGTCTGAGAGTGAGCAGAAAAATTCTTTTAACAGGGATTCGTCGCTGATCTTGACAGGTCTGAGAAAAATTTCCAGGCCTGATTGGGTCGTTCGATGCGTTTCCAGATCTTTGGGGTATTTCCCTCTCTCTCCCGGGATGAAAGCTTGATCTTTGAAAATGAGATTCTGTTTCTTCGCTTCTTCAATGAGCCACGGTCTAAATTTTGGATGGGCGATGGAGATCAACTCCATCGAGCGTTCTCGAATATTTTTTCCCTGCAGGTAGGCAATTCCATATTCGGTCACCACATAATGAACATCTCCACGATGGAGGGTCACTCCAGCCCCTTCCTTCAGAAAAGGTACGATTCTCGATATCGTTCCGGTCTCAGCCGTCGAGGGGATGGCCAAGATGGTTTTTCCATGGGGCGACCAAACCGCTCCCCTCATGAAATCCGCCTGCCCTCCGATGCCGCTATAAAAAATCTTTCCGATGGATTCGGCGGTCGCCTGACCCGTCAAGTCAATCTCGAGAGCCGTGTTGATGGCCGTCATATGGCGGTGTTGGGAAATCACAAGAGGGTTGTTTGTATAGTCGATGGTTCTAAATTCAATGGCAGGGTTATCATGGATATATTCATAAGTCTTTTTGATCCCCATGCAAAAAGCCGCCACTGTTTTTCCGCGATGGATGGTTTTGCATGAATTGTCAATCACCCCTCTTTTCATCAATTCAACCATCCCATCCGTTAAAAGTTCAGAGTGTACGCCCAAATGTTTTTTATCAAGGAGGTTGGATAGAATCGCATTGGGGATGCTTCCATATCCCACTTGAATCGTCTCTCCGTCCTGAATAAGACGGGAGACATATTTTCCGATATCCTGTGCTATTTGACTTTCCGCCTCGGAAACGAATTCCAAGATCGGTTCGTCAAAGGGAATAATAAAATCCACCGCCTCAATATGAATAAAGCCGTCTCCGTGAACACGGGGCATGTTTGAGTTCGCCTGGACGATCACCAGAGAAGCCTTTTCAGCAGCGGCCTTGACGATATCCACGCTCACCCCCAGGCTCATATATCCATGGTCATCCGGCGGGGAGGTCTGTATGAGTGCCACATCAATGGGCACCAGACCGCGGGTGAATAAATTGGGAACTTGGGATAAAAAGATGGGAGTGTAATCAGCCCATCCTTGGTTGACCGCCGTTCTCATGTAATCATTGGCGATGAAGAAAGAGTTGTGACGGAAATGCTGTATAAATTTTTCGTCAGTATCGGGCGCAAGACCGAGGGTCCACACATGGAATACCTCCGTGTCGAAAAAAGCAGTCGGGTGAGATTCAATGAATTGAATGAGGGCCTGAACAAGAAATTGCGGTCGTCCGCATCCTGTCCCGACGAATATTCTGTTCCCTCGACGGATATGATTGAAAATTTGATTCTCTGAGACAAACTTGTCAGGGTAGGTCCTTTTCATCTCCTCCATCTTAAGATTTTTTTTCTGTGATTCCATTGAGACCTCCTTTTTCTTCTCCCATCATACCAAACTATTTGAAGAAAAAAATACAAATTTTTTCGCTTGACAAAAATTATCGAATACGGTATACAATATACAGAGGGCAGGAATAAATGGAAGAAAACAGGAAAATGCCTCGACACAACTTGTTAAAATTAAAACGTTTTTGTATCAG
>DCUS01000130.1:14381-15599 GCA_002327885.1 Syntrophaceae bacterium UBA2208
GCGTGGGCGAATTCACAGGGGAACAGTGGCGTTTGATCGATGAGGTGATTAAAAAGTTCAGAAATAAGCCAGGAGCATTGATCCCGGTACTTGAGGAGATTCAGGGGGTCACGGGCTATCTGCCGGAGTCTGTCCAGCGTCGGGTTGCCCAGGGGCTGAATTTACCGCTGAGCCAGGTATATGGGGTAACAACCTTCTACTCTTTTTTCACCATGAAACCCCGGGGCAAACATCAAATTCGAGTCTGCCTGGGTACAGCCTGCCATGTCCGAGGAGCAAAACGAAATATGGAACATCTCATGCAGGCCTTAAGCCTAAAGCCGGGGGAGTGCACGGAAGATCGTCAGTTCAGCCTGGATGTGGTTCGTTGCTTGGGAGCGTGTGGTCTTGCGCCTGTGATGGTAGTGAACGAAGACACGCACAAGCAGGTCAAGGAGGCGAAACTGGACCAGATCCTGAAGAAATACCGGGATGGGTCTAATGGAAAGGGTTCGGAGGGGTGAAAGCCATGGCAAAAAAAATGATGAACAGAGACGATTTGAAGGCCATCAAAGGGGACGTGGATAAAGAAAAACAGCTTCGGCAAAGTGGCAACAAGGTCCGCATGACCATCCACATGGGCACCTGTGGGATTGCTTCAGGGGCCCAAAAAGTGATGGAGGCTGCGCTTGATGAAATGTCAAAGTGCGGCCGCTCGGATATTTTAATCGAGAGTTCAGGGTGTATCGGGCTTTGCAGCCAGGAACCTTTGGTCACCCTGGAAGTTTTTGGAAAAGAGCCGGTCATTTATCACCAGGTGGATGAACAAAAAATGCGGCAGATTTTTAATGGCCATATCCTTCGTGGAGAGATTCAGTACGACCTTGCTCTTGCGCGGGGCAAAGCGGTTAACGAAGAGCCGATGTCGACCGGGTCCGATACGATCCCTCATGTCTCGGAGCTTCCTTTTTTCGGTCTTCAAAAATTGTGGGTTCTTCGCAACAAGGGCTTGATCGATCCTGAAAAAATCGATGACTACATCTGGCGCGCTGGCTACCAGGCCGCCGCGAAGGCCTTGCTCGAAATGGCGCCGTTAGAAATTATCAATGAGGTCAAGGTCTCCGGACTTCGGGGTCGCGGCGGGGGCGGGTTTCCCACAGGGATCAAATGGGAGTTCTGCGCCACTTCAAAAGGGGACATCAAATATGTTCTCTGCAATGCGGATGAGGGAGATCCGGG
>DCUS01000130.1:15678-29400 GCA_002327885.1 Syntrophaceae bacterium UBA2208
CAACAAGCTCGTGAATACGGACTTCTGGGCAAAGATATTCTCGGTTCAGGATTTGATTTTGATGTCGAGGTCTACCAGGGGGCGGGTGCATTCGTCTGCGGCGAAGAGACAGCTTTGATGGGTTCGATCGAGGGACGCCGTGGAATGCCTCGCCCCCGCCCGCCTTTCCCGGCCATATCCGGCCTGTGGAAAAAACCCACCGTCCTCAATAATGTTGAGACCTATGCCAATATTCCGCAGATCATCCTTAAAGGGGGGGAGAGCTATGCCAAGATTGGGACCGAATCGTCTAAGGGGACGAAGGTCTTTGCCCTGACCGGCAAAGTGAATCGCATTGGTTTGGTTGAAGTCCCCATGGGGACCCCCCTCGGTGAGATCATTTTCGACATCGGCGGCGGGATTCCTTCGGGAAAAAAGTTTAAGGCCGCCCAGTTAGGGGGTCCCTCCGGAGGTTGTATTCCTGCAGAGCACCTGAACACCCCTACGGACTATGAAGCCATCGCCAAAGCAGGAGCGATCATGGGCTCAGGAGGCCTGATCGTCATGGATGATGACACATGCATGGTGGACATGGCACGCTACTTCATGGATTTCTGCCAAGACGAATCCTGTGGAAAGTGTACCCCCTGTAGAGTGGGAACCAAACGCATGCTCGAGATCCTTCAGCGGATTTGTAAAGGGGAAGGTCGCCAGGGTGACATTGAACTTCTTGAGGACCTCGCCCAACAAATCAAAGACACCGC
Organism: Syntrophaceae bacterium UBA2208; assembly: GCA_002327885.1. Lineage (GTDB taxonomy): Bacteria > Desulfobacterota > BSN033 > BSN033 > UBA1163 > UBA1163. The sequence goes on from DCUS01000130.1 coordinate 16,422, forward strand.
ACTGTGCGGGTTGGGACAAACAGCGCCCAATCCGATACTGAGCACGATCCGTTACTTCCGCCAGGAATACGAAGCACATATCCTCGACAAGCATTGTCCAGCGGCGGTCTGTTCCGCATTGTTTAAGAGTCCCTGTCAGCATACCTGTCCCGTAGGCATGGACATTCCCGATTACATCGCCCTGGTTCGGGCCGGACGGATTGACGACGCCTATCAGGTGCTAAAAAGAACCAATCCCTTTCCCAGCGTATGCGGCCGGGTGTGTGGACATACCTGTCAATTGAAATGCCGGCGTGGCCAGCTCGATGAGCCCGTCGCGATCATGCATCTCAAGCGGTTCATTACGGACCATGCGAAGAGACCCAAAATAGAGCCCTTGCCGGTGACACGGAAGGAGCGAGTCGCCATCATCGGCGCGGGCCCTTCAGGGCTCACGGCGGCCCTTGAACTTAAAAAACGCGGATACGCAGTGACCGTGTTCGAGGGCTTGCCTGAAGCAGGGGGGATGCTTCGATGGGGCATCCCGGCCTATCGACTATCCAGAGAAGAGCTTCACCGGGAGATTCAGGAGATCCTTGACACCGGAGTGGAACTCCGAGCCAATGTTCGTATCGGGAAGGATATAACCTTTGAGATATTGAATAAAGATTTTGACATGATTTATTTGGCCGTGGGAGCCCAAAAGAGCGCTCCGCTCAACATCCCCGGTGAAGAGGCAAAGGGGGTTTTCGGCGCCGTGGAGTTTCTCAGGGATTACAATTTAGGGAAAGAAGTTAACGTCGGCAAACATGTCGCTGTGATCGGTGGAGGGAACTCAGCTGTTGATTCGGCTCGAACGGCCATTCGTTTGGGAGCGAAAAAAGTTACGATCTATTACCGTCGCGAGAGAAAAGATATGCCCGCACAGGAGTGGGAGGTCGGGGCTGCGGAGGAAGAGGGAGTGCAAATCATGTATCTCGTCGCTCCCGTGAGAATCATTACACAATATGGAAAGGCCACAAAACTTGAACTGACCCAGATGAGGCTCGATAAGTTTGATCGGAGTGGACGAAAACAACCCAAGCCGATACTCGGTTCGGAATTTACCGAGAAAGTGGAAACCGTAATATCCGCCATCAGCCAGAGCCCTGATTTCGGGTTCTTACCAGAGGAGAGCGGAATCGAGATCGATCAAACCACCATTAAAGTCGACAAGAACTTTCGGACTGCGAATGCAAAGGTCTGGGCGGGAGGGGATGTGGTCACCGGGCCCGCCATGGTGATTGACGCCATCCGGGCCGGCCAGCAGGCGGCTCAACAAATAGATGAAGTCATTCGCTTGGCCCATGGCGAAAAGCCTTGGGTGCCGCCCGCAGAAGAAATGATTGCTATTCCCTTTGAAGCAGAGGAAGAGACAAAAGAACAACCCCAGACTCCCATGCCGGAAATTTCCCCTGAGCTTCGACGGAAGGATTTCCGCGAGGTGGAGCTGGGATACACCAGGGAGATGGCAATGGCCGAAGCGCGCCGTTGTATGCGTTGTGATGTGAATATCGAATAACACTCCGTTGATCGAGAGAGGAGAGAGGCGATGGTACATCTAACCATTGATAATCAAAAACTGCAGGTCCCCGACGGGACCACCATTCTTGAAGCGGCCAGAAGCATTGGGATACAGATCCCGACTCTCTGCGCGAGTTTAGAGATCAATCATACCCCCGGAGCGTGTCGGGTGTGCGTCGTTGAAATGGAGAGGAGTCGCAACCTGGTGGCGTCTTGTGTCTATCCTGTTGCGGAAGGGATGAAAATTAGGACCAATACCGAACGCGTGCGTCGCGCCCGCCAGACGGTCATTGAATTTCTCCTGTCCGACCACCCCCAAGACTGCACCCTCTGCCAAAAAAACGGGCATTGTGAATTGCAATCCGTTGCGGAACGGATCGGCGTGCGTGAGATTCGGGTGCCCCGGACTGACTTCACGGACCACCGCATTGACGACTCCTCTCCCTCTCTCATCCGTGATGCCTCCAAGTGCATCAATTGCCTCCGCTGTGTCACCGCCTGTGCGGAAGTCCAGGGCGTGCACTGTTTGACCCCTGAAGCCAGGGGTTTTCACTGTAAGGTCGTGCCCGCCATGGGGGCAGATTTGATGGACGCCGTGTGTGTCATGTGCGGCCAATGCGCTGTGGTCTGTCCGACCGGGGCCATCGTTGAACGGGATGAAGTGGATAAGGTTTGGGCCGCCCTGGAGGATCCGAATAAACATGTTATCGTCCAGGAAGCCCCTGCCATCCGGGCAATGCTGGGAGAGGAGTTCGGCCTCCCTCCAGGAACATTGGTCACCGGGAAAATGATTGCCGCGTTGAGACGCCTTGGATTTGACAAAGTCTTTGACACGAACTTTTCGGCTGACCTGACGATCATTGAGGAGGGAAATGAGTTATTGAGTCGGCTCAAGAAGGGTGGCCAGTTGCCTATGATGACCTCCTGTAGCCCGGGATGGATTAAGTTCATTGAACATTTTTATCCCGCTCTTCTGCCTAACCTGAGCACCTGCAAGTCACCCCAGCAGATGTTTGGCGCTCTGGCAAAAACCTATTACGCCAAATTGGCAGGGATTGACCCCAAAGATATTTTTGTGGTATCCATTATGCCTTGTACCGCCAAGAAATTTGAGGCCTCGAGGCCGGAGATGAATTCATCCGGTCACCGGGATGTGGATGTGGTGTTGACGGCCCGTGAGTTAGGTCGAATGATTCGGCAAGCAGGAATTGATTTTGTAAACCTTCCGGATGAATCTTTTGACGCACCGATGGGACAATATACGGGCGCAGGAACGATCTTTGGGGCGACCGGAGGGGTGATGGAAGCGGCCCTCCGGACGGTCTATGCGGTGGTGACAGGGAAAAACCTGCCCAGCCTCGATATCACGCCGGTGCGAGGGCTCGAGGGGGTCAAACAGGCCGCAATTGAAGTTGGAAATTTAGGGGAAGTTCGAGTTGCCGTCGCTCATGGCCTGGCCAACGCTCGAAGATTGATGGATCAGGTGGTAGAGGGCGTTGCCGACTATCACTTCATTGAGATCATGGCCTGTCCGGGCGGTTGCGTAGGGGGAGGGGGGCAGTCCCTGCCTGCCAGCAATGAAAAACGAATGCTTCGTGCCCAAGCCCTCTACCATGACGATAAAGATGTCCAGAAATTTAGGCAGTCTCATGAGAATCCTGCCATCAAGCAACTTTATGAAACATTCCTCTATGAACCCTTAGGGGAGAGGTCCCATCAGCTACTTCACACCCATTATGTCAAACGGGGTGTTTAATCCATTCGGCCAAGCCGATTGAAAAAGGAGGGGGTATGGCAACCAAAGGCGAAATTCTCCTCGTGGATGACGATCAGGATCTTCGCGAATCGCTCCAGATCATCTTAGAGAAAAACGGCTATTCGGTTCGAAGCGCAGCCAACGGCCAGGAGGCCCTCGAGGCGCTGAAGATCAGGAGGCCTGACCTGATGATCCTTGATATCATGATGACCACTGACACCGAAGGTTTTGATTTGGCCTATGAGCTCAAGAACAAACCTGAGGTGAAAGATCTTCCCATCATCCTCTTGACCAGCTTCCTCGAGAAGGTGCGGCAGGATGGCCCCGACAAATTCCAGCATATCATGGGAGAGGCATGGCCAGCCAAGTGGTTGTTTGAAAAGCCTGTCGAAACAAAGAAGCTCATCGCTAAAATCGAAGGCATCTTGGCCGGCGGGTAATCGAAATCGCTGGCATCGGGGAGAGGCATGGCCCAGCCAATCAAGGGAACAGGCGCAATCAACTTTCCTGCTGAGCTCCATAAACGGAAACGGATTATTCTGGGGGAACTGAAGGAAAGAACCCTCTGGTTCATCAAACTTCGCTGGTGGGTTCCCATCTGTATCGCCATCGGGACGGGATTGGCTCGATGGATTGGGGTTGAATTCAAGGCAAGCGCCCTGCTTGGAGTCGCCTGTTTCATTCTCGCTTACAATATTGTTTTCTATTTTTTAAGCCGCCGGATTGAAGCGGAAGCCTACCGAAAAGAATATATCGAGCGCTTCACTTATTGGCAGGTAGGGTTTGACTATGGCACAATGTTTCTTCTCATTCATTTTACCGGCGGCATCGCTAGCCCCTTTATCTTTTTTTTCATATTCCATATCACCTTTTCTGCCATCTTCCTCCCGCCTCGTTCGACATACAGTTTCGCGGCCATCGCGGCGGTGGGGATGGGCCTGATCGCTGTTGCCGGATACCTGGGCTGGATTCCCCATCATGTTCTCTCCTTCGAGGGAAGATCCATTGATTTGAGCGGACGGCCTTTTCACATGCTGGTGATTTTGAGTTTCTTTGCCGGTTTTGTTTTCATCACCGCCCTTTCCACGACCGCTGTGATGAGAATGCTCGAAAAAAGAATCCTTGACCTGGCTGAACTTACCGAGGCGGTGACAGAACTCAACGATAAACTCAACACCCTGTACACCCTGACACAGGCCATCCTATCCAAACAACATCTCGAGCAGGTGCTTCAGATCGCCACGTCAGAACTGACCCGGGTGATGGAGGTCCAGGCCATCTCCGTCAAGCTTTTGAGCGAGGATGGTAAGTTCTTGCGTTATGCAGCGGCCGATGGATTACCTCCCGGCTTTATGAATCGGGTCGTGGAGTTGGAGAGAAGTCCGCTCAACCGTCGGGTCATCGAAGGGGAACCCTTTGTCACGGGCCATGTGACACAGCGTGAATGGTTTCAATTTGGAGAAGACTTAAGCGCAGCACACCTGCAATCCGTGCAATTTGTTCCTCTTGTCGTGGAAAGCCGGGTCATCGGTATCCTGGGGGCCTACTCATCCCGGCCGGAGAGATTCGGTCAGGATGAGTTAAATTTTTTCCGCCAGGCCGCAGGGTTGGTCGCCATTGCCATCGAGAATGCTCAAGCCTATGAGGCCATTGAGAACCTGATTCAGGAACGATCACGTTTCATGAACCGGGTGGCCCATAACCTCCGAGCTCCTCTGGCGGCGATGGCCAGCATGCTTGAAGTCATCCGGGACGGATATCTGGGGGAGATGAATGAGACGTCAAGAAATTACCTGAACCGTATCGATCGCCGGGTCCAGGGGATGCTTTTGATGATTCACGAGTTGATGACCTTGGCCAAGAGTCAGAGCAAACGGCCTCAAATGGAAGTCAAAGCCGTAAACCTCAGAAGCATTGTCAGCCGCATCCAACAGAACTTTCAGGAAGAGGTTGGCAAAAAAAGGCTTGCCTTTGAGGTCGCCATTCCAGAGGATTTGCCCGAGGTAAAAGGCGACCCCGAAATGATCGAACAGATGTTTGAGAATTTGATTTCCAATGCGATCAAATACACCCCGGAGGATGGGCGTGTTGGGATGACCTTCTGGCCCGGGGGGAGTGGAATGGTCCGTATGGTCATCAGCGACAGTGGAATGGGGATCCCCAAGAACGAAATGTCCCGTCTGTTCACACAATTCTTCCGTGCCTCCAATGTTCAGGATGTCATTGGCACGGGGTTAGGATTAACCATTGTCAAAGAAATTGTGGACAAGCATGGGGGGCAGATTCAAGTGGAGAGTGAAGAAGGACTCGGGACAACCTTCATCATCCATCTCCCGGTGGCGGATAAGATAAAGAAGTAAAATAATTGAGGCGATGAGGGAGAAAATGAAAGGACTGAATTTAATAGACGAGAACATCATCCAAGCGCAACTTGAAGTTAGCAGTCGTTCCGGAACGGAACAGGTTCGAGAGATCATCACCAAAGCACGGGAGTTAAAGGGTCTGGAAAGTGCAGAGGTTGCCACCCTGCTTCAATGCAATGATCCAACGGTGTTACAGGAGATGTTTCATGCCGCACGCGAGGTCAAAGAGTCTATTTATGGAAACCGGCTTGTCCTTTTTTCACCCCTTTATATTTCAAATCTCTGCCAGAATGACTGCCAGTACTGCGCCTTTCGCGTGCGGAATAAAAACATCCGGCGAAAAGCTCTGACTCAGGAAGAAATTGCGGAAGAGGTTCGTCACCTCGTAAGAACGGGACACAAACGGATTCTTTTAGTTGCAGGCGAGGCCACTCCCGAAGAGGGTTTGGATTATATCTTAAATGCCATCGAGACCATTTATGCAACCCGTGAGGGAAAAGGGGAAATCCGACGTGTCAATACTGAGATCGCCCCTTTGACCGTTGAGGAATTCCGCAGACTCAAGGATTCCAAGATTGGCACCTATGTCCTCTTTCAGGAAACGTATCATCTCGGGACCTATAAAAAGATGCACTTAAGTGGTCCGAAAGCCGATTATTATTGGCGGCTCGGTGCTATGGGGAGGGCCCTTGAAGGGGGGATCGATGATGTGGGGATCGGCGCCCTGTTTGGCCTCTACGATTTTCGGTTTGAGGTCCTGGCTCTTTTGCAGCATGCCCGCCATCTCGAAAAGGTCTATGGAATTGGACCGCATACGATCAGTGTGCCGCGGCTTGAGCCTGCCGATGGATCTGAGATTGCGGCGAATCCTCCCTGTCCTGTTTCGGATGGCGATTTTAAAAAGATTGTTGCCATCTTAAGGCTGGCTGTTCCCTACACCGGCATCATTATGAGTACGAGAGAGACGGCAAAGATTCGGGCTGAAACATTTGCCCTCGGCGTTTCACAGATCAGCGCCGGCAGTCGTACCAATCCGGGGGGGTATTCTGAAGGGGATCGATCGGGCGCCCAATTTCAATTAGGAGACCATCGAAGTCTGGATGAGGTCATCTTTGATATCGTTCGGATGGGCTACGTCCCTTCCTTCTGTACGGGTTGTTACCGCCTGGGTCGAACAGGGGAAGACTTCATGGACTTGGCGAAACCCGGTCTCATCAAACAATTCTGTCTGCCCAATGCGATTCTGACCTTTAAAGAATATCTTGAGGACTATGCCACCCGAGAGACGCACGCCGCCGGTTTTTCACTCATCGAAAAAAGTTTGGCGGAGATCCCTTCCGCTAAACGGCGAGACGAGACAGAGAATCGTCTGATACAAATCGAACAAGGAGAACGGGACCTCTACTTTTAGATTGCGGGAAAAGAGGCCTCCAGCAAAGGCCGTTATCGATCGGAGCAGGATCTCATCGAACAGAGGATGAATCAGTCAACACCAAAAGGGTTCAGGCTTCATATCGGAATATTTGGGCGCCGCAATGTTGGCAAATCGAGCCTGCTCAACGCCATCACCCGTCAAAATGTATCGATCGTTTCAGACATCGCGGGGACAACAACCGATCCGGTGGAGAAACCAATGGAATTTCTCCCCCTGGGACCGGTGTTGTTTATTGATACGGCAGGGGTTGATGACACAGGCGCCCTCGGGGAGCTTCGAATCCATAAAACAAGGCAAATCATCGATCGCACGGATCTGGGCATTATTGTCTCAGAAGCTGGAGTCTGGGGGGACTTTGAAAAACAACTTGTGGCCGAACTCAGAACACGAAATATTCCGGTAACGGTGGTCTTCAATAAATCCGATTTGGCAGAGCCGGGGGGAGAGCTCTTAAATCAATTGGCTGAAGAAAAAATTCCGGTGGTCCGGACAACGGCCGTTTCTGGAAAAGGAATACTGGACCTTCGGCAAACCCTTCTCAATGTTGCCCCCGCGGAGTTTATCAACCATCCGGCCATTCTCGGCGATCTGATCGGTGCCGGGGAGTTGGCCGTACTGGTAATTCCCATTGATAAGGAGGCTCCTATGGGCCGGTTGATTCTGCCGCAGGTCCAGGCCATCCGGGATCTGCTCGACAGTGATGCTTATTGTATGGTCGTTAAGGAACGGGAACTTCGCCCTGCCCTGGACCGTTTGAAAAGGCCACCTAAAATCGTGGTCACCGATTCCCAGGCTTTCCTCCAGGTCGCTGCCGATACCCCTCGAGAAATTCCTCTCACTTCCTTTTCGATTCTCTTCGCCCGGTTTAAAGGCGACCTGTCTGAACTCGTTCGTGGAACGTTGGCGATCGAGCAACTAAAACCCGGCAGCCGAATTTTAATTGCTGAGGCATGCTCCCATCATCCCATTGCAGAAGACATCGGCCGCGTGAAGATCCCGCGGTGGTTGACTCAATATGTCGGTGGGAAGCTGGAGTTTAAGACCGTCCAGGGGCACGATTTTCCGGAAGACCTTTCGTCTTATCCTCTCGTGATTCACTGTGGCGCCTGTATGATGAATCGCAGAGAAATGCTCACACGAATTTTACGCTGCCGTCAGGCGGGTGTGCCCATTACGAATTACGGGCTGACCATTGCTTATTCACTGGGAATATTTGAGAGGGCATTGGGACCCTTTCCAGCGGCCCTGGAGGTCTATGGAAATGCGGGAAAGGGGTGAACCCCTCGAAAGGTCTTTTAAGCGAGTGATCAATGGAAGGGTGAAATCCCTTTGAAGATGAAGCGAGACGATATACTTGATTGGTTACATGAAGAAGACGGTAGACGCCTTGGCGGCCTGTGGCGATGGGCTGACACGGTGAGGGGAGACAATGTTGGGGAGGCGGTCCATCTGCGGGGACTCATCGAAATATCGAACTATTGTATCCGGCAATGCGGCTATTGTGGTTTGCGTTTTGGTAATCATGAGCTGGAGCGTTACCGCATGAACGAAGAAGAGATCATGGCCTGTGTCGGTGAAGCGGAAGCCTATGGTTACGGAACCGTGGTCCTCCAGTCTGGCGAGGATTATGGGATCGAGGCGAAATGGTTTGAAAGCCTCATCGGCCGCATCAAAAAGGAAACTCGACTCGCTGTCACGTTAAGCCTGGGAGAGAGACCGGATGAAGATTTAGAGACATGGCGCAAAGCGGGCGCCGACCGCTACCTTCTCCGTTTTGAAACGTCAGATAATGATCTCTATCGTCTTATTCATCCATCGCTTCCCGGAAGAAAATCGAATCGTTTGGCTATCCTGAAGACATTGAAAAAGCTGGGATATGAAACAGGAAGCGGAATCATGATCGGTATTCCGGGTCAGACCTATGCCAGTCTCACCCAGGACCTCCATCTTTTCCAACGACTCGATCTCGACATGGTTGGTGTGGGACCCTATATTCCCCACTCACAGACGCCTCTGGGCCAGGGCAAATGGAAACGCATGATTTCCAAAAGGGACCAGGTTCCCAATACTGAACAAATGACCTATAAGGTGATTGCCCTGACGCGGATTGTTTGCCCGGAGGCCAACATCCCCAGCACCACGGCGTTGGACACCATCAACCGTGAGCAAGGGAGAGAATTGGGTCTGAGGCGCGGGGCCAATGTGGTCATGCCAAACCTCACCCCTCCCCCGTATCGCACACAGTATGAGATTTATCCATCCAAGGGTGGCATGACGGAAGTCTCGCCGGATTGTCACTCTCTTTTGAACCATCGGATTCATTCCATCGGCCGGAGGGTCGGGACAGGACGGGGTGACCGTGTTCACCGGGGAAGGACAACGTCTCCTTTCAACGGAATGGATCTATCCTTTTCCGATTTTATCGGAAAAAATAAAAATTATAAATTAAGGGGTTCAAAAATATTCGGATTACTGTTATAATGCGGGAAAATTCTATTGAGAGTGGGCTGCCCATGGAAAAAGATGTTAAGACCTTTCATGATTTGATTCGATTAGTTCAGCAAAATAATTTCTGCGGGAAATGCGGGGGGTGCGTTTCCTTCTGTTCCGCAGCCGCCCTTGGGGCGCTGGAAGTTGGGCCGGATGGGATGCCTAGATTTTCGGATGAAGAGAAATGCCTCAAATGCGGAATCTGTTACATGATTTGCCCGAATATCCACGATCTTGATGAGGAGCTGAAAAAGAAGACGGGATGGCAACCTCCCATCGGCCCGATCAAGGATTTGGTCTCCGCTCAAACGACCAACCCAACCGTGGGGGAAAAGTGTACCGATGGAGGGGTGGTGACTTCTCTTCTCCTCTATCTCATGGATAACCATATGATCGATGGGGCATTGGTCTCAAGGAGCGATGGCCCTTTTCACAGGGGTCCGATGCTGGCCACATCGGGGGAGGAGATCGTCGCGGCTGCAGGGTCCCATTATGACGAATCATTTTCAATCGTCGAACTGGGTTTTCATTACTCCACCTATTCCCCGGCCATGCAGGAGCTCAAGAACTTGCGGAAGGGGTTGATCGATCGAGTCGCCATGGTCGGAACTCCCTGTCAGATCCATACCGTCCGAAAGATGCAGGTCCTCGGAATCATTCCTTCTGACGTGATCAAGTATTGTTTCGGCCTTTTCTGCATGGAGAATTTTTCCTTCGATGATGTCCAGTTGAGACATCTGGAGAAGAAGTACGGATTTGATTTAGCCCATGTCGCCAAGGTCAACGTCAAAGAAGACTTCTTTATCTATCTGGAGGATGGGAAAGTGATCCACATTCCTTTTGAGGAGATCGACTCCATTGCACGACCAGCCTGCCTCGTCTGCCCGGACTTCTCTGCCGAATTTTCAGACCTCTCCTTTGGAGGTTTGGGTTCCCCGGAGGGATATACGACCACGCTCATCAGGTCGGAGAAAGGGAAAATAATCTATCGAGGAGCCCTCACCGCCGGGTATATTAAAGAAAGAAAATACCCGTCTGCAGAAAAGGCCCGAACGGAGTTGATCAAGATCCAAAGGCTCATTGTTGATTTCTCCCAAAGAAAAAAAGAACGGGCTCTGAAAAACCGTGGAGCCGCCGTTGGGTTTGCGACCCCATCGATGACTCATCCATAATCACTCGGGCCCGGAATTGGATGGGCCCTCGGGAATACAAATTGTGTTTTATTCAACTCGATCCAAACTTATTCTCAGTTTTCTTGGCATTTCTTTCCTCGTGTGCGGGGTTGCTCTTTTAGTAGGAGGTCAACTCCTCTACAAAGCTGTTTTGAATGAAGCCACCAACCGTGTTAGCTTAGATCTGAATGCCGCCCGAGAGATCTATCTCTCCCGCATCAAGGTCATCAGATTAGGCCTTCATATCACTTCTATCGGACCCATATTTCGTTCAGCCCTGGAAAGGAAGAATATTAAGGCCTTAGTGGACAGGCTGACTGTGGTCGCCCAGCAGACCGAATTAGATTTCATGGGGGTCGTCACCAGAGAAGGGAAAACATTAGGGCGGATCGGACCGAATTCCATTCCCAAGGGAAATTCTCCGGCAAATCCAATTGCGAATCTGGTCCTTCAAAAGCAGACGACCGTTTCAGGGACGGTGGTGTTAAGTCACGAATTTTTGTTTTCCGAAAATCCCGAACTGGCTGAGCGGGCGAGAGTTAAATTGCTTCCAACCAAAAAGGCGACCCCCCGGTCTGAAATGGAAAAGCTTTCCGGGATGGCCATGGCCGCAGCCGTGCCGATCTTTGATGCGGGAAATTTTCTCGGGGTCCTCTACGGGGGTGTTCTTCTCAACCGGGGCGAAGAAATTGTGGATCGGGTGCGTGACACCGTTTTCCAACATGAAATCTATAAAGGTCGGAGCATCGGTACCGCAACCATCTTCTTAGAGGATATCCGAATTTCCACCAATGTAGTCAACCCGGACGGAAACCGGGCGCTCGGAACCGTGGCCTCGGAAGAGGTGACCAAGCATGTCCTGACAGATGGGAAGAAATGGACAGATCGTGCCTTCGTCGTGAACGATTGGTATATCACGGCCTATGAGCCCATCGAAGACATCTTTGGGCAAAGAGTGGGAATGCTTTATGTGGGCGTATTGGAAGCAAAGTATGCGGATGTCCGTTGGAAAGCCCTTTCTCTTTTTATATTGATTACAGTGGCCGGGATGGTTTTAGCCATTGGATTTGGGTACATCATCGCAAATAAGATGAGTCAGCCAGTGAAACAGCTCATTGAAGCAAGCAATCAGGTTTCTCAGGGCAACCTCTCTCCGGAGATCGGGCCGATTTCGAAGAGTGAAATTGGTGTCCTCCAGAAAACATTCAAGGAGATGCTGACCTCCATCCAGGAGCGTGATAAACGTCAAAAAGTGGAAAGTGAAACGAAGCTACTCCAATCTGAAAAACAAGCCAGCGTTGGGAAGCTTGCCGGGGGGGTGGCCCACGAGATCAACAACCCTCTCACGGGAATTGTTACGTTTACCCACATGCTCCTCCGCCGGAACGATATCCCGGAAGAAATCCGGGCAGACCTTGAGACGATCGCTCAAGAGACGGAGCGGGTTCGAAAAATTGTCAAAGGCCTCCTGGACTTTTCCCGCCAAACAGAACTTGACCGTGAACCAACGGACATCAATCGGCTTGTCCGTCAAGCCATGACGTTGACTGAAAACCAAGCTCTCATCAAGGGTGTCAATTTGACCTTCGAGCCCGGGGAGGGTTTGCCGAAGGTGACCTTGGATAGAAATCAGATACAAAGCGTTTTACTCAATATCGTCATCAACGCCCTGGATGCAACCGATCCGGGTGGCAATATCACCATTACCTCGAATATTGGCATCTCAACGAGCAAGCGCGGTCAGAAAGGCATTGAAATTTTATGTACGGATACGGGATGTGGCATTCCTCCTGAAAATCTCAATAGGCTTTTCGATCCTTTTTTTACGACGAAAGAGGTTGGGCATGGCACGGGGTTAGGGCTATCGGTATCCTATGGTATCGTTGAACGCCATGGAGGGACTATTTGGGTTCAGAGCAAGATTGGAAAAGGAAGCACGTTTAAGGTTTGGTTACCGACAGAGGAGCAGAGTGAAGAAAATGAAAATATTAGTGGTGGATGACGATGCCATTGTTATAAAAAGTTGTCGGCGCATCCTCGAAGCCGAAGGATTGGAGGTTACGACCGTTCCCGGCGCCGATGAGGCACTGGAGAAAATCAAGCAGAGTGAATTTGACCTTTTGCTCATGGATGTAAAAATGCCCAGGCATGACGGTATCTTCCTGATGCGGGAGATCAAAAAAAACTGGCCGGACATACCGATTATTGTCATGAGCGGTTA
>DCUS01000032.1 GCA_002327885.1 Syntrophaceae bacterium UBA2208
TTACAGCGGCACCTTTAAACATTTGGCTACTCGATTTTCAAGTAAAATCCAAAGACCACCTCAGGGGATATCGCATGTTACCCATACCCTATAAAATAATCCGCAATTGTAAAGGGTTAGAAGCACACTTGCCTCCCTTTTTATGCAACGTTAAGGTTAAGTCTCTCAGGCACTTCCTGCTTCACAGCGAAACCATGCCGAATAGGTGACATTAAACCCGGCCTTCTTGAAATCTTTAACGATCGGATCGGGATCCGTTTTCTTTAACCGGAGCATAATCATCCAGTCCTTCTTTTCTGGCCTGGGCAGGGAGACCATACTTAAGATGATGGTGCCATGCTGGTTGACGATTTGAATTATTTTTTCGAGCTCACCTAAACTCGCCCCCAATCCTTCGATGGTGATTCTTGACCCTTCCTCCCTGACCCCTAAGGCACGGGTCAAAAACCTTACAATATCAGATTCCGTTGCGATCCCGACTAATTTTCCCTTGTCCACAACCGGGAATGAGCCAATTTTCTTTTCCTGCCCTACTTTTAATGCCTCCTCAAAGGGGGTATCAGGAGAAAAAGTGATCGGGTTCTTATGCATGACCTCCTTCACTTTCATTTTTGAAAGGAGGTAATTTAATTCGTGGACGCTCAACGATGTGGCAGGAGAAGGCGAGGCGGCCAGGAGATCGTGCTGCGTGACAATGCCCATCAGCTTCCCCTTTTCAACAACAGGAAGTCTTCGGATGTTGTTTTCCTTCATGATTTTTTGGGCCTCTAAAACATAAGTGTCACTATCGACGGTCACCGGATTTTTTATCATGACATCCCTAATCCTCATTTTTCATCCCTCCTTTAAAAAGTGATCTCTCCTATTCATATAATCATCAGGGTCTCCATCCCGCAACAAGCAATGGGAAAATTGTATATTGCATCCACCCTAACAATTCCTGTCCGGGGCGTCAAGAACAAATTTCCGAATCTGAAACTACGGTAGTGCCAATTAGAATTGTGGATCTTTTAATCTTTCAGTCCCTGAATTCCTCAATAGCAACTTTCACTTTATTTTCAACAAGTTCCTTGATATCTTCGAGGCTTTTCTCAGTCAGGGCTTCAAATCGGAGGACCAGTGCAGGCTGAGTATTCGAAGCTCTCACCAATCCCCATCCATGTTCGAATTTGACCCTGACCCCATCCACATCGATGACTGGATAGTCTTTCCTCAATGTTTCTTTTACCTTTTTGACGACTTCAAATTTAATTTCATCCGGGCAATCGACCCGGATCTCAGGGGTGATCGAGGTTTTCGGAACATCGCTGAGGAGCCGGGATAGTTTTTCGTCTGTTTTCGAAAGGAGTTCAATGAGACGACAGGAGGCATAGATCGCATCGTCATAGCCGAAATAACGGTCCGCGAAAAAGAGGTGTCCGCTCATCTCTCCACCGAGAACAGCTTTTTCTTCCTTCATTTTCTCCTTGATCAGAGAATGTCCTGTTTTCCACATAATGGCCTTTCCGCCGTTTTCCTCGATGTCATTGAATAAATTCTGAGAACATTTGACCTCCGCCACGAAAGAGGCCCCCTTTTTTTTCTTCAGTATTTCCCTGGAAAAGAGGATCATCAATTGGTCTCCCCAGATGATGTTTCCCCGATCGTCCACCACCCCAATGCGATCCGCATCGCCATCATATCCAATTCCTACATCGGCTTGATTTTCCTTCACCCGGTCAATGAGATCTTTTAAATTCGCAGGGATCGTTGGATCCGGGAAATGATTTGGAAATCGGCCATCCACCTCACAGTAAAGTTCTTCCACCTCGCAGCCTAAATCCCTGAGAAGAGGCCCCGCCAAAATCCCCCCTGTCCCGTTGCCGGCATCGATGACGACCCTCATTTTTCTTTCGATGTGAATATTTTTTCTGATATAGTCCCGGTAAGGTTGAATGATTTCTCCGTTAGAAACAGAACCCTTCCCCACAACAAACTCTTCCTTTTCGATCAACCGCCTCAGATTCTGAATCTCTTGTCCAAAGATGGTGCTTTTCCCTACGGAAACTTTAAATCCATTAAACTCCGGGGGATTGTGACTTCCTGTGACCATGGCTCCGCCATCTTGATCAAGGTGGAAGATGGAGAAATAATAGACCGGTGTGGGGCAAAGGCCAATATTGATAACATGACATCCAGTTGAGATCATCCCTTCAATCAAGGCTCCCTGAAAATCTTTTGAGCTCAGCCTTCCGTCTCTTCCGACCGCCAGTTCTAAATGGCCCAGATTCGCCATATGCGTTCCAAACCCTTTGCCCAATATTCTGACGATACCTGGGGTTAAATCCTTATTGACCACTCCTCGAATATCGTACTCCCTGAAAATCTGCGGATTGATATGCATCGATTCCTCCTAATATTCAACGAATAGTGCGAATGATAGCGGATAATCCTAATTTTTTAATTCGTTTGATTCGTTTCCATTCGTATTATTTGGTAATAATCACTTAAATTCAACTGAGAATCAACCATGTGTATTTTGACTTTTTGAGACGTATAAGCTAAATTACAAAAACGAAGGGATCATTCTATGGAGATCAAAGCAATTCGCGGGTTTAATGACATCCTTCCCGATGAGATCGGAAAATGGCAGTTTGTAGAGGGGACCGCTCGGAAGGTTTTCGAGGGATTTGGTTTTTCAGAGATTCGGATCCCTGTCCTTGAACGGACAGAACTTTTCTCGCGAGGGATTGGAGAGGCCACCGACATTGTTGAGAAGGAGATGTATACCTTCACTGACAAGAGCGGCAATTCCTTGACCCTTCGCCCTGAAGCGACTGCCTCCATGGCGCGCGCCTATCTGGAGCATCAGGTCTACACCTTCGATCCCGTGGCAAAACTTTACTGCATCGGACCGATGTTTCGTTATGAAAGGCCTCAAAAGGGCCGTTACCGGCAGTTTTACCAGATGGATGCAGAGGTATTTGGTGTAGAGAACCCGATGGTGGACGCCGAGGTCATTGTGATGCTCATCGATTTTTTGGAAAGGGTGGGGATCGAGAAGCTTGAACTCCATATCAACACCCTGGGCTGCCGTGCCTGTCGACCCCGATATCGAGAAGAACTAAAAAAGTTTTTAACGACGAAAGCGTTTCAACTCTGTGAAGACTGTCAAAGAAGACTTGAGACGAATCCTCTGCGTATCTTCGACTGCAAGGTAGAAACCTGCCAGGAAGCCATTGTCAATGCACCCAACGTAAGCGATTTCGTCTGCTCGGAATGCCAGAAACATTTTGAGAAGGTCAGGGAATATCTCGAGATCGCAGGGCTTGCTTACATTTTGAACCCCAGAATGGTGCGAGGGTTGGATTATTATACCCGAACAGCTTTTGAGGTGGTTTCTTACCATCTGGGTTCTCAAAATGCTGTGACAGGTGGAGGACGATATGACAATCTCTTCCAGGAGATTGGCGGCCTTGACATTCCGGGAATTGGTTTTGCTATCGGGATGGAGAGACTCGTTTCCCTTTTGCCAAAGGACAGAAAATTTGTCCAATCTCCACAACTCTTCATTGCTTCGCTGGGGGACGAGACGATTAAAGAAGCTTACCAGATCATCAATCAACTCCACCTTCAGGGAATTCGGGCAGAATTAGACTATGAGGGAAAGAGTCTGAAAAGTCAGATGCGAAGGGCGGATAAACTCAAGGCCCGATATGTTCTCATCCTTGGAGAAAATGAATTGAAGAAGGGAAGAGCCGTCCTGAGAGATATGGAGAGTAAATCCCAGGAAGAAATTCCGATTCCCGACCTGGTGAATATCCTAAAGGAAAAAGTTAAGGGCCAAGAGTAGCCCAAAGAGTTGAACGTTTAATGCGGTTAGTGCTATGATGGCTTGGAGCCCTTTATGCCTAACGGTTTTTTGCACTATGCGCTATGCTCTCTGCGCTAT
Source organism: Syntrophaceae bacterium UBA2208 (assembly GCA_002327885.1). Taxonomy (GTDB): domain Bacteria; phylum Desulfobacterota; class BSN033; order BSN033; family UBA1163; genus UBA1163. The sequence goes on from DCUS01000032.1 coordinate 3,932, forward strand.
GCGGTCTTGTGATTGGGGGATCGTTCAATGGTAGG
>DCUS01000204.1 GCA_002327885.1 Syntrophaceae bacterium UBA2208
GCCAATATGGTCGGCTATACAGCCCTGGGAGCCTTGGGAGTACAGATATTGATAGGCTATGCCGGTCTGATCACCCTGGGACATGCCGCTTTTATTGCTGTGGGCGCTTATACCAGTACCCTTTTAATTCTTCAGTCCCCCTGGCCTCAATTTTTTATCAACTGGGGGCTTGCCTATCCTATCAGTATTATCATTGCCGCAATTGTAGCTGGGCTCTGGAGCGTCCTTTTTGGTCTTCCATCGGTCAAGGTCAAAGGTTTTTATCTGATCCTGACCACCATGGCAGCCCAGTTTATAACGGTTGATTTCCTTATTACTCAGTATATCAGTCAGATCGGAGGCAGGGGACAGGCCTTCTCTCTACCTCCGGGGACCATCAAGATTGGGCCCTGGACCATTGATACTGAAATCAAGACCTATTTTTTAATGATTGTTTTGCTGACACTTTCTATCATCATTGTTGCGAACCTTCTTCGATCCAAAGTGGGAAGGGCGTGGATCGCCATTCGAGATAATGATATAGCTGCCGAAACTCTTGGAATCAATATTATCTGGTATAAGCTACTCAATTTCTTTGTGGCAGGATTTATCGCCGGCCTTGCCGGAGCCTTCTGGGTAAGCAATACTGCAGCGCTCAGTCCGGAACATTTCCCTTGGTTCTGGTCTCTCTGGTTGGTGGGTGTTATCCTGATTGGTGGAGTGGGTTCTATCCATGGAGTGATCTTCGGCTCCATATTTATGGTATTGGTCATGGAAATGATTCAATTAGGTGTGATCTCCCTCGGCGATGTTTTCCCGGAGCTCATGATCAAATTTCTCTATATTAAAGAATCGGCCTTCGGTTTAGTGATTTGTGCCTTCTTAATCTTTGAGCCGAGAGGTCTCAGTTACCGCTGGTGGCAAATCAAAAACTATTTCAATCTATGGCCGTTTTCATATTAATGAACGCGTCACGTGCCTGCACGCTGAAGTGCTGACATTTCGGCACGCAGGCGTGTCTGACATCCGTGACCGTAAAAAAAGGAATTTGCGGACACGGGCCACGGTCACGGACACGAAATTTAAGAAGGGGGTGATGCTACGTCACTGGATGGTGGGAAAAGAAAGAAAGCATTATTTTACAGAATACCTTAACATTTTCCAGGAGGTGAACAATGAGAATTAACTTTAGATTTTTTATGATCATTTTGGCACTGTTTGTCATGGTTTTTCCTGTTTCATCCATCATCGCACAGGAAATTAAGATTGGCGGCCTCACGGACTGCACCGGTGCGACTTCAGATGTTGGCAAAGATTATGCTCTCGGCTTGGTAGAAGCTTTCAATTATGTTAATGACACAGGTGGGATTAACGGCAAGAAAATTAAATATACATGGTTTGATTACGGTTACCGCGTCCCGGAAGCTATTACAAAGTATACCTTTCTTAAACGCATGGGGGTGATAGCGATCCAGGGTTGGGGAACCGGAGACACGGAAGCCCTTTCTCCGACCGTTCTCAAAGATAAGATCCCTTACGTTTCTGCCTCTTTCTCCGCCCACCTCACCAATCCAGCAAAGGCAGCTTATAATTTATTTTTTGCACCTGATTATTCTGTTCAGGCCAGGGCTGTATTGACGACCTGGTTTGAAACCAGGTGGCCTAAAAATAAGGATTATGGGAAGAGAAAGCCACGGTTTGCCTGTGTTTACGCCTTCCCTTCTCCCTATGCCAGTGCTCCTATAAAGGCAATCAAGGACCATGCCACGATGCTCGGCTTTGAGATAGGGGACGATCAAGATGTCGCTCTTACTACCATGGATGCCAAGAGCCAGATCATGGCCCTCCAAAAATTTAAGCCAGACGTCTTATGGCATGGCAATACGACAATGTGTGTCTCCGCTACAGCCAGAGATGCTTATGCCCTTGGACTGGGTGCAGACTGGTTGTCCAACTTTTGGGGAGCGGATGAAAACTTATGGAAATTGGCAGGCAAGGCAGTCGATGGATTAATGTGTGCGGGTGTCAACTATTTTTTTGATGACAATCGTGGGAAGATGAAAATTGTTCATGATTATGCAGCAAAATATAATCCGGGAATCCCTGCCAAAGACCGCATTAAGTTTACAGTCACTGCATGGTCTAATGTTCTGCTCTTGGCTGAAGCCATGAAACGGGCGGATAAGGCTGGTGCTTTAAACGGAGAAGGTATTTTGAAAAAGGGTTTTGAGACCATGAAAGACTATGCGCTCCTTGATGGTGGACTGGGTACAGCTCCGGTAAATTTTACCGCAAGCGACCACCGAACGACCAGTACCGTTCCAGTATATGAACTTAAGGAAGGAAAATTTAACTATGTTAAAACGATCGATGTCAAAGCCCGGTGGCCTGAAAAATGGACAAAGGAATGGTTTGGATGGTAAAAAAGGGGTAATCCTGTGGAGACAACGCAACCTATCTTAAAGTTAAATAATGTAGAGGTCAAATACCTTGAGGTCATCCTCGTCCTAAAGGGTGTCTCTTTAGAGATCCCTGAGGGTGGGATCATCGCCCTGCTTGGAGCAAATGGGGCAGGCAAAAGTACTACCCTAAAGGCCATTTCCGGACTCCTCAAAGTGGAAGTCGGAGAGGTCACGGACGGAGCCATTGAATTCAAGGGAGAGCGCATTCACCGAAAAACGGCCATGGAGATTTCCAAAATGGGGATTATTCAGGTAATTGAAGGTCGAAAGGTCTTTGAGCACTTGACGGTAGAGGAGAATCTTAAGGTGGGGGCCCATTTGAGAAAGACCGGTTCAACGAAAGAAGGGTTGGAAATGGTCTACCACTATTTCCCCCGACTAAAACAGAAGCGAAGTGAAATTGCTGGATATGTTAGCGGTGGGGAGCAGCAAATGACTGTGATCGGTCGCGCGCTGATGGCTCAACCCAAATTGATGCTCTTAGATGAACCCTCGATGGGTCTCGCTCCTCTCCTCATCAAGGAGATCTTCGAAATCATTATCAAATTGAATCACAAAGAAAAGATCCCTATTCTATTGGTGGAACAGAATGTAAAGTTGGCTCTCACGGTTGCCCCTTATGCTTATGTTTTAGAAAACGGAAGACTCGTCATGCATGATACCTCGGAGAAATTGAAACAGAACCCGGACATCAGAGATTTTTACTTGGGCCTCTCTGACCTGGGTGAACGCAAAAGTTTCCGTCAGGTGAAGCATTACAAGAGAAGAAAAAGATGGCTCACGTAATACCGTGAATCGCAGGGGTTGTCATTGGGAGGAACGCCTGCCTGCCGATAGGCAGGTAGTGACGAAGCAATCTCATCATTAAAGATTGCTTCGCTACGCTCGTAATGACAATACCCGTCATGAAATTGAAAATTTTACAATGGTCATTTTCCAATAAAAATTGATCCTTACAAACGGAAGGAGGTTCAATAATGAAAAGGACATTAATGATTGCCTGTATTCTTGGCATTGGATTGCTTTTAGTCTCATGCACCGGAATGCCAACAAAACCCACCGAAGCCAACTTTAAGTCCCCAATCATAGCCCTTGAATCAGTCCAAGTGACCCAGTATAGCGGATACTGGTATTACGGAGGCAATATCACTCCCACGCAAGGCAAAGCGGGGGCCAATAGCGCGATGCTTCCCCTGGCATTCCTCTTTAATATCACAAATCCCAACGATTATACAGTTAAGTTAGATGGTTTTGGATTCACGGTTGCTTTTGAGGATATTGAGGTAAACATGGTGAATGCCTTTGAGACTCAGTGGATCCCCGCAGGCAAAACCAACCAACTGACGGTCATGTGCATAGGGGACGTACAGCAGGTGCTTTTGACTCTTTTGGTTCCCAGCCACGAGCAAGTGAAAGCTAAAAAAACAACTGCCTGGGACCTTCTCGAAAAATGGTGGACCGGGATCCCAAATATGACCGTCCCCATTCAAGTTAAAAAAGGAGCGGCGACCTTCACTGCTAATGGCGTACAAAAAATAATTCCCTTCACCGCAAAATATCCCCAATAATGCCCCCACTCCCCTCCCTTTCCTCTCATGAAGGGAAAGAGAGGGGAGTGACCGGACATATTGCTAAGGAGATCGCCTATGCCTAAGCCAGAGGTGATGGATCGAACTGTAGGCTTCCTGAAGAAGAATCTTGAGACCCAACCTCACAAAAAACGCCTTGAATATCTCAATCAAAAACTGAGAGGAATCATACAATACGCTTATAAGAACTCTATCGCCTTTCAGCACAAAATGGATTCCGCTGGATTAAAACCAAAGGATATCCAGGCCATCAAAGACTTAGAAAAAATTCCTATCACTAAAAAGTCCGATTTATTGGAACTTCAGAAAAAGCATCCGCCTTTTGGTGGGTTTGAAGGGGTTCCCATTGGCGAATTGAAGAGAATTTTTATCTCACCAGGACCTATTTTTGAACCGGGTGAGATGGAATATAACGAATTAGGCTGGGCCCAGGGAATGGTTGCGGGCGGATTTCGTCCGGGAGACATTACCATCAATACCTTCAGCTATCATATGGTTCCTTTCGCCTTGCATATGGTGGACAATTCGCTTCATCGGATTGGATGTATCTCCATTCCTACGGGGGTTGGCAATACAGAACAGCAGGTCCATATTCTAAAAAATCTAAATGCTACGGGTTTTTGTGGAACCCCAAGTTTTTTACTCACCATTGCTGAAAAAGCCGAGGAGCTGGGATTCGATTTACAAAAAGACTTGAATCTCAAGGTCGGTTTTGTGGCGGCAGAGATGCTTCCTGAATCCCTCCGGTCCAAACTGGAAGATAAGTTTGGAATGATCATCCGCCAAACTTATGGCACTGCGGATATTGGCTGTCTGGGTTATGAATGCTTGAAGAAGAGCGGAATGCATATCCCGGATGATAAAATCGTCGAAATCGTAGACCCCCAAACAGGGAAACAAGTAGGGCCTGGAAAAACCGGGGAGATTGTTGCCACCACTTTTAATAAAGTTTACCCTTTAATCCGTTTTGGAACAGGAGATCTTTCCATCTTAACGGAAACCCCCTGCCCTTGCGGCAGGACCTCCCCCAGATTATTAAAGATTCTGGGAAGGGTTGATCAGGTGACCAAAGTGAGAGGTCTTTTTGTGCATCCCGGACAGGTGGATGAGGTGGCCTCAAGACATCCACAAATCGCAAGGTATCAGATCCTCGTTGCAAGAAAGGAACAAAAGGATGAGATGGTTTTCCGAATTGAACTCAAAGAGGAAGTTCCACAACCTGAAAAACTGAAAGAAGAAATAGAAGGGTCCATCCGGGATGTAATGAAATTACGAGGAGAAGTCCTGTTCACTCCTAAGGGAACCATCCCGGAGGGAGCCAAGAAGATTGAAGACCAACGGACCTGGGCTTAGTTCGGGATTTTACCAAATATTTTGACGACTTTATGAAGATTATGCTAATATAAAGTCAACTTAACGGGAGGAGGGAAATTTATGAAAATTCATTACAAAGGCTTTATGAGGGAAAAAATCCGAAAAAATCCAATCACGATAAACCCCGAGGCATCCTTTTTTGAGGTCAGAAACCTCGTCCATGAAAAGGGGGTTCGACATGTTCCCGTAATCGATAAGAACAATATGTTAGTCGGGATTGTTACGGACCGGGATATACGGGAAGCCGCCCCTTCGGATGCCACGTTACTCAGTGTCCAGGAACTGAATTATCTTTTGGGAAAGCTCAAGGTTGCGAGCATTATGACACCAAAAGATAAACTCATCACCATTAATCCTGATACCATTATTGAAGAAGCTGTCCAGTTAATGCATGACAATAAAATAGGATGCCTTCCGGTTGTGGAACAGGAGAAACTATATGGAATTTTCACAGAGACAGATGCCATGGACCATCTCGTTGATATTTTTGGCCTCAAACAGAAAGGGACCCGACTCACCCTTGCCCTGGAAGATAAACCCGGAACAATGCTCGGAATACTTGAAATCTTTAAGAAGTATAATGTGAATATTATCAGCATTGTCACTCCCTCTTTTATGGTGGAAGGGAAAAGGATCGCTGCCATCCGGATTAGAACAGAAGAGTACAAGGATGTGGTCGCTGATTTGGAAAAGGCGGGCTTTGATGTTTTGTCAATAGGCAAATGGCCGGCCATTTAATGATTGAAGCAGTAATGGAATGTTGGAATATTGGAATATTGGGTTGTATTTAAATGTTTTTTATGATTTAAAACCACTATTCCGATATTTCATCATTCCATTTTTTTTGTTTTTGATTTCTCAGTTTACGTTAAGTGGAATTATTAAAGGTGTGTTATGCAAAGCAGCGCGACCAAATATTACCAAATCGGTGAATTGGCCAATTTATTGGAATTGAGTCCCAGGACGATCCGTTACTATGAGGAAATCGGCCTCCTCAATTCAATTAAAAGGGTGGAAGGGGGAAAAAGAATTTATACGGATAAAGATTCCCAGCGTCTAAAATTTATTACAAGACTTAAGCACCTCGGACTTACCCTTTCAGAAATGCTTGAACTGGAGGATATTTATCAAATTCACCGGACCAATAAAAAAGTATTGCCCCGACTTTTAGAATTACTGGACGGTCATGTAGTAAAAATTGAAGAACGAATAAATAGTCTCGACAAATTAAAAGCGGATATCTTAGACTACCAAGAAAAAATCCGTCAAAAATTGAATCTTGATGAAGAACATCATAAAGGAGAGGAGTCACATGAAAGAAGTGGTAATCACCGGCGCCGTCCGCACAGCCATCGGTAATTTCCTCGGAGCGCTCAGTCCTTTCAGCGCGACAGAATTGGGGGGAAAAGTGATTGAGGAGGCTGTAAAAAGATCGAAGATTGAAAAGAAGGATGTGGATGAAGTGATCATGGGCAATGTCCTCCCCTTCGGATTGGGGCAGAATCCGGCCCGACAGGCCATGATCAAAGCAGGCCTTCCGATGTCCGGAGGAGCCATCACGGTAAACAAGGTCTGTGGTTCCGGACTGAAGGCAGTGATGTTGGCGACTCAAATCATTAAGGCCGGAGATGCCGAAGTGATCGTTGCGGGCGGAATGGAGAATATGAGCCGGGTCCCTTACTATTTAGAAAATGCAAGAACAGGATACCGGCTCTGGGATGGAAAACTGGTGGACGGCATGGTCCACGACGGTCTCTGGGATGTGGTGAGTGATTACCATATGGGATATACTGCCGAAATCCAATCCATAAAATTTAATATTAAACGGGAGGAACAGGATCAATTTGCATATGAATCAAACCTCAATGCGATGAAAGCGATTCGGGAAGGGAAATTCAAGGGTGAAATCCTTCCGATTTCGATCCCCTCGAAGAGAGGGGAACCTATCATTTTTGACACCGATGAAGGGCCCCGCGATACCGATTTAGAGTCCATGGGGAAATTGAAATCTGTTTTCAAAGAAGGCGGGGTTGTCACGGCAGCCAATTCCTCCAAAATCAGTGATGGGGCAGGGGCTCTTGTCCTGATGTCAAAAGAAAAAGCCCAGGCCTTGGGAGTCAAGCCTATCGCTAAGGTGGGGGCCCAGGCCGAAGCCGGTGTGGAGTTAGAGGATGTATTGGTTGCTCCGATTCAGTCCATTCCAAAAGTTCTTAAAAAGGCAGGGCTTTCTATTAAGGATATTGACCTTTTCGAAATCAACGAGGCCTTTTCCGCAACCACGGTGGCCATTTTCAAAACCCTTGGAATCGAAAGAGAGAAGGTCAATGTTCATGGGGGAGCGGTTGCTATGGGTCATCCGATCGGGGCAAGCGGTGCCAGGGTGCTGATCACCCTGCTTCATGCTATGAAGGAGAGAGGGGTTAAAAGGGGAATGGCCTCTCTCTGTCTGGGAGGAGCGGAAGCCGTTAGTTTGATCGTAGAACAACTATAAAGAACAATGGTCAATGAGCAATGAGCAATAAAAAGAAAAGATTTTCTTTTGTTGTTGTGCATTGAACATTGATCATTGAACACTGAAAATTGAGAATTGGAGGTTTGAAATGGAGATCAAGACAATCGGTGTGGTGGGAGCGGGTCAGATGGGAAATGGCATCGCTCAGGTTGCGGCTCATTCCGGTCTTCAGGTGGTGATGAGTGATATTGCGGACTCTTTTGTTCAAAAAGGGCTGGGCGCCATAGCTAAAAATTTGGGTCGAATGGTAGAAAAGGGTAAAATCCCTTCCCAGAAGAGAGATGAAATGATGGGGAGGATCAAAGGCACAATTCAGCTAAAAGATATGGCAGAGGCTGATTTCGTGGTGGAGGCCGCCACCGAGAATGAAACCCTTAAATTAAAAATCTTCAAGGAATTGGATCAAGTGAGCCGAAAAGAGATACTCCTTTCCAGCAATACCTCCTCCATCTCTATCACCAAGATCGCTTCAGCGACCCAAAGACCTTCACAGGTTATCGGTATGCACTTCATGAACCCTGTCCCGGTCATGCAACTGGTGGAGATTATCCGGGGGCTTCAAACCTCCCAGGAAACTTTTAATACCGTAAAAACTCTCACGGAGAAGATGGGTAAGACCCCTGTCGAGGCCAATGACTTTCCTGGGTTCATTTCCAATCGAATTTTAATGCCTATGATCAATGAGGCAATTTATACTCTTTTTGAAGGGGTGGGAACACCCGAATCCATTGATACGGTCATGAAACTCGGAATGAATCACCCCATGGGCCCGCTGACATTGGCGGACCTCATCGGCCTGGACACCTGCTTGGCGATTATGGAGGTCCTTTATAAGGGGTTTGGCGATTCCAAATACCGCCCCTGCCCTCTCCTCAGGAAATATGTTGACGCAGGTTATCTGGGCAGAAAAACGGGAAGAGGATTTTATCAGTACTGATATTTCAGATTGCAGATTGGTGATTGCAGATTTTTAATCTAAAATCTCAAATCTAAAATCTACAATTTTAAGAGCTTATGGACTTCAAACTGACCCCAGAACAAGAAATGATCCGAGATATGGTGAGGGATTTTACGGAGAAGAACATCAAACCCGTTGCGGGTTTATTGGATGAGGAAAAACAGTTCCCTTACCAAAACCTCAAGAAAATGGCGAATCTGGGTCTGATGGGGATGAACATCCCTGTGGAATTCGGTGGTTCGGAAGTCGGAGTGGTCGCTTATAGCCTTGCCATCACAGAAATTGCAAAGGGATGCGCTTCCCATGCGGTCACCACTTCTGTAACCAATATGGTCGCTGAGGTGATTTATGAGTTTGGACAAGAGGAGATAAAAAGAAAACATGTCCCCAAACTTTGCAATGGCCTATATCCCGCTGGTTCTTTTGCTATTACGGAACCCCATACCGGTTCGGACGCAGGGAATATTCGAACAACGGCCGTTCGCCAAAAAGATGTTTATGTGCTGAATGGAAGTAAAACCTTGATCACCAGTGGAGAAGCATCAGGGGTGACTGTCACTTGGGCCATCACCGATCGGAATGCCAAGAAGGGGAAAGGGATTAGCGCCTTCGCCATTGAGAAAGGAATGCCTGGCTTCATGATCGGAAAAGCGGAAGACAAGATGGGCCATCGGGCTTCACAGACGAATGAATTATTCTTCGATAATTGTTCTATTCCGGCCCATTGCCTACTGGGAAAAGAGGGAGAGGGTTTCAAGATCGCCATGATGGAGCTGGATGGCGGGAGGATCGGGATCGCCTCCCTGGGACTTGGCGTAGGATTTGCCGCTATTGATTTTGCAATAGAATATGTTAAAGAAAGAGAGGCTTTCGGTAAACCGCTTTCCAGCTTTGAGGCTATTCAATGGATGATTGCCGATTCCTATACAGAATTAGAAGCCGCCCAACTCCTGGTTTTACGAGCTGCCCATCTGAAGGAAAACCTCCAGCCCTTTACCAAAGAAGCCTCCATGGCAAAGCTCTTTGCTACAGAAACGGCAAGGAATGTTACGATTCGTGCTGTTCAGATGCTGGGGGGGTATGGTTATACGAAAGACTATCCGGTGGAACGTTACCTGAGGGATATTATCGGAACAACCCTCTACGAAGGAACTTCTGAAGTTCAACGGATCGTGATTTCGAGGGAAATTCTTAAAGACTAAAATAGGAAGAATGGAATGATGGAACATTGGAATATTGGGTTTTTCAAAAGCAAATTCTCTTTCATCATTCCATCATTCCACTATTCCATTATTCCAGGTTCCCAGATTAGGAGGCTTTAGGAAATGGAGCCATCGGAACAAACCTTTGCGGAAAAATTTGAGCTCTACGGTTGTTACCAATGTGGAAAGTGCACAGGGGGGTGTCCCGTTTCCCTCAAATCAAAGCTGAACATTCGGC
>DCUS01000218.1:0-8932 GCA_002327885.1 Syntrophaceae bacterium UBA2208
TCCCTATGCGCCACATGCGCTCTGCGCGTTGCGTTCTATGAATTACGAAAAGGAGGGGAGGAAGATGGCAAAGGCAAAAAAGATTTTAATCGTTGATGATGACCCGGATTTAGTGGAAGCAGTAACCATGATTTTAGAATCCAAAAAATATGAGGTGGCCGCTGCCTACGGTGGGATCGAGGGTCTACAAAAAGCAAAGACCGAAAACCCGGACCTTATCGTCCTCGATGTGATGATGCCGGATAAGGATGGATATGCAGTCTGCAAGGAGTTGAAGGCCGATCCAGCGTTGAGCAAAATTCCCATTCTTCTTTTAACGGCAGTTGTTTCTAAGATTGCAACAACCCGTTATACCCAGCAGGGAGGCCTTGAAACAGAAGCCGACGATTACATAGATAAACCGGTAGAGCCTGAAGTATTGGTGAAACGGATCGAGGCCCTGCTTTCTAAATAACGATGAAGGTTCGAGGGAAGAGGTGANNGGGGAATCTATGCCTGATCAAGTACATATTCTTGTCATTGATGATGAGCAGATCATGAGGGATGGCTGTTCCCGCATTCTCTCTAAAGACGGTTGGTCCGTCCTCACTGCGGAGAACGGAAAAAAAGGATTGGAGGAAATTCAGCGCCACCCGGAAAATATCGATGTGATCCTCCTCGATCTGATGATGCCCGGGATGAGTGGAATGGAAGTTTTGGATCAGGTCCGAAAGATCGATCCGAATCTTCTGGTCATCGTGATCACGGGTTATGCAACCGTCGAGTCGGCGGTAGAGGCGATGAAAAAGGGGGCCTATGACTTTATCCCGAAACCCTTTACGCCGGATCAACTCCGCATTGTGGTGAAAAGGGCGTGGGAGAGAAGATCTCTTCAAAAAGAAGCGGAGTTCTTAAGAAAAGAACGGGAGCGATCCCTTCGGGATATTGCCACAGAAAAATCAAAAATCAAAACCATTATCAATTGCATGGGTGATGGGGTCTTGGTGTGCGATCGGGACGGGTGTATTGTTCTGACAAATCCGGCCGCAAGCAGAATGTTAATGACATCCGAAACCTCGCTTCTTGGAAACTCCCTTTCTCAGTGTCATCTCAATTCAGAATTGTCCAGAACGATAGAAGAAAGCCTACAGGTAAAGGATATCGGTTATACCTCTGTCTCCCAGGAGCTGAGCCTGGGAGAATCTCAAGAATTTTTTCTCCGAGCTCATACCGCCCAGGTAAGAAACGATGTCGGGGAGACCATGGGATCCGTTACCGTTCTCCAAGATATCAGTCATCTGAAAGAACTCGATAAGATGAAATCAGAATTCATTGCCATGGTCACCCATGAGCTTCGGGCACCCATTGCTGCGGTGGAACAGCAGTTGACAGTCATCTTAAATAAGATGGCCGGGGACGTGACAGAAAAGCAGGAGCAACTCCTCTCACGCGCCAAGGAGAGGACAAAAGGGCTTCTCGACCTGATCAAAGATCTCCTGGATATTTCTAAAATCGAGGCTGGCAAGATGGTCCAGTACAAAGAACCCCTTGCTCTTCAAGAAGTGATCCAGAGAGTGGTGGATTTGATGAAAGTTGAGGCGGAGTACAAGAAGATTGATCTTCGTTTTACCGCCCCCTCCAAAGTTCCCTCGATTAATGCAGATCGGAATAGTATGGAGGGAATCCTCACCAATCTCATCTCAAATGCAATTAAATATACACCCGAAGGAGGAAAGGTTTGGGTGAATCTCGGAGAAGAAGGCGGTTTTTTAAAAGTCACCGTCTCGGATACAGGCATCGGCATCAAAAAAGAGGATGTTTCCCGAATCTTTGATAAATTTTACCGGGTGAAAACGTCAGAGACTCGTCAGATTATCGGGACAGGCCTTGGACTTTCCATCGTCAAAAGCATCGTCGATGCCCACTTAGGATCGATCTCCGTCGAAAGCGAGGAGGGAAAAGGAACCACCTTCAACGTCCTCCTCCCAAAAGAGTCAATCCAGACTGCATAAATATTGGAATACCTTGACGCCACCCCCCCCCTGACGTCCATCCTCTTCGGCCATCACCCCGATCGCAACGTCATCCAATCATTCATACTCCCCATCCAATGAGGCAATGATGATTAACGAGGAAGTGGAAATAGTAGAAAAAACAAAAACCATTTTAGAAGGCATCGCAAGGAAAAGAGAAAATCTCATCCCTATTTTACAATGCATTCAGGAGGAGTTTGGATATCTTCCTTCCTCTGTCATGCTTGAAGTAGCCCAGTTTCTCAACCTTCCGGACATCGATGTTTATAGCGTGGCGACCTTCTATAATCAATTCCGTCTTACCCCTCCCGGCAAACATTCGATCAGGGTTTGCATGGGGACAGCCTGCCACGTGAAGGGTGGACAAATCACTCTGGCAGCATGGCAAAGGAGGTTGAAAATCGGGCCAGGGGAGACCACTCCTGACCATGAGTTCGACATCGATACGGTGGCCTGTGTTGGCTGTTGTGCTATGGCGCCTGTGACGGTTGTGGATAAAAAGGTTGAGGCGAAAGCCGATCCCACCCGTGTGGATGGAATTCTGCTCAACTATCAGCTTCAGAGAGAGAAGGAAGAAAAGGAAAAGAATTGAAATTCGAGGAAATAAAAAAGCAGGCCGAATCACGTTGGGGGGAGATATGGAATGGCCAGATGCCAGTGATCCTGGTCGGCACCGCCACATGCGGAAGAGCGGCGGGTGCGCTCGAAGTCCTTCAGACGATAAAGGGAACGGTCAAAGAGCAGAATCTAAATTGCCTCATTTATGAAGTCGGCTGCATGGGGCACTGTTACGCTGAACCTCTCATCATACTTCGTAAACCAGGATTTCCTTCCATCTGCTATGGTCACGTCACTCCCGTTTTGGCGGAGAACCTGGTAACGAACCTGATCTTAAACGACGACCCCTCCCTTGAATTCGTTCTTGCCGCACTTGAAGAAAATGACCTCATCCCCAGCTTCTTTGATTTCCCTCGATCAAAGTATGAAAAGCGAATCCTTTTAAAAAATTGTGGTCAGATCAACCCCGAGGAGATAGAGCACTATATTGGAAACGGCGGTTATAGCAGCTTGGACAAAGCGCTCAGAATGAAACCCGTGGAGATTGTCACAGAGGTCAAGAAATCTAAATTGAGGGGATTAGGCGGCGCGGGTTTTCCTGCTGGAAATAAATGGGAGGTCTGCCGGCGTGCAGAAGGGGAGCCGAAATATCTGATCTGTAATGGTGATGAGGGCGATCCTGGGGCTTTCATGGACCGGGCGATTCTCGAAAGTGATCCCCATTCTGTGATAGAGGGGATGGTCATTGCAGGCTATGCCATCGGCGCCCGCCACGGTTATATCTATGTTCGCGCTGAATATCCTCTGGCCGTGCAAAGAGTTCGGAATGCAATCCGTCAGGCAGAAGAGATCAACCTCCTGGGAGAAAATATTCTTGGCAGTAATTTCAGCTTTGACATCAAGCTCTTTCAAGGTTCAGGAGCTTTTGTCTGCGGTGAGGCGACTGCCTTGATTGCCTCCATAGAAGGAAAGCCTGGAATGCCTCGTCATCGGCCCCCTCGCGTGGCTGTCCAGGGTCTTTTTGGAAAACCGACCATCTTGAATAATGTGAAGACCCTGGCCTATGTTCCCCACATCGTCAAAAATGGCGCGGATTGGTTTTTACAAACAGGCACCGAAAGAAGCAAGGGCACAGCCGTTTTCGCCCTTGCGGGCAAAGTCGTCAATACAGGTCTTGTAGAAGTTCCCATGGGCACGACGCTTCGTCAGCTCATCTTTCAAGTGGGAGGCGGCATCACAAAAGGGAAACGCTTCAAAGCGGTTCAAATTGGCGGACCATCCGGTGGTTGTCTTCCTGAATCGGCGCTTGACCTCCCCATTGATTTTGATTCACTTCAGGAAAGCGGCGCCATGATGGGCTCCGGAGGAATGGTTGTCCTTGATGAGGATGACTGCATGGTCGAAGTGGCCCGCTATTTTCTCGATTTTACACAGAAGGAATCTTGCGGAAAGTGCACTCTATGCCGTCTTGGAACGAAGCAGATGTTGGATATCCTTGAAGATATTACCAAGGGACGCGGGAAAATGGAAGATATCGAAACACTCCAGGAACTGGCTGAAGATATAAAGACCGGGTCTCTTTGTGGTCTCGGGAGAACGGCGCCCAACCCCGTACTCACAACACTGCGCTATTTCAGGGATGAATTCATAACTCATATTCAGGAAGGACGCTGTCCGGCATTGATGTGTCAGACCCTCATTGCCTATTACATCCTTCCCGAGAAATGTGCGCGCGGGTGCGACGCCTGTGTTGGGACCTGCACCGTTGAAGCCATTTCCACGGACAGAAAGAGGAGAATCAAAATCATTGATCAGGAAAAATGCGTTAAGTGCAATACTTGCCTGGTGGCCTGTCCTCCTCAATATGATGCGGTGATCAGGGTGTCGCCACCGGATCGAATACCGAAAGGCTGATGACATGGAGCCATGAAGAACATATCTCTGACGATTGATGATAAAAAGATCTCATGCACTGAAGGAAAGACCCTCCTCTGGGTCGCGTTGGAGAACGGCATCTATATACCCAATCTCTGCGCTATCCGGGAAAAAACGGACCCCTCTGCTTCATGTCGCCTCTGCTTTGTGGAGTTGGAGGGTGAGAGGGATCCTGTGATCGCCTGCACGGAACCAGTTCGGGAAGGCATGGTGGTGAATACGCGAGGCAAAAATGCTCTAAGGCTCGCACGAACTTCCGCAGAATTAATCCTGGCAAGTCACCCTGTTGATTGCGGCCACTGTTTAAAAAACCGATCATGTGAGCTTCAGAAAATCGCTAAACACCTTGGCATCAAACTGAAACCAAAACGATTTAGAAGACTCGAAAGAAACCTCCCCATCGATGAAAGCAGTCCCCTCTTTGTCTATGATCCCAATAAGTGCGTCCTCTGTGGCAAATGTGTGTGGGTATGCCAGGAAAAGCTTAGGATCGGAGCCATTGGATTCACCCGCCGGGGTTTTAAACGAATGGTCTCCACCTTCCAGGACAAACCTATGGCGGAAACAATGTGCAACCAGTGCGCCGAATGCGTAAAAGCCTGTCCTGTGGGCGCCTTAGTATTTAAGAATCGCGAACAGTCTTATTAATTTCATGAAAGCAAAAGGTTAAGAAGAGCTTATCTCTCAAGGAAATTCGAGGTCCTGATCTTCGACAGTCTAGACAAAGCAAAAGAAATATACAGGAAGTTGAAGAAGGAGGGATATATTCAAAAATAGCGCCGCCATTTCGCCTTCGTTCATCCGCTTCTCAATCTCATTATTTTTCTTGACAATATTAATTCTTATTTTATAATTATTTTAATTTATGAAAGATACGGCCACTCTCAAGCTCAAAGAAATCGGGTTAAAGATAACTCCCCAACGCCAGGCGATTCTAAAACTTCTCGAGGGAAATCAGACTCACCCCTCGGCAGAAAGCATTCACACTGAGATTTTAAAAAAATATCCGGGGATATCCTTTGCCACGGTCTATAATACCCTATCCAAGTTAATCGATGCAGGGGAGATCAGGGAACTGGATATTGACCCCGGCAAGAAAAGATTTGATCCCTGTGTCACCCCTCATACTCACTTCTATTGTAAGGTTTGCGGAAAAGTCTTCGATATCGTTTACGATACCTCCCTTCCATTCAATGTAAAAAAGATAGATGGGCATCAGGTGGATGTGATCCAGCTCCATTTGAAAGGGGTGTGCAGAGAATGCAGAAAAAAACAGTGAGGGCAATGAATTTGCAGGGATTTTGCTCTGCATAAAAAGGAGGGATTCTGGTGAAGTGGCTGAAAGAAAGGGAAGGAAATAAGGAGCTTTTTTCTTTAAACCGCCGCCGATTTTTATCCCTGTCGGGGATTTTGGGTTTGACTCTTATATCAGGCAAATCAGGCATCACGGTGCCCAGGACACAAAAGGAGCAAAAGATGACTTATCAGGGCAAAGATTATAATCGACTTTTAGGCATGGAGGGATTTAGCGATACGCTTTTAAAAAACCATTTTACTCTCTATCAGGGGTATGTGACCAATACCAATAAGTCAATGGATGCTCTTAACCAACTCCTCAAGGAAGGCAAGACCGGGACCATGGAATATGCTGAGTTGAAGAGGAGACTGGGATGGGAATTCAATGGGATGAGACTTCATGAATACTATTTCGAAAATCTCGGAGGGAAAGGCGGCATCCATCAAGGGGGGAAATTGGTTCGTAAACTTGCTGAGTCTTTCGGTAGCTATGAGACATGGGAAAAAGATTTCAGAGCAACCGCTTCCATGAGAGGGATCGGATGGGCGGTGCTCTATCAGGACATCTTCAGTGGTCAGTTCATCAACTTTTGGATCAATGAGCATGATGTAGGCCATCCTGCAGGGGGAATGCCCATCTTAATCTTGGATGTCTTCGAGCACGCCTTCATGATCGATTACGGCCTTAAAAGAGGGGATTATATGGAGGCCTTTTTTAGAAATATCAACTGGACAGAAGTGGAAAAAAGGGTTCTTCTACATAAATGAAACCAATCTATCAAGGAGGAACAAAAAAAATGGCAAAAACCGAACAATTCTTAAAGGAAGCTTTTGCAGGAGAATCTCAGGCAAATCGTAAGTACCTGGCTTTTGCGGCCAAAGCGGATCAGGAAGGTTTTCCTCAGGTGGCCCGACTTTTTCGGGCAGCCGCCGAGGCAGAGACCGTTCACGCCCATAGCCATTTGAGGGCCCTGAATGGAATTCATACCACAAAAGAGAATCTTCAAGAGGCCATTTCCGGTGAAACGCATGAGTTTAAAACAATGTATCCTGAAATGATTGAAGCGGCAAAAGCGGAAGGACAGAAGGCGGCCGAAAGAAGTTTTAACTTTGCAAATTCAGTGGAAAAAATTCACGCACAGCTTTATCAGAAACTTTTAGATAGTCTTGGAACCTCCCAGGAAAATTACTCCTATTACATCTGCCCTGTATGCGGCTATACCGCTGAAAAGGAGCCACCGGGAACTTGCCCGGTTTGCGGAGCCAAGGGGGAAATGTTCAAAAAGGTTGAGTAAATCAGGAGGAGACCTGTCATGATGCAAATGAAATGCCCGGTCTGCGGAGCCCCCAAAAATATGTTCGAGAAAAAGAGTGGATCAAGAGAAGGAGGAGATAAAAGGGATGAAACCAGTTGAGATTGAGACGAATGTTTATTGGGTGGGAGCGTTGGACTGGAATGTGCGTGATTTTCATGGTTACACTACGAATAAAGGCACGACCTATAATGCTTATCTGGCAGTCGATGAAAAAATTGCCCTCTTTGATACGGTCAAAGAGCCCTTTCGGTCTGAGCTGATCCAAAAAATCTTTCAAATCATAGGGTCACGACAGGTCGATTATATCATCGTCAATCATGTGGAGCCGGATCACTCCGGTAGTTTACCCGCCATCATGGAGATCCTGAAACCCAAAAAGATTTTATGCACTTTCATGGGGAAAAAAAAGTTATTGGAGCACTATCACCGTGAGGATTGGCCCTATGAAGAGGTCAAGCATGGACAGACGATCAGTTTAGGTCGTAAGACAGTACAGTTCATCGAAACGCGAATGCTTCACTGGCCAGATTCCATGTTCTCATACCTGGTGGAGGATCGCCTGCTCATCTCCAGCGACGCTTTCGGTCAACACTGGTGCACCAGCGAGCGATATGATGACGAAGTGGACCAATCCGAACTCATGAAACACTCAGCGAAATACTATGCAAATATTTTACTTTTATACTCCCCCCTGGTTAAAAAGCTCCTTGAAACGGTTACCAAAATGGGCTTAGACATTAATATGATCGCACCGGACCATGGTCTCATCTGGCGGGGTCATCCATCAAAGATCATCCAGGCCTATGATGCCTGGAGCAATCAGAAGCCGAAGCAGAAAGCCCTGGTCATCTATGATACGATGTGGCGCAGCACTGAAAAAATGGCCCGTGCCATCGGGGAAGGCTTAACAGAAGAAAAGATCCATGTCCGCCTCCTGGACCTGAAGAACAATCACAGAAGCGATATCATGACAGAGGTGTTAGACGCTGGAGCTTTATTTTTCGGTTCAGCGACTCTCAATAACGGAATGCTTCCCAGCATGGCAGATATGCTTCATTATGTAAGAGGGCTACGTCCCCAAAATAAGATAGGAGCCGCTTTTGGTTCCTATGGCTGGAGCGGTGAAGCGGTACCCCTGATCAACCAGGCAATGGAAGAGATGAAAATGAAGATCGTCGATCCGGGGATGAAAATCAAACATTTTCCTGCACAAAAAGACCTGGAGACCTGCCAGGAGATGGGTCGGAAGATCGGAAAAACCTTAAAAGAATAGAGCATGAAACAGAGGATCATGTTCCGATATCGGGAGAGATTCAGACGGTTTGCCTGGTCCCTCTTTTTCATTAATCTTCTCCTCCTTCCTCCCCCTTCCTCCCAGGCATCAAGCCTGTATCGGTTCCATCAGGTCTCCATGGGAACGGCGATCGAAATCACCCTGATTGGCCATGATCAAAGAGAAGCGAATAAAGCCGCCCTTCAAGCTTTTCAGGAAATGAAGAGGATCGAGCAGTTGATGAGTCCGAAGATGGAATCCGGAGATGTGTTTCGGATCAATCAGTTCTCAGGAAAAGAGCGGGTCAAGGTTTCCAAGGAAACTTTTGCCGTGATTAAGAAGGCCCAAGAAATATCCGAACTGACTGCAGGGGGGTTTGATATTACGATTGGCCCGATTGTGGACAGGGAAGGCAAGATAATTGTTTCGCCAAAGCTAAAAACCTGGTAAACCCCTCTTATTTCAACACCTTCAAGTAATTTTGTAGTCATGGTTTCGATTGGGTCACTGGTAATTTAATTTCTTCCCTATTCCAAGACTCC
>DCUS01000218.1:8988-32453 GCA_002327885.1 Syntrophaceae bacterium UBA2208
AAAAAAAAGGCCCCGTATATTCAATCTTGGGTGGGGTTTGGTTGGTGGGAGTAATAAATATACAAGGCCTTTTGGTTTAACGTTAACGCAATTATATCCTATATTAATATTTTGTCAAGAATTTTTTTAACTTTTTCATTACCTATTGAAATATTTGGGGATATCAAGAGAGCCGAATACGAATTTCGGTATTTCACTTCTCCTGACTGCCGAGGAAAAGTTTCGTAGATCGAATTGATTTATAGAAGGAGGTCCAATGGTCAAACCTCCGGAAAGCCCCATCCTTTAGGGCGGGGATATACGGGGTTTACTTCTTCTAAACTTTCCCATCAACTCCCCTTTCGCAATCATTTATGGATACAGGGAACATCGATTCATATCCCGCTGATGGGGCCAAAAATTCTGATTGATTCAAGTGGGGGGATGGGTTGTTTTGGCCAAAAAAGGAATTCTTGTAAAGTCTACCGCGTAGCGGTTTAGTTCTTCTTTCAATAATCGGTAGTCTTTAAATGAACTGCCAGAATGAAATGTTGTCTTTGAATTCTTTGAATTCTTGAATTCTTGTTGTTGACAACCATATCGTAATCTAATAATATTTGATCTGGACTTAGTTTTCTGTCAACATTCTCTGACTCTAAAATAAGAGCAGGAGAAAATAGCTGGGGAAATGGAGAAGAGAAATGATTCCACAAATCAAGAAGGTTCTTTATACCACAGACCTTAGTAAAAACTCTACTTATGCTTTTTTTTATGCTGCCGATATGGCAAAGAGATATAATGCAAGAATTGTCATCTTACACACCGTCGAGCCCCCTCGCCAAATGTATGATGACTCAGGTGTTGGGATAGAAAAGCTGGTGAAAAAAAGTAAAAAGATAGAACAGGAGATGAACATTGAGGAAATCAAAAAACGTCTTCTGGAATTTTGTAAGAAAACAGATGCTCAAATTGGCTTTCCATGCTCTGAACTGGTATCCAAAATTCTCGTTCCCTTGGGCTATCCCGTGGAAGAGATTTTGAATACAGCAGAGGAAGAAGGTTGCGATGCAATCATCCTCGGAACTCATGGAAAGGGGTTTTTGAAACAGACCTTTCTTGGAAGTGTAGCTGGTTCAGTATTGCAACGGAGCCGAAAGCCGGTCTTCGTTATTCCCTTGCCTTCTGAGAAAACCAATATTGATTGGGATAAAATCCGGCCTCATTCCCTTCCCACCGGAAAAGGCGAAGGACAAATAGGTTGAGAACTCCAAGGCAGGAGAGAGTCGAATCTTTTTCCTTGGGTTTGTATCATCTCGGTGCTTGTCGGGTGTGGCGTGTCAGCAGCCACGCCTCTGAACTCTGCCCGTTATACTCTCTTTCTATTGAAAATCTTCAGTTCTCCAATTAACCTCTGCCTAAAGACTTGTGGTGCAAAGTTTCAAATTAACCTTAAGACAAGCGAAGATTTTTTTGATGCCGGGGATCACTCCCTCGTGATTTTCCGAAATCCTCAATCCATGCAACCTTTCATCGACGAGCCCCCAAAAATAATCACCCCTTAAAATTTCCTTGACAAATAAATAAATATGAAATATGTTTCATAAAACAAAAAGCGTGAAATGAAATGTCCCATAAAGGGCTATCCGACAATTAACCTAAATTATAAAAGGGAGGGTAAGAAAAATGTTCTGGGGCAAAAAATCAGCGGAAGAGGAAGGGAAACTGTCAGGGCCAAAAGAAATACCGGGGACAGTGCAAAATTATCTCATAGCCGAGAGAAAAATGGACCCCGATTTGGTGAAGCTTCTCAAGGCTGTGGTGCGTAAGAGTGCAACTGGAGCGACATTTAATGTTCGGGTTTTCGACAACTCCGAAGCGATAGCAAAGAAAGTGCAGCTGAAGGACTACACTTCTCTTGATGAGTGCCCGGATTTGATCATCTATGAAGGTTGGTTTGATGAGGGGGCGAAGCAGGTCAACTTGGAAGAAAAGAAGAAGGTCAACTGGGATACCCCCATTTTTACTCAGGCTGAGATACAGCAGAAAATCGAAGCGCTAAGGGAACCCAGTAGCACGGTCTTCTTCTACGTGGCCCGGGGCGTCAAAAGCGGAGGTCCCCTTGGCATGGGTGCTGCTGTTGTCGAACTTAACCCCAACCACCCGGGCAAAAAGCAAAAGAAATATATTGTGTATACAGCCAATGTGACTGACATGCAACCTGTAGGCAAGGGAGACAAAATGTTCGAGTCAGACAAACCAAAAGATATCGCGCGTTGGGTTAAGGAAATCCATCACAAACGCAGGTATTGAATAGACGTTTGTGGCGCACATACTAATACATGCTGTAAAGCTGATAAGAAAGAAAGGAGTTGATGATGAATAATCAATTTAAATTACTGGGTATTTTACTTTTGATTTCTCTATTGGCTTTGCCAATATCTGCCTGCATGGATAGGGCCATGAATTTAGTTATGACGGTAGATACACCTCAAGATGGGACAACTGTCACTGCGTCTCCGGTGACGGTGAGCGGCACAGTCAATAAAAAGGCCGAGGTGAAAATTAATGAAATGGTAGTTCCCGTTAAAGGGGGCAAGTTCTCCACCGAATTCAAGTTGACTGAAGGCAGCAATGTCATTAATGTGGTTGCCACATCCGGTGAGCAAACGGTAACGAAGAAAGTGACGGTTACCTACAATCAAAGTAAGCAGTAAGCGGGCCAAGGACAGGAATCAAATTTTCAGAGGAGAATTCTATAGCATAAGAAGAACTCTAAAGGCTTTGTCACCTTAAAACAAGCATTGCGTTTTTATACATTTTTATATTGACAAGGAAATCTTTTTCATTTTTAATGGATTCAAGGAATCTCCAAAGTTTTTAGCTTTAACTGGGGAATTGACGCAGAAGGAGTCTTAGAATTTCCTAAGGAAAATTAGGAAACGCAGGGTCCAGAGATAATTGAATATTTCTGGAGGTTGAAAAGGCTGGATAGTCGGGCCGCTATCTGAAGATGGAGGATAGCGGCTTTTTTTATGTAATGAACTAATGTGGTGTTTCAAAAATTCAATTCGAAATTACGGGAGGGATCAAAATGGCAGAATGGGCATTTCTTACGAATCATGCAATCGTACTTTCCTTTCTGGCTGAACATCAATTAATAACGGGACGGGAGTTGTCAAGATTAATAGGGATTACCGAAAGGACAGTAAGAAATATTATTTCTGATCTTGAATCAGGGGGGTATATCAAGGGGTCCAAAGAGGGGAGACAAATAAGGTATAAAATCAATCCGAATTTACCTTTTCGGCATCACACTCAGAAGGATAAGGCAATAAATATTCTCCTCGAAGCATTAGACCGGAAACAAATACGAACAGGAGTCAAGAAACAAAAAACATCTTCAAAGGGAGCTCTATAAAAAAAAGGCCTCACGCTGCTGTGTTACTCCCAAGAGTAGCATGTCCAACATTTGATCTCTTTCCGGTAAGGAAGACCCCCTGTATCTCCTGTTTTATCGTCTCACCCGTGTATTCAGGTCAAGTTGCGATCATCCATTCTGTTTCAATATTGCAAACGATAATCTTCATTACTCAGTACGAGCTACGGCTGCGGCTTTGTAGATGGAATGGAGTAGACTCGAACAGCCAGATATCGATTAAGCTTCGGCAGGTTTTCACGGAGAAGGATGGTGAGAGAATGACGTTAATCCACTTGAAAAATCACATCAATTTGGACGGCAAGTTCTCTTGTCCTTCAACTTTCAAGTCAGGCACGATCATCATCGTCGCTGTCCCATGAGCTAAGAGGCCCCCCTCAACATCATAAATCGTAGCATCTCCTAAAGCCAAAGTTTTCCCGATCTTGATGCACCGGCCTCGAGCGATCAGTTTACCCTTTTGAACCGGAGCAAGAAAATTCACCTTTATCTCAACGGTGGTCAGTCCCATTCCATCCTTCACCTGGGGAAAAACAGCCCAGAAGGTGGCTGCATCCATGACCGAGGCGACGGCCCCTCCATGGACATAACCAAAGGGCTGGAGATGTTTCTCTTCCAGTTCAACTTCCAAAACAGAAGTCCCCCATTCGAGATCTTTGATCTTCATCGAAAGAAGTGAGAAGTATGGACTTTGGTTTACAACATTGGATATAGCCTCTGTATATCTCGGGTTTAATCGAAACTCAGACATTGAAATCTCTCCTTTCGAAATTCGGTTCCCTCGTTAAACGGCCCGGAGTGCCTCCACAATCAACATTTTGGATGCCCGGATTGCCGGAAGCACCCCTCCTACAAGACCCATGATCAAGGCAAATGCCATTCCCATAGTGATGATCTGAAAGTTCAGGGAAAAGTTGAACGCAAGTTCTGAAAAAGTTTGGAAGTTCATGGTTGATATCGTGATGAGTTGCATGAAAGAAGCAAAGAAGAGGCCCATGACCCCTCCCAAAAAACCAAGGAGGAGCGACTCCAGGAGAAACGCAATCAGGATATCCCTCCTTTTAAATCCCAGGGCGCGGAGGGTCCCAATTTCGGCGATCCGATTCGCCACAGCGGAATACATGGTAATCATCGCGCCGATGATCGCTCCGAGGGAAAAAATAATGGTGAGAGAAATTCCCAAAATTCGAAGAAACTTTGCCATCATCTCAGACTGGTCTGCATAATATTTCGTTTCCCGCTTTACCTCTAAGGTCAGGCGCGGGTCATTCTCCATCCGGGACTCGACCCTCTGGATTTCTGAAGAATCTCTGAGCTTAAAAATGACCGAAGAATATCCATTTCTCCGAAAAGCTTGCATGAACTGGTCTCCATCTCCCCAAATCTCAGAATTGAAACCTGTGCTCCCGGCGTCAAAGATTCCTACAATCCTCCAATCACGCATCCCGCAGCAGAGTTTTTCATCGACCCGGATATCCTTGAACTTTCGAGCGATGCTTGTCCCGACCATGATTTCTGTTGAGCCCATTCTTGGAAGTCGTCCCTCCACCAGTCTTACCTGGGGCCGCAAGAATAGAGAATTTTCATCGATGCCGCGAAGGACCACATTGGAAGGCTTGTCGCTCCCCTTTTTGGTCAGGGCAATCAACACCACCGCTTCCTTGGATAAAAGTTTTTGGCCTTTCGGACCTACGGCAATTTCAGGAAATGTCTCCAGGATGGAAGCCTGCTGCCTGGTCACACCGCTCACCACTTCAGAATTGGAACCTTTACGGAGGAACACCACATTATCAAAAGAACCTGTCTCAGTGAGGGTCTTCTGAAGTCCTTCTGCAAGCATCAAGATGGAAGCAAAGACAAAAACCACCAGGGCCATTCCTGAGATTGTCAGAATCGTTGTCAGTCTCCGGGTCCAGAGGTTACGGAAATTGTAGGCAAGGGGGATCGCCATCAGCCAATCCTCCTGAGGCCGTCTGCAATTCTAATTTTGATAGCCCGCCGGGTTGGAATGATGGCTGAGACAAAGGCGATGACCAATGCAGCAACCAGGTTGAGATAGAGAGTTTCCCTTTCAATATTAAATACAGGGAAGTATTCCCCCAATTCATGACTGATCACCTTTGTTGCGGGAAAGGTGAGGACAACTCCCAACAGACAACCCAGGATCGTGATCACCAGAGACTCTCCGAAGATGAGAGCGGTGATATGTCCGCCTCCAAATCCAAGGGTTTTTAAAATGGCATACTCCCCAATTCTCTCCCGGGTGGTCATCGCCATCGTATTCGCCACCACCGCCATGATGATGAAAATGACGACAAAAGAGACGATCTGAATCGCCATCACAATGGCTCCGGTCATCGCAACAAAGCCTTGCTGGAAAGCCTTTTCTGTTTCCGTCAGAGTCTCCGCCAGTGAATTTTTAAAGAGTTGATCGATAGCCACGGCAACATCACCTGACAGCTCTGGTCGGTTCACGCCGATGATATAGTAACCCACCTGGTCGGCCCAGAGGGGAAGAGTCTTCTTCGAGATTTCGTTGAGGTAATCCCAGTGAAAGAAAAACTGACTCTCATCCGTATCCTTATCTCTCCCCCGATAAATTCCTCGAACCACAAAATCCCAGTTTCCCAGGAAGATGGTTCCCTTGAGGGTCACGAGATCACCGATCTTCCATTTAAACCTGTCAGCCAGCTTTCTCCCTATGACACAACCCTTTTGTTCATTTAAAAAAGTTTCCCTTTCATTTTGGGGAAGGATAAATTCAGGATAAACTTCAAGGAAGCTCCTGGGTTCTACAGCAAAGTTAGCAAAGAAGTTTTTCTCATCACCATAAACACCCCCAAACCAGGTCCCATAGGAGACGGTCTTCACGCCGTTGACCTGTTGGATCTTATCTTTATAAAAATGAGGGAGCGGAAAAATGATGGAGACCGAATTCCGGGTGATAAGGCGTGTGGCAGAGGAGGCCTCCACCCCTGCATACCAGGCGCTGATCAGGGTGCGGAGGAGACCGAAGGCGAGGATGGCGATGGTAATGCCCAGGAGGGTGAGGCCAGTGCGAAGTTTATTTCGAAAAGCATTCCTAAAGAGGACTTTGAGAATGAGCATTGTTTAAAAAGCCTTTTTCGAGGTGCCTGAGAACCTGAGCCCTCTTTGCTGCCCGGGGGTCATGGGTCACCATGATGATGGTCTTTTTCAGCTCCGCATTGAGTCGCTCCATCAGGTCCAGAACTTCCTCGGCAGAAATTCGATCCAGATCGCCTGTGGGCTCATCCGCCACCAGAATGGTCGGATCGGTGACAATGGCGCGAGCGATGGCCACTCGTTGTTGTTCCCCGCCTGAAAGTTCTTTGGGATAATGCACCATTCGATGAGTAAGATTCACCAGCCGGAGGGCCATTTCCACATGCTCCCGGCGCTCTCTCTTCGCAAGTCCTGTCAAATTCAGAGGAAGTTCCACATTCTCAAAGGCTGTAAGTACCGGAATCAAATTGTAGAACTGGAAGATGAAACCCACATTTGTGGCGCGCCACTGGGCAAGCTCTGTTTCAGAAAGTAAAGTAATATCAACCCCCCCTATTCTGATCGTACCACTGTCCGCCTTATCAATACCAGCAATCAGGTTGAGGAGTGTGCTTTTCCCTGAACCGGATGGACCCATGAGCACCAAAAACTCGACTTCGTTGATATCAAAAGTGATATCGTGCAACACGGGGACGATTTGAGACCCCCGGCGATAGGACTTGTTTAGATTTCTTACCTCCACGATGGGTTTATTTTCTTCCACTATTTTTCAGCAACCTTGATCCTGGACCCGTTTCTCAATCTCCTGGAAGGGTTCACCACTACTTTATCCCCCGCTTTGGCTCCTT
The DNA here is from genome assembly GCA_002327885.1 of Syntrophaceae bacterium UBA2208. Classification (GTDB taxonomy): domain Bacteria; phylum Desulfobacterota; class BSN033; order BSN033; family UBA1163; genus UBA1163. The sequence goes on from DCUS01000218.1 coordinate 16,276, forward strand.
CCAGAATTTCCACCATTTCTCCAAATGTCTCTCCGAGTGTGATGGATGTCTCGACCGCCCTATCTCCCTCGATCAGGAACAGGGACTTCTTCCCATCATGATTGATCACCGCTGTTTTCGATACGGCCGTTCGGGGTTTCTCCTCTTCATGTTTCAATGCCCGGGAGAGAAAAGAGACCTTTGCCCTCATCTCGGGCAGGACACGCGGGTCTTTATGAATAAAGCGGATTTTGACCATAATGGTCGCCTTGGCTCGGTCCGCTGTCGGAACGATCGCATGGACTTCTCCACGGAAACGGGAATCCGGCAGGGCATCGAGCTGGATCTCGCAAGGCTGATTGACCTTCACCAGGGCAAGGTTCGTTTCCGATACATCAGCCTCCACCTGTAAAGATTTCATGTCAGCAATGGTGACCACCGCTGCTTTTGCATTGGCAGCCGCTCCCAGAGGGGTGACGATGTCACCGATGTCCGCATTTTTTGTCAATACGACCGCATCGAAGGGAGCCCTGATCAAGGTATATCCCAGAGCAACATTCGTAGCCCGGAGGGCTGCGGAGCTAGCATTTATAGCTGCCTCTGCCGCCGTCACCGAAGCCTGTGTCCTTAAATAACGGGCCTCAGAAGTGTCATATTGAGCCCTTGATATTACTCCCTTTGCAATAAGCTGTTTGTCCCGATTGAACGTCAGGGAGGCTTCTTCCAATTCCGCCCTGACCCCTTCCAGATTTGCCCGTGCGACCTTCAGGTTTGCCTCGGCCTGCTCACGAGCCGCGATAGCATCCTCGTTTTCCAGGCGGGCGATCACCTGTCCCTCTTTGACACGACTCCCCTCTTCTACCATCAGGGAAACGAGCCGACCGGTCACTTTTGAGGCCACGGCGGCTTTTCGCTGGGCCACAACATAACCACTTGCATTGAGATGTGAAAGGGTCTGGGAAGGATAGACCTGGGAAATGGTTGCTATCTCCACCGGAACAGAGGGTGAAATAAACCCGCCGAGGTACAGAAACCCCGCAATCATGATGAGCAGGAGGACCACTGTCCAATAGATCAGTTTTTTACTCCTGGACGGACGAAAGGTCCTGACCGATTTATCAATCTTCAGTTTTGAAAGGTCTTCCTTTTCCATATTTTTTAGTCTTACTATGGTATACCATAATATTTATCGAACCTCCCCCATTTGTCAAATGATTATTATGAAAAAGGACTCCTTCGGAAAGGTCCACATGTCAAATTGACAACTTATCTTGTTTGGTGTTAGTCTCTTTACAAATTGGAAAACAAAACAAAAAAAGTGACGAAATATTATTATTCAGGACTGCTGTGAAATCATCGTTTCTTCTAAAACAGTGGTGATGGGATCGTACGATGAAAAATATTCTTGTCATTGGATCGGCAGGTCAGATCGGTTCCGAGCTCACTCCTGAACTTCGTAAAAGATATGGCCATTCCAACGTGGTTGCAGGAATTCATAAGACCAGGCCTTCCAGGGAGTTGCTTGAGTCGGGACCTGCGGAAATCATTGACATCACGGATGGAGAACAACTCCCTCCGGTCATCAGGAAATACAAAATTGACACCATCTACAACCTGGCAGCGCTGCTTTCGGTGGTTGGAGAAGCAAGGCCCCTGGAAGCCTGGCAGGTGGGGATGAATGGCCTCCTGAATGTTTTAGAGGTCTCCCGTGAATATCGATGTGCGGTTTTTACGCCAAGCTCTATCGGGGCTTTTGGGCTCTCCACCCCTTTAGACAACACTCCCCAGGATACGATCCAGAGGCCTCAAACGATGTACGGGGTGACAAAAGTGGCGGGGGAGCTCTTGAGCGATTATTATTTCAAACGATTTGGTGTGGACACGCGAAGCGTGCGCTATCCGGGAATCATCTCAAATGTGACCCCCCCGGGGGGCGGGACAACCGATTACGCGGTCGAAATCTTTTATGCAGCAGTCAAAGAAAAAAAGTTTACCTGCCCGATCGGTCCAAATACCTTTCTGGATATGATGTATATGCCCGATGCCCTTGAAGCAGCCATCCAGCTCATGGAGGCAGACCCTTCCAGGTTGAAACACCGTAACTCATTCAATGTTACAGCGATGAGTTTTTGTCCCGAAATGATCGCAGAGGAAATTCGGGGACAGATCCCTGACTTCAAGATAAGTTATGAAATCGATCCAATAAAACAGAGCATCGCTGACTCATGGCCAAACAAAATGGACGATTCCTGTGCTCGAGAGGAGTGGGACTGGAACCCGAAATATGACCTGCCTGGGATGACGAAAGACATGCTGGGGATCACCGAGAAAAAAGCTGAATCGGGATTTCCGTCAAGCGAGATCGGCCCGAGGGCAAGCTGATCCGAATCTTTCTGGACGGTTTTCTCGTTTCAGGACATTTCTATTTCGAGAAGGGGAGACTCTCTATGGTTGAAAAGATTTCAGAAAAGATCAAAAACGAGGTGGAGGAGATTCGAAAGGCTGGCCTGTATAAAGAAGAACGCATCATCCTGACTCCGCAATCCTCTTATATAAAAGTCAAACAGGGCCAGGTGATTAATTTTTGTGCGAACAACTATTTAGGTTTGGCCAATGATGCGAGGTTGATCAAGGCAGGGCATGAAGGCCTGGACCGTTATGGATTTGGGATGGCGAGTGTCCGCTTTATCTGCGGAACTCTCGATATTCACAAAGAACTCGAATCAAAGATTGCGAAATTTCTTGGCATGGAGGATGCTATTCTTTACTCTTCCTGTTTCGATGCCAACGGAGGGCTTTTTGAAACCCTTTTGGGTGAAGAAGACGCCATCATATCCGACGCCCTCAATCACGCGTCCATCATTGACGGGATAAGGCTTTGTAAGGCCAGAAGATATCGATATCGATATCAGAACAACGACATGAATGACCTTGAAGTTCAACTTCGGCAGGCCGATAAGGAAGGCGCCCGAATAAAAATGATTGCTACGGATGGTGTTTTCTCCATGGATGGGATCATCGCCAATCTCAAAGATATCTGCAACCTCGCTCAAAAATATGATGCATGGGTCATGGTGGACGACTCCCATGCCACAGGCTTTGTTGGAAAAACGGGAAGGGGGTCTCATGAATATAATGGGGCATGGGGGCGTGTGGATATCATTACATCGACGCTCGGAAAGGCCATGGGAGGGGCCTCCGGGGGATTTACGGCGTCCCGGAAGGAAATCGTGGAGTTGTTGCGCCAGCGGAGTCGTCCCTATTTATTCAGCAACAGCCTTGCACCGGTCATCGTCTATACCAGTTTGAAGGTGCTGGAGATACTGAGTTCGAGCACAGAATTGCGAGATCGCCTTGAAAAGAACTGCCTCATATTCCGGAAAGAAATTGAGAAGTCAGGGTTTAAAACAGTCGGCGGAGGCCATCCAATTATTCCGATCATGCTTGGAGATGCCAAATTAGCCGCAGACATGGCAAAGGACATGCTGGACGAGGGGGTTTACGTCGTCGGATTCAGCTACCCTGTTGTTCCTAAAGGTCAAGCGAGAATTAGGACTCAAATGAGCGCTGCTCATACGGAAGAGGATATCCTCAAAGCCGTTGAGGGGTTTGAAAAAGTAGGACGGAAGCACAATGTGATCCTTAAACAATGATGTTTCAAACCACTCTTGGCCCTTCATGATCAACCTATCATCACTTTTTTATTAAAGGAGAGCGTGTTATGAAGGAGAATCCTGAACTGCAAATGAATGACGATGTCAATCCCTACTCAACCAAGCGAAGACGCACCGGAGATGGCAACAGCAAATTCTTCCAGATTCTACTGGGAGTTCTCCTCCTTTTGATTTTTGCAGGAGGTATTTTTTATTTCCTCAGCAAACAATCCACCGACGGCGGGGCAAGCCTTTTGCCGTCAAAAATGACTGCCCTGGAGCAGAAGGTCTTCGAGCTTGAAAAACAACTTGCGGAGCTTCAGGGAAAACCGAACACTTCGGGGACAGATTCCTCCCTTCTCCAGCGGTTGGATGCCCTTACCCAGAAGGTCGAGGCAATGGAAAAACAAAAACAACCGATCGCCGGATCAAAAGCAAGGTCCTCTGCTCTTTCAAAACCGGTGGCCATGGCCAAAAAACGATACCATCAAGTTCAGAAAGGAGAAACTCTCTTCCACATCAGCAAGAAATACAAAATCAGCGTAAAGGAACTTCGAAAGCTGAACAATCTGTCTTCGGATAAACCGATCCGTATCGGGCAAAAGCTCCTGGTCTCGACGGACTAAAAAATGGCTGGCGGTGAAGAGAAGTGGAACCCGAAATCCTGCTTATCTCTAAGGCAACTTTTAACTGATCACTAACCTGAGCAGATCGAGGTGGTCTTCGATATAGGCATAGGCATGATTTTGAATCCCCCTATTCTTATAGGCGACAAATTTGATGCCCGATGATTTGGCGGTTTGTTGATCGACGTCAGAATCTCCCACAAAAACAGTCTCCTCTTTATTCAGATGAAGTTCCTGGATAATCTTTTCAATCGACTCAGGGTGAGGTTTAGGATTTTTGACATCAAGGGCCGTCACCACCATTTCAAAATAAGGCCAGAGGTTAAATCTTTCCATGATATATTTCATCGAAGTCGTGCGGTTGGTGTTAATGACCCGGAGGATTCCTTTTTCTTTCAGACTTTCCAAGGCCTCAAGCAAATGCGGCTCCATCTTTAAATACATCACGTAATTTTTTAAATCGACCTGTTTTTCTTTTAAAATTTCTAACGCTTTCTTCTCCAAGCCATTTTCTTTCCCAAAGATGAAATGAAGCGCTTCAAAGACAGTATGCGTGTGAACATATTGCATCTCTTCTTCTCTCAAAGGACCTCTCCCCACCAACGCGCAGAGATCATTATATAATTTTGTGTTGGCCTCGAGCGAATCGAAGAGAACACCATCACAATCGTAAACCACGCAGCGAATTTTCCAATCCGTCGTTCGCAGGTTCATCATCATTTACAGAATCATTTCCTCCCCGACGAAGAGGAGGCCTTCCCTGATTTTTCCATTCATGGTGTGAAACACCTTCGCCTCATCATTTCTCTGGATCAGGTAGAGACAATCATGGGTCTGTTCAATCTTCAGGACCCATTCCAGAGGATACTCCATCAGCATTCCGATCAGCAACCGGTTTACCACGCGATGGCCGACGATGAGAACCTCCTCGCCTTCATGATCCCGAAGGGTTCTCTCTATAAATGGTTCAATCCGGTTTGCGACATCGGTGTAATTTTCGGCCCCGGGGATACGGTAGTTGAATCGATCCTCCTTGAACCGTTCCCATTCGTTCTTGGTCACTCCATCAAATTGATAGAGGTTTCTCCCTTCTAAAATCCCGAAAGCAATTTCGTCGAGGTCAGACTCTTTCCGAATAGGAAGGTTAAATTGGTGAGCAACGGGTTGGGCCGTAAGAATCGATCTTTGAAGGCTGCTGGTATAAACGGCTGTGAGAGGCCGGCCTTTCAGTCGCTCAAGAAGAGCAAGGCTCTGTTGTTCACCCTTCGGGCTGAGCCCGGGATCGCTTCGACCCTGTATCCTCCCCTCCACATTCCAGGTCGTTTCTCCATGCCTCGCAATGTAAATATGAATCAATTTCGCTCTACCCCCTCTGGACCCCTGACTTCAAAATAGACATAATCTAAAATTTTTTCCCCTTCCTCCGCAAGGGTGAGGGAATATTTTCCTGCCTCGGATGCGATTCAGTTTTGCTGGATTCTACTAAATAAAGCTGAGCCAGTCAATACGCTTCAATGACTGTGTTGCGATTCAGACACTATATAGGTCCGCAGCCGGGGGAAATTGAAACGGGCGCAAAAGAATTCAAGATCGGAGTTGAAAACCAACTGTGTAAACACAGGCATTTCAGGAAAGCGATCGAGGATTTGAAGGAAGACAAAATCAAGAAACTTCTCTCTCAGGATCCGGAAACGGTCATCTTTCATCGAAGCATTACCCAAACTCTCTGTCTCATTTTTATTCTTTTGGTCGGAGGCGATCATCGGTTTGCAAACCAGACAGCATATTCCCTGACTGGCCAATAATTCGGATCATCTTTTGGAGTAACCTCAACGTCACAAAGAGGGACATAACCTATCTTTCTACCCTCTCGACATTTAATAATGATTCCATGCCTATCTTCTTCGTCTTCAATTCCTAAAACCTTTATTTTATGTCCCAACCTGAAGGGCTTCTTTTCAGCTATGTTAGTAAAATAGGCATCATCATCGTCTTCCATTCGTTTAACAGTAAAAGGAAATGAAAGATTTTCTTTTAACCATTTTATCCATTTTCGTTTTTTCCATTCTGCGTACTTTTTATCAAAGGCATCTTCGTCATGGGGTAAGTTCCCGTCTTCGCCCTCTTCAAGATCCCAAGAACTATCATAATCTTTTTTCATAGAGGTTCTTCTCGCCTCAACCACCGACTTCAGGGCAATCGATATTGAAGGATTCAATAAGGCCTCGCGGATCACCCAATGGCACCATCTGTTCCGAGAATCGAACGCTCACTTGACGAACCCCTTCACTGTTCCCTGGGGAGAAAACATCTCAACCTGAGGCCCGTCTTCCGCATAAATGATCGGGCTGAATAAAAAGAAAAAGGATAAAAATAATCCGATGTGTTTAAATTTCATATTCCCTCCCTCTATTGAACAATTCGTCGACGTTCGTCCGTTTCTGAACTTAGCGGGATTCTAATAAATGACAGTGGGGTGGTCAATGCGGAGGTTTTTCAGAGCTGCCCCATGATCTTTGATAATTCCGAGGCGATCCGTTCCGAAAAGGCAGTGGCCCCTTTGTGGTTCAGATGGTCCGCATCAATAAAAAAGGCTTGATCCTTTGCGTAGAGATCCAGGTAATCCAGATGTCCATAGATATAGGGGCTGAATTTTGGATTCGTCAATACTTTTTCATAAAGAGCCGCTTTCGTCATATATTTTTCTGCGTACTTTAGGTAATAACCGGTCGTGGGGATCATCAGGGTCACTACTTTTATCCCCCGCTGGTGACATAAGATTAAAATCTTCTCAAAATAGGATAATAAATCCTTGTCAAAATCATCTTTATTATTCTTATCAAAATGGCTATGAACCCTTTGCTCGGCATGTCTCTCGACCAAATCATTTCCAGGGACGGTATGATATTCAGGGGCTCTAATATACCCATCTTCCATGACCGTTTTTCGAATTGGTTTATTCCGGATCAATTTCTTTATGTTTTTCCGGAAAGTTTTAAACTGTCTTCTATCCAGCAGCGGAGAAAAGCTTGATATTTTTTGTCTGACCACAATGAAACCCTTCATTCTGTATAATTCTTTAAAGTCTTGGCCGTTGATGTACTGAAAGGTGAAGTAATTGGATAAGTGTCCCCTTTCCACCCAATTCAAACGATTGGATGAAAAATTAGGCAAAGAAAAGCCTAAAACAAGAATCTTTAAACGGGGCAACTGATCAATATGATGCTTTAATCTTAAATATGTCCCGATATAGGTCTCCGCAACCTCTGCAAAATTATAGGACTTGTAGGGCATCACTTTAGGGATGATCGCATATTTCATGTCCGATTGTCCCATAAATAAAACTTGAATCTGATCCTTTTGCTCCTCGAAACCCTTCACCGTCCTCGCAAATACACTTTCTGGCCTGAAATAAATTTGGTCAATCCATCTTGCAGTCAAAAGAATTGCGATAAAAACACAGAGAGCGATCAGAATCCCTTTGATGACAATCTTTAGATCAAATTTCATGCTCCCCTCTAAAATTCCTCATAGACGAATTTCAATGGCTCCCATCCCAAAAAATAGACAAGGTATAGGACGACGAGGATAAGAAAGGTGAGAAGAACGGTGAGAATCAGTTCCTTCCTAATCTTTTTCATAGACCCCCCTGGGTGAATATTTCAAGACCCATCTCCCGATGACAATTATGTGTCCCCACTTTTGTTCTCTTTAAAAGTCACAGAGTTTTTTTGAATTTGTTCCATGACCCTTGATAATTCCGAGGCGATCCGTTCCGAAAAGACAGTGGCCCCTTTGTGGTTCAGATGATCTGCATCAACGAAAAGAGTGTGATCCTTTACATAGAGGTTCAAGTAATCCAGATGCTTATAAATATAGGGGCTGAATTTTGGATTCGTCAATACTTTTTCATAAAGGGCTGCTTTCGTCATATATTTTTCTGCATACTTTAGGTAATAATCGGTCGTGGGGATCATCAGGGTCACTACTTTTATCCCCCGCTGGTGACATAAGATTAAAATCTTCTCGAAATAGGATAATAAATCCTTGTCAAAATCATCTTTATTATTCTCATCAAAATGGGTGTGAACCCTCCTCTCCGCAAGCCCTTCTATTACTGCACTTCCAAGGACTCTAATATATCCATCTTCGATGACAGTCTTATGAATCGGTTCATTCCGAACCCACTTCTTTATGTTTTTCTGGAAGAATTTAAGCTGGGCTCTATCCAGCAACGGAGAAAAGCTTGATATCTTTTGACCGACCACAATAAAACCCTTCCTCTTGTACAATTCTTTAAAATCTTGGGGGGTGATGTATCCATAGGAGAAATAATTAGACAAGGAGAAGTTTCGTCTTTCTATCCAATTCATACGGGTGGATGAAAAATTGGGTAAAGAAAGGCCTAAAACAATAATCTTTAAACGAGGCATTCGATCGATATGATACTTTAATTTTAAATACGTCCCGATATAGTTCTCTCCGAGGTCTGCAAAATTATAGGATTTATAAGGCATCGCTTTAGGGACAATCGCATATTTCATATCCGATTGTCCCATAAATAAAATTTGAATCTGATCCTTCTGCTCCTCGAAACCCTTCACTGTCCTCGAAAACACGCTTTCCGGTCTAAAAAAAATCCGGTCCATGAATCTCGCCGCTAAAAGGATAGCAAAAAAAATACAAAGGGCGACGAGAATCCCTTTGAGGACGATTTTTAGATCAAATTTCATCATTCCCCCTCTAAAATTCCTCATAAACGAATTTTAAGGGCGTCCACCCTAAAAAATAGATGAGGTATAGGACGACGAGGATGAGAAGGGTGAGGAGTATGGTGAAGAGGAGTTCTTTCCTAATCTTTTTCAGATAGACCCTCCTTGATTAAAATTTCCCGATCCGTTTTATTCGTGGATGTTTTGGGAAGGGACGTTTTAAAAGTGACCGATTCCGGAATCATGTAGGGGGGAAGTTTCTGAGAAGAAAAAAGTTTTATCTCCTGTTCCGACACCGATTGTTCCTCCTTTAAAACAATAAAGGCCTGGATGGTCTTACCTATCTTTTCATCCGGTATTCCGACGACCACCGCTTCCTTGATGGCTGGGTGGTTATACAAGACTGATTCAATCTCTCCGAGTTCAATCCGATATCCTCTGCTTTTGATCATATGATCTATGCGGCCGTGGAAGTCAAGTTCCCCATCCTGATTCAAACTAACCAAATCGCCGGTTTTATAAATTTTCTGATCTTCTTGCTGAGAAAAGGGGTTCTTAAACATCACACCATCTGTTTTGTCGGAGTCATTCCAGTAGCCGGTCATCAGCGTCGGTCCGCTGACGTATAACTGGCCAACCTCCCCTTCTTTTAAAAGACTCCCTTCTTCATCAACAATATAGATCTTTTGCCCTTCACATGGCTTTCCAATCGGAATGGGCTTCCCTGAGATGGGAGGGGATTTCACGTGATAATACGTACAGACATTCGTCTCCGTTGGACCATATAAATTATAGTAATGGGCATGAGGAACCATCTCCATTAACATTCGTAAGTATTGTGTCGGGAACACTTCTCCTGCAAAGAGGATCGTCCTCAGGTGGGACAAATCTCTCTCTCTGAGATGACCTGATAAAGCGAGTTGGATCAGAACAGAAGGGACGGAATACCAGATACTGATCTTCTCCTGTTCAATGAAATTAACCAAGGATTTTGGGAAGGAGGATAGACCTTGAGAAACCACGCAAATCGTGGCGCCTGCCTTGATGGTTACAAAAATATCTAAAATGGAAAGATCAAAATGGAAGGGGGCAAGGGAGGAAATTCTATCTTCAGGCTGAACCTTAAAGCATTGATAGGCCCAATCGATAAAAGCCAGAGAGGCCTGATGTGAAATCATTACCCCTTTGGGGCGACCTGTGGATCCGGAGGTATAGAGAATATAAGCAAGATGTTCATCGGTCATCTCCTCGAGGGGCTCTTTAGAAATAGCAAGTGTTGACTCCAATATCTCATCCTTGAATAAGAGGGGGACCCCCTCCATCCTCCCCGGATTGCCTTCTCTCCTTAGGTCCAGGACAAAAAGGTGTCTCAAAGGGTTCGGACTCTTGAGAATCTGTCGAATCTGGGGAAGCTTTTTCGAAGAGGTAATGAGATATTCGAGTGAACAATCCTCGATAACAAACAACTGCCTTTCAACCGGTGCCAACGGATCGAGAGGGACATAACAGGCCCCCGATTTCAAAATCCCAAATATGGCAAGAAGCGCCTCTACCGATTTATCGAGGTAGATACCCACCCGGTCTCCCACTTTTACACCTTGGTGAACAAGGGTGGCGCTAAGACGATCACTCAAGAGATTAAACCGCTCGTAAGAGACTTCCTCGTCTTTATATCTTACGGCAATCTTTTCAGGGTGAAACTTCGTGCTTCTCTCTAAGAGATTGGATAATGGGGAGGACATATTATAATCCGCTGAAAGCCCCAATAATATTTTTCTGTATTTCAGAGGTGCCGGAATAGATGGTACTGGCTAAGGCATCCCTGAGTTCCCGTTCCAATCCATATTCTACCATATATCCATATCCACCGAAAATCTGTACGGCATCACGCATATTGTTGACGTAAGCTTCACTAACATAAAGCTTAGCGATCGCCGAATCCGTAACCGCTGACTTCTTTATGTTTTTTAACCAAGCCGCCTTGTATAAAATCAAGCGGCTCGTCTCAAGACGCACCCTCATCTCCACAATCTTATTGGCGACGGCCTGCTGTTTTCCTATGGGTTTCTCTCCCGTTTTCCTCAGCTTAGCATATTTCAGACAAGCCTCCCATTGACGCTCCATGACTCCAATACAATAAGACAGTATAAAGGTCCTTTCCCATTCCATGCTGTCACTAAAAATGATGGCTCCTGATCCGATCTTTCCCACCACATTGTTCTTGGGAACTCTGCACTGTTGAAAGGCGACATCAGACATGGGGCTTGTCCTTAAACCCATCTTTTTAAATTCTTTTCCCACCATCAAACCTTCTGTTCCCTTTTCTATTATAAAGCAGGTAATCCCCGAGAAACCTTTCGATGCACCACTCCTCGCATAGACGACGAAGAGGTCTGCCACAGGAGCGTTTGTGATGAACATTTTGCTTCCATTTAGCACAAAACCATCTTTCTCCTCCGTAGCAGTTGTCCTGAGCCCATAGACATCCGATCCCGAATCGGGTTCAGTCATGGCATTTGCACCGATAGACTGCCCCTGACATAACCCCGGAAGATACTTCTGCTTCTGCTCTTCCGTCCCAAAGTGATAAATGGGTAACTCACAAGCCCAGATATGGGCGTTGATGGAAAAGAGGAGCCCGCTATCCCGGCAACCATAACCGATCCCTTCCAATACGGCGACAATATCAAGAGGGTTCAATTCCATCCCCCCGTAGGCCTTCGGGATGAGCATCCCTTGAAGTCCAAAGTCGGCGCAGGCTTTCCAGCCCTGATAGGAGAACTCCCCTCTTTCTTCTTTCTCTATAAATTTGTCGTTCAGCTTGCTCTCTGCAAACTTCACCGCCGCTTCCTTTAGGTCCTTCTGATTTTTGCTCCAAGCGAAGTCCATTTCCACTCCCTCTCCCTTTAGAATTATTGGTCTATCTTGCTTTGGATGGTCTTCAGAATATCATTCAGGGTATTAAAGTCCTCAATGTTAATTTCACTCATATTCATGGAAATATTAAAGGTCTCATCAATGAAAGCTAATAGTTTGATGAGGCCCAAAGAGTCAATGATCCCTGATTCGAATAGAGGTTCATCGTCTTCCAGTTTCCTTTCCCCAAATAGAAAATTTTCGACAATATAATTTCTAATTTTCTCTTTCATCCTTCACCCTCCTTCAACTTATTCCTTATGGAGTCTTTTTTCTATTAAAAAATCCTATCCAACAGAGCATAGAGCTGATGTAAATCCAAGTGGAAGAATAGGAACCCGAAGCTGACAAAACTAAAGGTAAAAAAGATGCAAATGGGATTCAAATAAGATCGGGACGACCATTTCCGAAGGGCAGGATATTTCCTCTTCACCTCTTGATAGAGTTGCCATACGACCAAACCCAACCCGTGATAAATCCCTAATAGGAGAAAATTAAGATTCCCTTTGTGCCACACCATAAAGACGACCATCGTCAGAAAGATCCCCAGATATATTTTTAGATTGGAGGCCCGATAGCCAAACAACGGAAAAAAGAAGTAATCCCTTATCCAACTATAAACCGAAATATGCCAATTTCTCCAGAACATGGCGATGTTTCTCTGGAAAAAGGGACGATTGAAATTCTCCATAATCTTATAGCCGAAAAGTCTGGACACCCCTAAGGCCATATCCGTATAGCCGGAAAAGTCTAAATAGATTTGGATGGCTGTGCCATAGACGAGAAGAAGGACGAGAAACCGAGGATGGCTTTCCGGGGCATGGAGTGCAGGGATGATCCACCGTGCCAGGTTATCAGCAAAGACAAATTTTTTTGCAACCCCCAAAAGAATGCGAAATAACCCCTGATTGATGTTCGAAAGGTCCGGGGCCTTCATCTCCATGGTCTGAGTATGGAATCGTTGAAATCTTTCGACGGGGCCTGCCAAAAAAGTTGGGAAAAACAAGACATAAAGGCCAAAATCGATAAAGGAACATTTTAGGCTTTTCTTCTTATAAACCTCAACTACAAAATGGATTAACCTGAAGATGATGTAAGACAATCCTAAGGGCAGAAGGAGTGTTGGAAAGGTGATTTTGGGCATCCATGAAAAATTGAATCCAGATTCAACCACCGCACTGAATAATAAATCGCTATATTTAAAGAAACAGAGATTTCCAACCAACCATACGAGCGTCAAAGCGAGGATGAGTCTTTTTTTCTTCACTCCCTTGTCAATATAAAGACCTGCCGAGTAAACCAAAATCATGTGCAACAAAAAATAAAGCACATATTTTAAATTAAAGAAGGAGATAAAAAGGAGGCTCATCAAAAATAAGAAAAGGCTTCGCCATTTTCTTGGAAGAATAAGCCAGTAAATAAAAATGCTTAGACATAAAGAGAGCAAATACCAAAACAGATTTTCCATTTGGATATTCTTAAAACTTTTACCCAAAGTTGTCAATTGCTTTTTCCGATTTCACCCAATTTTACCCGATTTTCTTCTTTTTCAAACTTCATATTTCATGGCTTGAATTGAAAGAGACAAAGAAGGTGTTTGCCCACTCGGATTTCAAGATAAATATGATCGCTTTGCAAGGTTTTGAAAGGAAAGCTTTCTGACCCGATTGGGTCAAATACCCTCCCATCAGTGAGGGATTTCAATCAAGCCAAAATAAAACTTGACAACCAATAAACCGCAGGGTACATTGACTTCTAAATCGGAATCATTCCAATTTATGAAAAATCAAAAGGCTGCGATTCTCGAAAGGTTAAAAGAAGGCGGGCTGAAACTTACCTCTCAAAGGTTGGCCATTATTGAAGCATGGATGGAAAATCATGCCCTCCATCCGAGCGCGAGCCTGCTCTATCAGAGGGCAAAGAAGAAGATAGGGGGCCTCAGTTTATCGACGGTCTATTACACGCTCAATGAACTTACAAAACATGGCATCATTAAAATGCTTGAGTTTGATAAGATGGGAAACCGTTACGATGGAAATCTCTCCCCCCACCTTAATCTCCTCTGTATGGGGTGCGGAAGTATCCTCGATTATCCGAAGACCTTACCCATTTCAGTAAAAGAGGTGGAAAACTGGTCTTGAACCGGAATCCCATCAATTACTTTGCCGAAGTGGAGCAGTCGGCTTTTTGTCCCGGGAACGTAGTTCCGGGCATTGCCATTTCCCCGGACAAAATGCTTCAGGCCAGGGTTTTGTCTTATCACGATACCCATATTCATCGCCTGGGACCTAATTATCATCTGATTCCCGTCAATATGCCCAAGAATGCTCCTGAGAACAATTACCAGAGGGATGGGTTGATGCGCGTGGATCAAAACAGCGGTGGCGGACCCGATTATTGGGCAAACAGCTTTGGTGGTCCGGCTCCGGATCCAACCTACGGAGAACCTCCCTTTGAAATTTCCGGTCAGGCAGCCCGCGCTCCCTACAAGTTTCCCGATGATGACTTCGTGCAGCCCGGCAACCTCTACCGCGATGTCATGAAAGAACAGGACCGGGCAGGCCTTGCAGGAAATATCGTGGATCATCTGGGCAAGGCACAGAGGCGGATTCAGTTTCGGCAAACAGCCATTTTTTATAAAGCTGACCCAGACTATGGACGACGAGTGGCGGAAGGGTTAAGGCTGGACATGAAGGAAGTTGAGCGATCGGCCAAGATGTCTCAAGAGGAAAGGGCCAAAACGACAGCAAAATAATTCGATTCGTATTGAAACTGTTTTCATGATCACTGTCCATGACGGGTTGGTCATCCTTGAATCTCCCCTTGACAGGGAAGATGGTTTGTCGGTAAGGCTTAAGAAGCCCGTTTGGTTTAGAGGTTATTTACGAAACTGGCCTCTTGACCCTATCCTTTGAACCAAAGACTTTTATTTTCTACACAACAATTTCCTTATATAGTGGTTTCAATTAAAAAAGTAGAAAATAATAAAGAAAGCAACGTCTAATCATGAGAGGGATGCCCTTATTTATTTTTATCTCCAGTTTCCTTTGGATAATATCTATTTCTTCGGATGGAATATCCAGAAGCAGTTCTTGGGAAAAAGTGGATGAGGGACTGTTTTTCGCACAATTTGATCCCCCGGACAAAGCTTCTATCAAGGATTCAAAAATCACTGTTGTAAAGGTGAATCCGACTTATTACTCTTTTAAGCTTCTTTGTGCATCAGAACTCGGAAAGATCAGATTGACAACCAAAGAATGGTGTAAAAGGTATCATCTCATCTCCGCCATTAATGCGGGCATGTATCAGAGGGATGGACTCACCAACGTGGGTTATATGAAGAATTTTTCCCATATCAATAATTCGAGGCTTAACTCCGTTTATCAAGCCGTTTTAGCCTTTAACCGGGTCGGGGAGGATATCCCTGAGATTCAGATCATTGATTTGAGATGTCAGGATTTCGAGAAGCTTAAACCCAAATACCAGACATTGATACAGAATATTCGTATGATCAGTTGCAATCAGGAGAATGTCTGGGCTCAGCAAAACAAGAGGTGGAGTCTTGCTGTCATGGGCGTGGATAAGGGAGGAAATATCCTGTTTATCTTTTCAGAAGGACCCTACTCCGGATATGATTTCAATAATATTCTCCTGTCCCTCCCCCTCTCCATTTTCAATGCCATGTATTTGGAGGGAGGGCGAGAGGCCAGCCTTTATTTTTCTGCAAATGGTTTTGTATTGGATAAGGCTGGAATTTACGAGAGTGCCTTTAATGGAAATTCGATTCGACCGGCTGCTCACCCTATTCCGAATGTCATCGGGATAGTTAAAAAGACAGATTGAAATGGGCGTGAGTCATGGCATACAAATTTTATTTTCTAACTCAACTTCCTGAAAGCCACATCGCACGCTTCAATGGTTTTATCTAAATCTTTCTGTGTGTGTGCCAGTGAAATGAACCAGGCCTCAAACTGGGAGGGAGGAAGATAAATCCCTTCGTTCATCATTTCAATAAAGAATCGGGCAAATCGTTTCGTATCGCTTGTCTTGGCGGACCGGTAATCCCTGACCGGACCCTCCGTAAAAAAGAGGGTAAACATCCCGGTGGCTCGATTCATGGAAAAAGGAATTCCTCTCTCTTCAGCACATTCGGAAATCTTCTCTGTTAAATATAAAGTCTTTTTCTCCAAATCCTGATAAACCTTTTTTACTTTCAAAAGCTCCAGTGTCTTAATCCCAGCGGTCATGGCCAGAGGGTTCCCGGAAAGGGTCCCCGCCTGATAGACCCCTCC
>DCUS01000218.1:32486-45160 GCA_002327885.1 Syntrophaceae bacterium UBA2208
CCTCCGTAGGCCGCCCGGAATCCAGAAATGACTTCATCAAAAATAAGAAGGATCCCTTTTTCATCACAGATCTTTCTCATTCCTTCTAAAAACCCTCTTTCGGGAAGGACCACCCCCATATTCCCGGCAATCGGTTCTACAATCATGCAAGCAATCTCCTCGGGGTATTGAGTGATCAGGGCTTTAACGCTTTCCAGGTTGTTATAGGATGCGGTCAGGGTATGTTTTGCCAAATCTTCCGGAATGCCGAGACTATCAGGAATACCGAAAGTCATCGCACCGGAGCCTGCTTTGACAAGGAGACTATCCCCATGGCCATGATAACATCCTTCGAATTTAATCAATTTCGTTCTCCCCGTGTGACCCCTCGCCACCCGAATGGCGCTCATTACCGCTTCGGTGCCGGAGCTCACCATCCTTGCCAATTCCAAAGATGGAAAGGCCTTTTTCATTTTGCTGACCAGTTCTATTTCCAGGGGGGTGGAGGCGCCGTAACTCGTGCCTTTTGGGAGGACTTTTTTGAGGGCGGACACAATCTTCGGGTGGGCATGCCCCAGGATCATCGGCCCCCAAGATCCCACGTAATCAATATATTCATTGCCGTCCACATCAAAAATTTTTGATCCTTTCGCCCATTCAATAAAAATGGGTGGAATGCCAATGGCCTTAAAGGCCCTGACCGGGCTGTTGACCCCGCCTGGAATCATTTCCAATGCCCGATGATAAAATCCGATCGATTTTTTTCTGCTCATCTACAATCTCCAATCATTCCTCAGCCTTGACTTGATTGCTGAGGGTGCCGATTCCTTCGATCACTACCTCTATCCTATCGCCAATGCTCATCGGACCGATTCCAGAAGGCGTTCCCGTGGCGATAACATCTCCCGGCAGAAGCGTCATCACACGAGAAATAAAACTGACTAATTGAGAAGGACCAAAAATGAGGTTCTTCGTATTGGAATGCTGACGTTTTTTTCCATTCAGATAACTGGATATGTCTAAATGATGGGGGTCAATGTCAGTCACAATCCAGGGACCAATGGGTGAAAACGTATCGAATCCTTTTGACAATGTCCATTGACCATCCTTGGGTTGTAAATCCCTGGCAGTGACATCATTCAAGCAGGTATATCCGAGAATATAATCCGCCGCCTTTTCCTCGGAAACCCCTTTCGCTAATCTTCCAATGACCACCGCCAACTCCGCTTCGTAGTCCACCCTTTTAGACATCCTCGGATAAAGAATATCCCCCCCTGGCCCGATGACGGAGGTGGAAGGTTTCATAAAGAGAAGAGGTTCTTTGGGGATAGCCATCTTTACCTCTTCAGCGTGGTCACGGTAATTCAACCCCAAAGCGACAATCTTTGAGGGAAGGCAAGGAGAAAGGAGGGGCACCTCCCCAATTTTTTTCACCTTCGAGGTCATGCTGAAATGCCCGAAGGGATCTCCTTCCATCTCACGAACCACCTCTCCCTCGATCGCTCCCCAATTGATTACTGACCCATCCTGATATCGAATGATCTTCATCTTGCTTCTTCCTTTCCCTCCAACGCGTAATCATGTCCGCCTTGTAAAACTTCGAGGGATATCCATCAGATTATCATTTTATTTTTTCAGCCCCAACACATCTTGCATATCATAAAGGCCCTTGGGCTGGTTCACCACCCAGAAGGCTGCCCGCACGGCACCCCGTGCAAAATTATCTCGACTGTGGGCACGATGGATGATCTCCAACCGTTCGCCAATCCCTCCAAAGAGCACGGTGTGTTCTCCGACGATGTCTCCCGCCCGGATCACCTGCATCCCGATTTCTTCTTTTGTCCTCTCGCCAACCATCCCTTTCCTGCCATAAACTCCGATCTGACCAAAATTACGACCGATGGCCCTGGCAATCAGTTCTCCCAATTTCGCGGCTGTGCCACTGGGCGAATCCTTTTTCATACGGTGATGGGCCTCAAATATTTCAATGTCATAGTCCGGACCTAAAACCTGAGCCACCTCCTGGACGATCTTGAACATGACATTCACCCCGACGCTCATATTGGGCGAGAAAACACACCGGACGCTTTTCGAAAGTTCCTTGATTCTCTCTATCTGCTCCGGACTTAACCCGGTTGTGCCAATCACAATGGCCGAACCAATCTCTTTAGCAAATTCCATGCTCTTTATGGTGGCTTCAGGATTGGTAAAGTTAATGATCACATCCCCTCCCCCCTTCTTAAACCCCCCTTCTAAAAAAATATTCATTTTCCCCAACCCAATGATCTCTCCAATATCCTTCCCAATGGAAGGATGGTCTAACCTCTCGATGGCACGTTCAAGGACAATCGAAGGGGTCTCATGAAGGATATGAATAATGCGACTACCCATTTTCCCTGCTGCTCCAACGACAATGGCTCTGATCTCTTTCATTGGTAGGCCTCCTCCCACATCTCAGCCTCATAGATGATGTGGACATCTCCTTCCAAAAAAACTTCTTTTATTTCGCTCCCTTCAATCTTAAAGTAAACGGTTAAGACTTCGCCCCCTCGGGTTTGGATGGATACTGGAGATTTCACTGTCCCTTTAAAGGCACCGACCAAGGCGGAGGCGACAGCCCCTGTCCCACAGGCTAAGGTTTCATCCTCCACGCCCCGTTCATAGGTCCGGATGGATAATTGAGAGCCTTTTTCCGACCGGATAAAGTCGGCATTGGTTCCACTCGGTGAAAAATGCGGATGATATCGGATCGCCCTTCCAATGCGAACAACATCCAACCCCTCAAGATCTTCTACAAAAAGGACGGCATGGGGAACACCCGTGTTGATACTTGAAAGAGTATATTCTTTTCCTTCAATCTGAATCATCGCATCTATTTTAAGGCCAAACGGTTTGGGTAACTCGAGCTTAACCCTCGTCCCATTTACTTCGGCGGAGAGTATCCCGGTAGACGTTTCAAATTTCAGAGAGGGACCGGCTATCCCTTTTAAAAAAGCAAAACGCGCAGCGCAACGACCACCGTTGCCGCACATCTCTGCTTCGCCCCCATCCGCATTAAAGTAGCGCCACTTAAAATCTGCCTTCCGGGTCCGTTCAATCAAAATGAGACCGTCTGCACCGGCGGAAATTCTCCTCCGACAGACCTTACGAATGAAGTCTCTCAAACGATCTTCTTTGAGAAAAGGCTCCCGGTGGTCAATGAGAATGAAATCATTTCCACTTCCACTTATTTTCATAAAAGGAACCTTCATTGGCTCACCCTATCGTCAGGCGTGAAGCGCAAAGCGTGAGGGGAAGACACTTTACACTTTACACCTTACCCCTTCCGCTTTACGGCAGTAAAAATTCCGGGATCACCTCTCCCCGAACAAGATCTTCGTAGTCTTCCCTCTTTCGAATCACAAACATTTGATTGTCCCTCACAAGGACTTCAGCCACCCTGGTTCTTGAGTTATAGTTAGTGGACATGGAAAAACCATAAGCGCCGGCACTCATCACGGCGATCAGTTCGCCTGATTGAAGAGTTGGAAGCTTCCTCCCTTTTGCCAAAAAGTCGCTCGACTCGCAGATAGGGCCCACCACATCGGCTATCATCTCCTCGCGCTTTTCTTCCTTGACAGGGAGAATGTTGTGGTAGGACCCATAATAACTGGGGCGAACCAGGTCATTCATGCCTGCATCCACAATCACGAACCGTTTCTCCTCATTCTCTTTGGTATAGAGAACCTTTGAAATTAAAACTCCTGCATTCCCGACGATGACGCGGCCTGGTTCCAAGACAAGCTTGCAGTCAAATCCTCGAATCTCTTCAAGGAGGATGGAGGCGTATTCTACGGGATGGGGAGGCTCTTCATCCTCATAAGTGATCCCGAGGCCCCCGCCCAAATCCAAATAATGGATATCCTGCCCTTCCTCTCTTAAGGTTTCCACCAATCCCTTTAATCTTTTCAGCGCCTGGAGTATGGGCTCAACCTCGATCAATTGGGAACCAATATGGCAATCAATTCCCATTACCTTTAGATTGGGCAATTGGGAGGCAAGACGGTAAGCCATGGGCGCCCGAAGGATGTCAATCCCAAATTTATTTTGCTTCAATCCCGTCGAGATATAGGGGTGTGTCTTGGGGTCAATATCAGGGTTAACGCGGATAGCGATGGGGGCTTTCTTGCCAATTCTTCCTGCCACCTTATTGATCGTCTGAAGCTCCTGAGAAGATTCTACATTGAACATGAGGATGCCCATTTTCAGGGCATATTCGATCTCGTCCTCTCGCTTTCCAACCCCTGAAAATACTATTTTTTGGGGATCCGCACCGGCATGAACGGCCCGGTAGAGCTCTCCTCCAGAGACAATGTCAACTCCTCCTCCCAGGTTGACGAAGAGACGAAGAAGGGCAAGATTGGAGTTGGACTTGGCCGAATAGCAGACAAGATGTGGAATCCCTTTAAAGGCATCATCAAAAACGGTGAAATGCCTGACCAAAGTATGATAGCTGTAAAGATAGAAAGGCGTCCCCACTTTTTCCGAGATCTCGCGAATGGGAATCCCCTCACAATGAAGTTCATTATTCTTATATTCAAAAAAGTGCATCCAATCCTCCAAGTCAGCAGTCAGTTGCCACTGGTCACTGCCTACTGCTTACTGTTTACTGGTATAAGTGCTTCACCCTCACTTCTTCAGACCGGGGGCTCTCGTTTCTTTTTATGGAGTTGTCCACTGCCGTCACAGCATACTCATATTCCTGTTGTAAGGCGACCTCTGTATCAAGATAGGTCTCTTTCGTCAGGGGAGACTCAATCAATCTTTTAAATTCTTTCTCTCCGGTTTTCCTTCGATAGACATAATATCCAAGAAGGTCAACTTCCCGATTTCTATTCCAATTCAACTCCATTCCATCTTTAAGAGGGATAGCAACCAGACCGACAGGAGCAGCAGGTGCGACGAGGTCCGTTGGAGTGATCGATACTTCGGGAGATCCCTTTCCTTCAACCTCCGTCTTGACCACCTTTCTGACTGCTCTGACCGAATAGATATATTTCCTTTCATTCTCCACATTCAGGTCTGAAAAATGGGCCGTTGTCAATAACTCTCTGTTCAAGGGCCGGCTTGAAAATTCCCTTTCTTCTACCCTTCGATAAACATTATAACCCGCGACTCCTTCAACAGGCTCCCAGTAAAGCTCAACCCTCTTATCTCCTTCTTCTCCCCTCACCATTCTTGGAACCTGAGGGGGATGATCCCAAAAAACCGTTACCGGATTTGAAGGGGCGCTGGGGTACCCTCTGCGATTGGTTGAAACCACCTGGTAGACATAAACTTTTCTGGCTTCCTGATCCTCGAACAAGATCGCCACTCTTTTTTTCTTTTCCTCTTCTTTACTCTCCCACTTCATCTCGTGGACAACTGTCTTCTTCTCTCCGCATCCCTTACATTCCTCTCCGACGAGAATCCCTGCGGATCTCAAAATTACAAAACCCGACAAATCGTTGAGAGCTGATTGATCCGTATTTTCCTTGGGGACACCCCAATCTAAAAGGAGACGACCTTCTCTGGGCGTCGCCCGCAGGTCAACAATTCTTTTAGGGACAATGGACTCCCAGGCCACAGGAGGAGCCTTCTTGGCACAACCCGAGGCCAGGAATAAGACGACCAGAGATAAAATGAGCGTTTTCGTATTCATCATTTCAAAGATGAAGCTAAGTCTCTGCCTTGAGGTACTCCTGGCCACCGCTTCGCTCGAGGTTGGAGGAGCGTCCCGCAAAGCGGCACTTGAGGTTTTGCGGCTAATAATCTTTTGCCTCCAGCCTCAAGTGGAGCGGTCCTCTGCCTATTTTCTTGCTCCAAAGATCGCTGTCCCCACTCGAACATAGGTAGCTCCTTCCTCAATCGCGATGTCATAGTCATTCGACATTCCCATGGAGAGTTCCTTCATCGGAATCCCTTCTTTGGCCATCCTCTCTTTTAATTCCCGCAGGGCAACATAATAAGGCCGACTCATTTCTGGCAAATCAAAATAGGGTGGCATGGTCATCAGTCCTTCTAAGGAGAGATGATTAAGATTTTGAATCCCTTTAGCAAGATTCATCACCATTTCCTCGTCGGTTCCAAACTTAGTCGTTTCCTTAGAGAGATTTACTTCAATCATCACTTTGATTTTTTGATTTGCCTGCTCAGCCCTGCGATTCAATTCTTCCGCTAAAGGGAGACCGTCGACAGAGTGTATCATATCAAAGAGGCGAATGGCATATTTTGCCTTATTCGACTGAAGGTGTCCAATAAAGTGCCAAGAGACAGGCCTCCCAATCTCTTCAATCTTTTTTTGCGCCTCCTGGACATAATTTTCACCCAGAATAGAAACTCCTGCTTCAACCGCCTCTTTGATCCGGGCAACCTCCACAGTCTTAGAGACGGCGACCAGTTTAATCTCGTTTGGATCTCTACCTGCTTTTCGAGCCGCCTTCTCTATTCTCTCTGTCACCTTCTGAAGATTTTCTTGAATCTGAGACATGTTTATCAATCCGCTATTTGCCATCCACCATCTGCAATGTTAACGGCTCCAAGACGACTGAGCATCTGAATCAACTCACATAGAGGAAGGCCTACGACATTTGTATATGAACCCCGAATCGATTCGATCATAAAAGATCCAATTCCCTGGATAGCATATCCTCCGGCTTTATCATAAGACTCCCCGGTCTGAACATACCATTCCATCTCTGAAAGAGTAAGTGTCTTCATCTTCACGGCTGTTTGGACTGCGTCTTTATCGGTCCTCCCTTTCTCTAAATGGCAGACACAAAACCCTGTTAATACCCAATGCTCCCGGCCACTTAGGCACCCTAACATCTCCATGGCTTCTTTTTGATTTCCGGGTTTGCCTAAAATAGACCCATCAATAGTCACAATGGTATCTGCAGCCACCACCCAGGAATCAGGATATTCACTTGCCACATCTCTTGCCTTGGCTTCTGCTAATCGAATTACATGTTCTTGAGGGGAGACTTTCTGAACAAAATTCTCCGATACCCTGCTTGGAAACACCTCCAAATCAAGACCTACTTGTTTTAGCAATTCATAACGACGGGGAGATTTGGAGGCCAGGATGAGCCGACCATTCATTTTTAAAAACTAAAGGAATCCCATAGGTTTGTCAAGTTTGAAATGGAAATTTGTCCGATCGGAAGGTTGGGGATTGCCCTCGGTCTGAAACTTGGTAAGTGAAGCTGAGTTGCTCTGATCGAGGACAAATTTTAGCCCTTGGGTTTAAATAGTTGAAGACAAGAAGAGTTGACTCCAAGGTTTAAATCTGATACTTAAATAGAAAGAGAATAGAATGAAACAAAAAATCAAAGAAAGAAAAGACCTTTCGAGGATTATCAAAAACCTCAAGGAAAAGGGGAGGCGAATAATCTTTACCAACGGTTGTTTTGACCTCCTGCACGTCGGTCATATCCGGTATCTTGAGGAAGCCAAAACCCTCGGAGATGTCCTGGTCGTAGGGGTCAACAGTGATTCTTCAGTCCGAAAGATAAAAGGCCCTGAAAGACCCATTCTCCCCGCAGAAGAAAGGATTGAGATTCTTTCCGGCCTTCAGTCCGTGGATTATGTTGCCGTTTTTGATGAACACGATCCCTTGAAACTCATCGCCTCTCTCTTGCCAGATGTGCTTGTCAAGGGAGGAGATTGGACAAAAGAACAGATCGTGGGAGGGGAAGTGGTCGAAAAGTCGGGAGGAGAAGTGGTCATCATTCCTTTTGTCCGGGGAGCTTCTACCACAAATCTTATTAAAACCATATTAAAACGATATGAAAAAAGAACTTGAAAAGGATCTGCTCTCCCTTCCGGAAACAATCCCTCTGCTTCCGGTTAGGGATTTTGTTGTCTTTCCCTACATGGTCCTTCCTCTATTCGTGAGTCGGGAGAAATCGATCAAATCTTTGGAGGAAGCCCTTTCTAAAGATCGCCTGATTTTCCTGGTGGCTCAGAAAAAAGTCTCTGAAGAGGACCCTTCTCCCAGGGATCTTTATCGGGTGGGTACGGTTGGCGTTGTGATGAAGATGCTCAAACTCCCTGATGGAAGGGTCAAAATTCTTGTCCAGGGTCTTTCCAAGGCATCCATCAAAGAAATTCTCCAGACGACGCCCTATCTCCTCGTGAAGGTGGAAAATATTAAGGATCCCTTCATCACTGAGATTACCCTTGAGACGGAAGCCCTGATGAGAAATGTCAGGGAACAATTAGAGCGAATTGTCTCCTATGGAAAACTTCTCTCACCGGATCTGATGTTTATCCTTGAAAGCGTTGACGATCCAGGGAGGTTAGCGGACTTAGTGGCCTCTAACCTGGACCTCACCGTTGAAAAAGCCCAGGAGATCTTAGAAATTCTTGACCCGATAGAAAGACTCAAGACACTGAACGAGCTTCTTGGAAAAGAGGTCCAAGTCCTCACCATGCAGGCCAAGATCCAGTCTCAGGCCAAAGAAGAAATCACCAAGACGCAGAGAGAATATTTTCTTAGAGAGCAGATGAGGGCGATCCGAAGTGAGCTGGGTGAGATGGATGAACGGACCGAAGAAATTAAATCCTTCCGGCAGAAGATCAAAAAGGCCAAGATGCCTAAAGAGGTTGAAAAGGAGGCACGGCAAGAACTGGAGCGATTAGACCAGATGCATCCGGATGCCATAGAGGCCTCGATGGTGCGGACCTATCTCAACTGGTTAGTCGATATGCCATGGTCAACATCGACCATCGATTGCCTCGATCTTCATCAGGCAAAAAAAGTTCTGGAGGAGGACCATTACAATTTAGAGAAAGTGAAGGAACGAATTTTAGAATACTTAAGCGTCCATAAGCTGAAAAAAAGGATGAAGGGTCCCATCCTCTGTTTTATCGGACCTCCCGGGGTGGGGAAAACCTCATTGGGCAAATCGATCGCCAGGGCTTTGGGGAGAAAATTCATAAGAATTTCTTTAGGCGGGATAAGAGACGAGGCAGAGATCCGGGGCCACCGCCGCACCTATGTCGGCGCTTTGCCAGGACGAATCATTCAGTCGATTAAACAGGCAGGAAGCAACAATCCTGTTTTTATGATGGATGAGGTGGATAAAATCGGTATCGATTTCCGCGGAGATCCGGCCTCCGCTCTCTTGGAAGTTCTGGACCCGGAACAGAACCATGCTTTTAGCGACCATTACCTCAATGTCCCTTTTGATCTCTCTCAGGTGATGTTCATCACCACGGGGAATTTGACCGACCCTATCCCCTCTGCCCTAAAAGATCGAATGGAGGTGATTAACCTTCCCGGATACACCGACCTGGAAAAGCTGAAGATTGCACGAACTTTCCTCCTCCCGCGGCAGATGGAAGAAAATGGAATCGATGCCAAGAAGCTTGAGATTTCTGACAGAGCCATTCTCCTATTGATTTCGCAATACACTCAGGAAGCAGGCCTTCGGAACCTCGAGAGGGAATTGGCTTCTATTTGCAGAAAAGTGGCAAGGCGCGTGGCAGAAGATTGGTCTTCCCCGGCGTCGATCGGGATGGGCGCCGGTAGACAGGCCAAGAGGGAGAAAACCAAAATCAACACAAAAAACCTTCACCAATTTTTGGGGCCTCCTCCTTTCATACCCAATGAAGAACAGAAACGAAACGAGGTGGGTTTGGCCACTGGCTTAGCCTGGACGGAAACAGGAGGTGAAATTCTCCAGGTGGAGGCCTCGACCACTCCGGGCAAGGGGTCATTGATCCTCACCGGTCACCTCGGAGATGTGATGAAAGAGTCGGCACAGGCCGCCCTCACCTATGCACGATCCAAAGGAAAAGCTTATCGAATCAATCCCAACGTCCTTAACAATAAAGAGATCCATATCCATGTTCCTGCAGGCGCCATTCCGAAAGATGGCCCTTCCGCGGGGATCACCATGGCGGTTGCTATCTTTTCTGCTCTCACAGGTATCCCCGTAAAGAAGGAAGTCGCCATGACGGGTGAGATCACTCTCCGAGGAAGAGTCCTCCCGGTCGGAGGGTTGAAGGAGAAAGCCCTCGCTGCGCTCCGGAACAAAATCAAAGTGGTGATCTTCCCTTACCTGAACAAAAAAGACTTCATCGATCTTCCCCCGTACATTCGAAAAAAGATTGACTTTATTCCGGTCACGCATATTGACGAAGTGCTAAAAATCGCACTGGCCAAGAAGTAGGGAACGTCTGCCTGTCCGGTAGGCAGGCTTTGAAACCGTCCCGTACAAGGGTTCGAAGTTAAAAATGAATAACATGGATCTTCAAGAGATTGGTGAGTTCGGACTGATCTGTCGAATCCGAAAGTGGATCAATTCCTCCGATCCCGCCTTGATTCAAGGAATCGGTGATGACGTGGCGGTGATCGAAGTGGGGACAAAGGTCCTACTTATGACCACAGATATTCTTATTGAAGGCATCCATTTCGATTTATCCTGGATGGATCCCTATCCGTTGGGGAGAAAGTCTCTCGCCGTCAATCTGAGTGATATTGCCTCCATGGGAGGGATCCCAAAATATTTTCTCGTCTCCATCGGGCTTCCCAAGAACCTTCCCGTTTCTTTTATTTCTTCGTTCTACCGGGGGTTAAAACACGAGGCGGACCGATTTCGGGTAGGATGCATTGGAGGGGACACCTCTCTTTCTCAAAAAATGATCGTCAACATCTGCCTGTTGGGCGAGGGGAAAAAAAGGAATCTCCTTTTCAGAAAAGGGGCAAAGGTGGGGGATGCTCTCTTTGTCTCCGGAAGACTGGGTGACTCAGCTCTGGGGTTAAAAATTCTTCAAGCTAAAAAGAAAATAAAAGGATCAGAAGCATTGGTCAAAAAACATATTTCTCCCAGCCCAAGAGTCGAATTAGGGCAAGCCATTGCTAAATATCATCTGGCGACCGCCATGATCGATGTCAGCGATGGTTTGTTGATCGATACGTCGCACCTTTTAGAAGAGAGTGAAGTGGGGGCTCGTATCTGGGAGGATCGAATTCCTCTCTCCAGGCCCTACCGAAAATGCGTACGACCGTTTTCAAAAGACCCTTCTCGCTTCGCCCTTTCCGGGGGAGAGGATTACGAACTCCTTTTCACTGCCCCATTGACAATGAGAGGAAAGATTGTTTCCCTTGCCCGATCGCTCAAAATCCCCATTACCCGGATTGGGGAAATCCTTGCTCAAGAAGAAGGGTTCCATATGATAAGCAGCGACGGTGAAGATTATTCTCCCTCTCGTTTGGGATTTGAACATTTTAAATAATGAGGGTCTATGGGAGACCGGTAACGAAACCAGCCCTGATTGCTGACCATTGTATTCCATCATCGACCTTGAAAGGATGTTAATGAAAACTTATATCAATGAGGTTAAAGAGAACGATCCCGTCGATTCTCTTTTCCTGGTCAAAGAGAAATCTTACGGAATCACCAAAGCTGGAAATACCTACTTAAGATTAAAGCTGGTGGACCGCTCTGGAGAGATGGAAGGCAGAGTTTGGACCTCTGTAGAGACCTTCGCCGATTCTTTTCAAAAAGATGATTTTGTCCATGTGACGGGGAAAGCGGTCTCTTTTCAGGGACAGCTTCAGTTGAACCTCACCTCTATCCAAAGAGTCAGGGAAGAAGATATCTTTTTTCCGGACTTCTTTCCCAGCGCAGAAAAAGATCCTGAAGAAATGTTCCGCTCCCTTGTCGAAATCAGTGACCAGATTAAAAACCAGCACCTCGGTCAACTTCTCAAACTTTTCTGGAAGGATGAATCCTTTGTTCAACTTTTTAAAGTCGCCCCTGCTTCCAAATGGCTCCATCACAACTACTTAGGAGGCCTTTTAGAACACACTCTTTCTCTGGTTCACCTTATACTTAAAACCGCCAATCATTACAATAGGTTGAACTTGGATCTTTTACTTACAGCCTCAATCCTTCACGATTCGGGTAAGGTGGATGAGCTGTCTTACCACCGATCCTTCGACTATTCAGATGAAGGCCGACTCCTCGGCCATATCATCCTTGGAATAGAAAGAATGGAGGATAAAATTCGTCAAATACCTGATTTTCCAAAAGACCTTTCCACCTTATTAAAGCATCTCCTTCTCAGCCACCATGGCCAATATATATGGGGTTCGCCTAAAAGACCGATGACTCTTGAGGCAGTGATGCTCCATTATCTTGATGATATGGATGCAAAAATGAATGGAATTCAACAATTTATTAAAAAACAAGTCCAGGAGGGTTCGAGATGGAGTGCCTACCACCGTATCTTCGAACAATATTTTTATGTACCCACCCTTTGGGAGCAGCTAGAACTATCTGATAAGTTTGAGAAAAATAAATTAGAAGAGGAATGATTAAATCTCTCATTTTCTTGACAAAACGCCCTCCCATTATTATCTTAATAGCACAAGTTGGGGACTTTTTTGGGTTTTAAGGCTTTCCTGAATCGTTTATTTGGTATGGAGATGGGTTTAATGGATGTCTCATTTTCAGAGAGGATGAAACGGGTTTTAGAGATTGTGATCGAAGATTATATCCGCTGGGCAGAACCAGTGGGGTCAAGAACGATTTCGAAGAAATCAAACCTCAACCTCAGCCCTGCAACCATCCGGAATATTATGTCAGATTTGGAAGAACTGGGATTACTTTTTCAACCCTATACTTCAGCCGGGAGGGTCCCCACGGAGAAAGGACTTCGGTTTT
>DCUS01000183.1 GCA_002327885.1 Syntrophaceae bacterium UBA2208
ACCCATAAAGAATATATGGAAGCGATTCAGTGGGCGAAGCACTACGGACTTCATCGGGGTTTTTAATGAAATTGCAGGAAGCTCTTCGGGAGATCCAATCCCTCAAAAAGAAGGTCCGATCCCTCACCAGAGAGATTGAATCCGTCAAAGCCGGTTCGATAGAAGATTCTTCTTTGGTAGAAAAAATGCTTAGAATGAGGGGAATCAGGGTCTTTCGAAAAAATCCCACCGAGCGTCTCTTTTTCCCTTCGGATCTTTCACCTCTTTACAAAATTAGATTTTACGAGATGATGAAAAAATATTCTTTTCGTCTCGTCCTGAGAGATATGATCAAATTCCAGGATCGGTTTCGGATCCAGGATCTGACCCGTTACTGTTCTTCTAAGGTGGCCCAAGGATATTGCATACGGCTCTGTGACATGGGAGTGATCATAAAAAATGAAAGGGGTAACTATCAAACTCGAGTTTCCCCACTTTACAGTTTTGGCCCCACCCTGGAATGGTTCGTTGCTGAGATGTTTAAAAAGGAATTTGCCTCCCCGGCCATCTATGGAGTCAGTATAAAGAACACTCCTTCCGGTGGCGACTATGATGTGATTGCCTCCTGGAACCAACGATTGGTCTATATCGAGGTGAAATCCTCTCCGCCAAAAGGAATTGAGCAGAACGAGATTTCTACCTTCCTTTCAAGAATGGATGATATCTTGCCTGATGTGGGCTTCCTCTTTAATGATACGCAGCTAAGGATGAAGGATAAGCTGGTCGTCATGTTTGAGAAGGATTTGGGGAAGAGGTATGGAGGGAAATCGAAAACCATCTGTCCGGTGGAGAGGCTGATGGATGAACTTTTCCATGTTCAGAATCGGGTCTTTATCGTCAATAGCAAAAAGGATGTTGTGGAGAATTTTCAGATCTGCCTCAAAGATTATCTTCGGCATGGGAATAAGAAGCATAGGGCATAGTGCAAAGTGTAAGAAATATGTAGGAGCTTAAGGATGAAGAATAAAGAGCTTACCGATCTCTTCGAAAAGATGGCAGACATTCTGGAATTTAAGGGGGAGAATCCTTTTAAGATCAGTGCCTATCGAAAGGCTTCGCGCATTCTTGGTGATCTCACACAGGATATCAAGGAGATTACTGAAAAAGGAGAACTAAAAAAGATTCCAGGGATCGGGGAGGGAATGGCCCAAAAGATTGAAGAGTATCTCAAGACTGGAAAAGTCTCCAAATTTGAAGAGATCAGGAGAGAGGTATCGGATGAATTGATTGCCATCATGGATATCCCAGGGATGGGGCCAAAAACCCTGGCGATGCTTCATAAGGAAAAGGGGATCAACAATTTCTCTCAGCTGGAAAAGGCATTGAACGATGGGGCTTTATTGGGCCTTTTTGGAATGGGTGAGAAGAAGATCGAAAACATCAAGCGGGGGATTCAACTCCTCAAACAGAGCAAGGGCAGGATGAATTTAGGTGTGGCTTTTCCCGTGGCGAGACGAATCGTAGACACCTTGAGGCAGAAGACAGGATCAAAAAAGATTGAATGGGCAGGTTCCCTCCGCAGAATGAAAGAGAATATCGGCGACATCGACATTTTAGCCACCGGCCCGGATCAGGAAAAAATCCTTCAGGTCTTTACCCACCTTCCGGAGGTGAAAGAGGTCTTAGCCTCCGGAGAGACCAAAGCCTCTGTGATTGTGGAGGGAGGAACACAGATTGACCTTCGTGGGGTGGAAGAAGATTCCTACGGTGCAGCTCTTCAATATTTCACCGGGTCGAAGGAACACAATATCCATCTCAGAGGAATAGCTAAGGCCAAAGGGATCAAGATTAATGAGTATGGCGCTTTTAAAGGCGAGAAGAAAATTGCCGGAAAGGAAGAGAAGGATATCTATCGTTCTCTGGGAATGGATTGGATTGAACCCGAACTTCGTGAAGACCGTGGAGAGATCGAAGCGGCGCAGAAAGGACGCCTTCCTAAATTGATTCAGGAGTCAGAAATTAAGGGAGACCTTCATGTGCACTCCAAATGGAGTGATGGCGCCTTTTCAATCGAAGAGATGGCTAAGGCTGCTCAGAAGAGGGGTTATCAATATGTAGCCATCTGCGATCATTCGAAGTCTCTTAAGATTGCCCATGGGCTTGATGAGTCAAGGCTGTTGAAACAGATCGAGGAGATTGATCGCATTAATGAGAAGTTGGAGGGATTTCAAATTCTCAAAGGGACAGAGGTCGATATCCTCAGCGATGGAAGGTTAGACCTGCCCGAGCAGATATTGGAGAATCTCGACTTCGTTGTGGCAGCGATCCACAGTGGATTCAAACAGGACAAAGCAAAGATGACGAAAAGGATTGTCCGAGCTTTAGAAAGTCCTTATGTGCATCTCCTCGCTCATCCCTCCGGCAGACTATTAGGAACAAGAGACCCTTACGAAGTTGAGATGGATGAGCTGATGGAGTCTGCAAAGAAATATGGAAAGGCATTGGAGATCAATGCTTACTTCGAGCGCCTTGATTTAGATGACCTCCATTGCAGAAAGGCCAAAGAGATAGGGATACGGGTTGGGATCGGAACCGACTCTCATCATTTAGACCAGATGTGGATGATGAGTTTGGGAGTGGCGGTGGCAAGAAGGGGGTGGCTCGAAACGAATGATGTCCTGAATACAATGTCTCTGGAAGAAATTATGAAATGGTGCCATCAAAGTAGATAAACCGCATGCTGGGTCCTTCCATCATCCCACCCTGCGAAACGATGGAGGACAGATCGCACCAAGAGCATATGGAAGCATCAGCATTGATCGTCGACAAAATGTATTTCTAAAACCAGCCGAGGGCCTGTTTGATCTCCTCAACATATTCGGGAAAAGGAGTGGGAGTGAAGGAGAGAATAAATGCAAAAAAAGCGAGCCCCCCTAAAAATTTCCTCTTCCCATCGAGTGGTGTTTGATCATCCATTGGGCTTGGATGTCGAAAGCCGAAGATGATGAATAGAATAACCAAGAGAAGCCATCCGGGGTTGTAAAAGATGGTAATAAAAGCCATGACAGCGATAGTAATGAGGAAGATGGCGCGACTTCTTCTCCCAAAGAGGGCATAGGCGATGTGCCCTCCATCTAACTGTCCAACGGGAAGAAGGTTGAGGGCGGTGACAAAAAGGCCAACCCATCCCGCATAGGCAATAGGATGTAGAACTATTTCGTAATTTGTAGGGACATCTCGCATCACCAAATGCTGAATAAAGGTAAACAGAAGAGGATCTCCCAGGCGGATCATTTCTCCTTTAACATGTGACGCAGGAATCACTTGAGAAATGGTTAAGCCGATCACAATCGCAGGGATACTAAGAATCAAGCTGGTAAAAGGTCCTGCTACACCGGTATCAAAAAGGGCCTTTCGAGAAGAGATCG